>DASSSH010000234.1:0-4873 GCA_035708525.1 Candidatus Methylomirabilota bacterium
CCGGACCCCTGGCGATTCGAAGGAGTGAGGCGAGCGCTGCCTTGAACATCCTGACATCCGCCTTATCCACCGCACTGGCCATCTTTGCCGTGCCGACAACGCTGGTGAAGCGTCTGAGGACCTCAGCTTCCGACTTCGAGCCGAGCTTCTTGGCCGTGCTCGGCGGAGCAAGATCTCCCTCAAAGATCCGGCCGCCGGAGCGCTGGGAGGGCTCGCAGCCGTCGCTGGTGTGGCGGCTGTGGGACCGCCGCCCCCACAGGCCCCGCCCTTCGTCCAATAAGGGCCTCTATGTCTCCTATGCGCTGGCTCACGGCCTGGGCGCCGAGCCTGTCTTCAATCCCTCGCGCGAGGCAGTCGTGCCCGCGGTGCGCGAGTTCACCCGCGGGCGCGGGGCCGATGTGGTCATCGACGCGGTCGGCGCCCCGGAGACCCGGCGCACCGCGGTGGCCGCGACGCGGCCGGGAGGGGCCGCAGTGTGGATCGGACTGCATGCCGACGCTACGGAAGTCTCCGGCCACGACGTGGTCCTCGGGGAGCGCGCCATTCTGGGCTCCTATGCCGTCACCCCGCGCGACCTCCGCACCGCCATGGGCCTCTTCGCCCACGGCAAGATCGAGATCAAGCCCTGGGTGCGCCCCTTCCCGCTCGAGGATGGCGCGCGCGTGTTCCGCGAGCTCGCCACCGCGCCGCCGCGGGATTTCGTCAAGGCCATCCTGCTTCCCTAGGAGGCCGGCCGACGGGCTCCCGCGTGGCGCGGCGGGCCGGTGCGGCTTGACAGGGAACGAGCCCCGGCATAAAGTCCGCACACACTTCCTATACCTGCATTCCGACGGATATCCGAGGACAGGAGGAGCCCATGGAGCCTCTGAGCCGCCGAGCGTTCCTGACCACGACTGCCGGGGCCGGGCTGGCCGGCATCCTGGCCGCCAAGGTGCCCCCCGCCAGCGCCCAGCAGCGCGAGATCTCCTACCTCTGCTGGAACAATTTTGCCCCCGCGTCGGACAAGAAGCTGGCCGAGATCGGCCAGCGCTTCACCAAGGACACGGGGATCAAGCTCCGCATCGATCACATCGCCCACGCCCAGCAGGCGGCCAAGTACGCCTCGGAGGTGCAGAGCCAGGCTGGGCATGATCTGGTCGAGATGCGGATGCACTTCCCGTGGCTCTACGAGCCCCAGCTCGTGGATGTCTCTGACGTCGTCGCCGAGATGGAGAAGAAGTACGGGAAGGCGCTCTCTTCGAGTAGCGAGACGGCCCACGTCAAGGGCGTCTGGCGGGCGGTGCCCCAGTACCACACGTTCTTCGTGGCCTCCTACCGGGAGGACCTCTTCAAGAAGGCCGGGCTCAAGGTGCCCGACACTTGGGAAGACCTCTACACGGTAGGCAAGGAGCTGAAGAAGATGGGGCATCCAGTCGGGATCCCCATCAGCCAGAACTACGACACGATCTCGACCGGGGGCGCCGTGCTCTGGTGCTACGGCGGGATGGAGGTGGACAAGGACGGCAAGACGGTTCGCATCAATTCTCCCGCCACCGAGCAGGTCGTCGAATGGTTCAAGAAAGTGTACCGCGACTGCATGGAGCCCGAGGTGCTCTCCTGGTCTGACTCCAGCAACAACGAGTCGCTCCAACAGGGCAAGGCGGGCTGGATCCACAATCCCGTGAGCGCCTATATCGTGGCGCGCAACAAGAAGCTCGTGAGCGCCGATGGCATCAACCATCACCGGAGCCTGAGCGGTCCGGCCGGTCGCCACGAGACCGACGTGCCCCGCCACATCGGCATCTGGAAGTTCTCGAAGAACGTCGACGCGTCCAAGGAGTGGATCCGTTATCTGCTCGGGAAGCGGGAGGTCTACGACGAGTACGTCATGTCGGGAGACGCCTTCAACCTCCCGGTCTACGAAAGGCTGCAGGATCATCCGGTGCTCAAGACCGATCCCAAGTTTGCTCCCCTCAAGCAGGAGGGCGTCCAGTTCCACGCCTACGGGTGGCCGGCGCCGGCCAGCGACAAGATCCAGCTCATCACCAATTCCTACATCCTGCCCAACATGCTCGCCAAGGCGGTGACGGGCACGTCCACCAAAGACGCGATCGCGTGGGCCGAGAACGAGATGAAGAAGATCATCGCGGGAACGTGATGCCGTGGCGATAGGCCGGATCGAGGTTGCGGGCGCGGCGCGTCGGCCAACGCTCCGGGCCCGGGCGGGGGAGTGGCTCGACCGTGAGCGCGTCCTGGGCCCGCTCTTCGTCGGCCCCGCCCTGGTGCTCCTGTTGCTGCTCGTCGCCTACCCGTTCTGCATGGCCCTGTACTTCTCGGTGTCGAATGCGTTCATCGGCCGGCCAAGCCACTTGGTGGGCCTGCGCAACTACATCAACCTTTGGGAGAGCGAAGCGTTCCGCCAGACGTTTCAGAATGCCTTCGTCTTCACCGGCGTGGCGGTGGCCTTCAAGCTCGTTCTCGGCATTTCGCTGGCCATGCTCCTCAACCAGCAGCTCTGGTTCAAGCGCCTGATCCGCGGCACCGTTCTCCTGCCCTGGGTGATCCCGACCGCGCTCTCGACGCTCGGCTGGTGGTGGATGTTCAACTCGCTGTACAGCGTGATCAACTGGAGCGGTATCGCCCTCGGTCTGATAGACCCGCCGGGGCCCAACTGGCTCGGCCAGAGGTACTACGCGATGACCGCCGTCGTCGCCGTCAACGTCTGGCGCGGCCTGCCCTTCTTCGCCATCACGATCCTGGCCGGTCTGGTCTCGATCCCGCGCGAGCTCTATGAGGCCGCCGAGGTGGACGGCGCGGACGCGGCGGCCCGCTTCTGGCTCATCACGCTGCCGCTGCTCAAGCCGGTTTTGGCCATCGTCATCCTGTTCTCCACGATCTTCACCTTCAGCGACTTCAACATCGTGTACGTCCTCACCCGCGGTGGGCCCATCAACTCGACGCACCTCTTCGCCACGCTGACGCGCCAGATCGGGCTCGAGAGCGGCCGGATCGGAGAGGGCGCGGCGATCTCGCTCTATCTCTTCCCTGTGCTGGCCTTCGTGGTCTACGCGCAGCTCAAGTTCGTCCGGAAGGAGGCCTACTAGGTGGCGGTCACGCGTCGTCCGCTGCTGCGGAAGGCGATGATCCATCTCCTCCTGCTGCCGTTCGTCGTTTTCGCGCTGTTCCCCTTCTACCACATGGCGCTGACGTCGCTGAAGCAGGACAGGGAGCTCTACGATCGGACCGCCGTGCCGCTCTGGATCAGCCAGGGCCCGACGCTCGAGCACTACAGTAAGCTCCTCTGGGAATCGGCGTTCCTCACCTGGACCATGAACAGCCTGCTGGTCACGCTACTGGCGACCAGCCTCTCGCTGGTCCTTGGAACGGTCGCGGCCTACGCCTTGGCCCGACTCAATTTCCTCGGGGCGGCGAGCTTCGGCACGGGCATTTTCGTCACCTACCTCGTGCCAACGTCGCTGCTGTTCTTGCCGCTGGCCCAGGTCGTCAACTGGCTGGGCCTGGGCGACTCCAAATGGGCGCTGGTCGTGACCTACCCGACCTTCCTCGTGCCGTTCTGCACTTGGCTGCTCATGGGCTATTTCCGGACGGTGCCCAAGGAAGTGGAGGAGTGCGCGATGGTGGATGGAGCGACACGGATTCAGGCCCTGTGGCGCATCGTGCTGCCGATCGCGGTGCCGGGCCTGGTGTGCGCCGCGCTCTTCGCCTTCACCCTGTCGTGGAACGAGTTCATCTACGCGCTCACCTTCACCTCGTCGTCAGATCAGATTACGGCCAGCGTCGGCGTGACGAGCGAGCTGGTTCGCGGTGACATCTATTTCTGGGGACAGCTGATGGCTGGCGCCATCCTGGGCTCGGTCCCCATCGTGATCCTCTACGTCTTCTTCCTCGATTATTACGTTTCGGGCTTGACCGCCGGCGCCCTCAAGTAGGAGCGCAGTCCCTGCGCCGGAGTGTCCCAGCGTTCAGCAGCGCGGTGCGATGTTTCCGGGCATCCCCCGCACCCCGAAGAGCTCACCCTCCAGATTCCGGCTACTTGGCAGACTGCGCTCTTGGCATCCCGCTTGCTCCGCTATGCATCTAATTGGTCATGAGACCGTCGATGACTGAGCCTGACGCAGCCGCGCCCCCGCCGGCTCCGTATCCCACGGAGCTGGTGCGTGCCGTCGTGCTGAAAAATGGCGCCCACGTGCGCATTCGTCCGATCCGGCCCGACGACGAGCCGCGGCTCGTCGAGCTCTACGGCCGGCTGAGCCGTTACACGGTCTACCAGCGCTTCTTCACCGTGATGCGGCGGCTGCCGCCCGACTGGGCACACTTCTTCGCCAACGTGGACTACCGCAGGCGGCTGGCGCTGGTGGCCGAGCGCGATACGCCGACGGGTGTGGAGCTGATCGGTGTGGGCCGGTACGAGCCGAGCGAGGAGCCGGACGCGGCCGAGGTGGCCTTCGTGGTCGAGGATGGCTGGCAGGGGCTCGGCCTCGGCGCCGTGCTCCTGACGGACGTGGTCCGCGCCGGCGTGGCGCGCGGGATCCATCGCTTCCGTGCCTTCACGCTGGCGGACAACTACCGCATGCTCCGGCTCCTCAGCGAGCTGACCGACGTCGTCGGGGCCATCGAGGCCGCGGCCCAATCCCTGGGCTGCACCGCCGCTGCGGCGAGCTGGGTGATCGCATCGACGGCAAGACAATGTGGGAGGTTAGTCTTATTCCCCGTCTCCCTCAGGGGCTTCGGCACCTCCATTGCCTTTTGGAATAGCCCGTAAGGCAGTCAACACTTGATCTCCGTACGGCGTTAGAGTCCAGTACGTGCGTACATCCTTTACGCTTCTGGGCTTTTCACTCTGGGCTATCAAGCCAAGAGCACGGAGCTGAAT
>DASSSH010000235.1:0-5121 GCA_035708525.1 Candidatus Methylomirabilota bacterium
GGCCGGGACCCCGGACCCGAGCGCTACTACATCGCGGGCGATCCCGTGGCGCGTGACACCTTCGGGGCCGAGATGTTCCGTCAGATGGGACTCTTCTCGCCGCTGGCGGGAATGCTGATGTGCGGGGTGCTCTTCTTCATGTTCCGGAGCTGGTCGCTGGTGGCGGCCAACATGGCCGTGGCCATGCTGGCCATCGTCTGGGCCATGGGGCTCTTCATCGGGCTGGGCATTCCGGTCCACATCATGGCCTCCATGAGCCCCGTCTTCCTCATGGCGATCTCCACCGACACCGTGCACATCTTCAACGAGTTCACCTTCCGGCGCCGGGAGGCAGGCAGTCGGCGCGAGGCGATCCTCCAGACGATGGAGGCGGTCGGCACGCCGGTGCTCTTCTCGGACCTCACTACCATCGCCGGGTTCGCCTCGCTGGCCATCGGCCCCATCATCCCCGTGCGGGTCTTCGGTCTCCTGGTGGCCTTCGGCACGCTCGTCATCCTGCTGATGAGCTTCACCCTGGTCCCCGCCCTCCTGGCGCTCACGCGCGAGGGCCGGCTGGCGGCGGCGCATCCGGAGATGGAGCCCGCGTCCCGATGGCTGGCCCACCTGGGCCGGGGGTGCGTGGCGTGGAAGGCAACCGTCATGGTGGCCGGCGTGGTCCTGCTGGCGGTCTCGGCTGCGGGGCTGTCGAAGATCCGGATGAACAACAACATGGTCGCCTGGTTCAAGTCGGGGAGCGAGATCCGCGTGGCGGACGCGCAGCTGAGCCGCGCGCTTGGGGGCACGGCGACGCTCTACCTTGTGGCGGACGGCGGGCGGCCGGACGCGGTGACGCAACCGGAGTTCCTCCGGAGCCTCGAGGGGCTCCAGCAGCGCATCGAGCGGGAGCCCATCGTGGGCAAGACCGTGTCCGTGGCCGATGTGATCAAGCGCGTGTACCGGGTGCTCCACGACAACGACCCGTCCCAGGAGGTCATCCCCGACTCGCGGGAGGCCGCCGCCCAGGCCCTGCTGCTCTTCAGTATGGCCGCGCGGCAGCGGGAGCTGAACAACGTCGTCGACGAGCCGTACCAGAAGGCCAACGTGATGGTACAGCTCAGGAGCTGGGACGCCCTCAAGACCGAGGCCCTGCTCACCGAGGTCCAGCGCCACCTGGCGGCCCACCCCATCCCCGGCGCCGAGCTCCGGCCCGCGGGGATCGCCTACTTCAACATGGTCTGGAACCGCGAGGTGCTGGTTGGGATGCTCGAGGGGTTCGTCGCGTCCTGCGTCCTCGTCCTGTTCCTCCTGATCCTGGACTACCGCTCCCTCCGCTGGGGGGTGGTGAGCTTTCTCCCACTGATGTTCACCGTCGTTCTCATCTACGGGGCGGTGGGCTTCGTCGGGAAGGACTTCGACATGCCCATCTCGGTGCTGTCCACGCTGTCGCTGGGCTTGGCCGTCGACTTCGCCATCCACTTCGTGAGCCGGTTCCAGCAGCGCTATCGCGAGACGCGCGATCTCGAGGGCGCCCTGGTCTGGACGGCGGCACGGCCGGGCCTCGGCATTCTCCGGAACGCCGTCCTCTTTGCCTCGGGTTTCGCCGTGATGCTGTTCGCGGCGCTGACCCCCTACATCACGGTCGGGGTGTTCATGATCGCCATCATGCTGCTGTCGGCGCTGGCCACGGTGGTGTACCTCACGGCCGTGGTGGCGCTCTTCCCCCACTGGCTGACGCGGGGGCTCTAGGAGGCGTCCGGATGACACACATCCTGCTCCGCCTGGTCCTGGTCGTGGTGATGGTCGCGGGGGGCGCCCCGGCGGCGGCCCAGGCCCCCTCGGGTGAGGAGATCATGCGGCGGGCCCACCTGGCCATGTACTACCCGGGTGAGGACATGCGGGCGCGCGTCACCATGCGGCTCATGTCCAAGGATGGCGGGGAGCGCGTCCGCGAGCTGACCATGAGTCGGCGCAACATCAAGGAGGGTGGGGAGCAGCGCTACTTCATCTTCTTCCACCGCCCGCCGGATGTCCGAGACGTGGCCTTCCTCGTGTGGAAGTATCCCGGCCGGGACGACGACCGTTGGCTCTATGTCCCCGCGCTCAAGCTGGTCCGGCGCATCGCGGCCAGCGACAAGCACACGAGCTTCGTCGGCTCCGACTTCAGCTACGAGGACGTCTCCGGCCGCGAGCCCGAAGATGACAACCATAGGCTGGTCCGCGAGGAAAAGATGGCCGGGCGGGACGCCTGGGCGGTCGAGAGCACTCCCAAGGAGCCGGCGGGCGCGGACTTCAGCCGGAAGCTGTCGTGGATCGACCGGGCCACGTGGCTGCCGCTCAAGGAAGAGTACTACGACCGCCGCGGTGAGCTAGCACGCGTCTTCACCGCCGAGGAGTTGAAGGAGATCCAGGGATTCTGGACGGTGATCCGGCGGGTGATGAAGAATGTCCAGACCGGCCACCGGACGGAGGTCGCGTGGGACGACGTCCGCTACAACCTGAAGCTCACTCCCGACCTCTTCGGCGAGCGCGCGCTCCGGGCGCCACCGGCGGAGCTCATCCGCTGAGACGTGTCGGCGCACTCCTCGTCGTCGCCGCCCTGCTCATGGAGGCCGGCGCAGCGGCCGCGGAGGAGTTCCCCCTTCATGGCTTCTTTCAGGCCGCGTCCGCCTACCGGCTCGTCCAGCCGGAGCGCTGCCCGCGGACCCAGCGGCTGGCCTGCGAGGAGAAGTTCATCCTGGGCGAAGGCCGGGCGCGGCTCGAGCTATCGCCACGGGGAGAGTGGTGGGGGCTCGTCGCCAAGGGCGAACTGATCGGGGACGCGGTGGGAGGCGAGGTCGATGGCGAACTGCGCGAAGGTTACCTCGACCTCGCGGTTCGCGCCCTCGACCTGCGCATCGGGCGCCAGGTCGTCACCTGGGGAGTGGGCGACCTCATCTTCATCAACGACGTCTTCCCGAAGGACTGGGTGGCGTTCATCTCGGGGCTCCCGCTTGAGTACCTCAAGAAGGGATCCGATGCGGTCAGCGCCACCGGTCACTGGGCGGGCACCTCGCTCCAACTCGTGGCAATCCCCCGCTTCGAGGGCGACACGCTACCGGAGGCGGGCGGACGCCTGCGCTTTCACGATCCGATGGCCGCCATCGAACGGCGACACACCGACGATCCCTCCCCTTCGGTCGAGCACACCGAGCTCGGGGCGAGGCTGTCGAGGAACGTGCTCGGCTGGGATCTGTCCCTGTACGCCTACCGCGGCTTCTTCCACGCGCCCGCGGGTGAGGTGGAGCCCGGGCCACGGCTCCGACTCTTCTTCCCGCCCCTCGACGTGTACGGCGCGAGCGCCCAGGGGAGCGTCGTGGGCGGTGTCGTGAGCCTCGAAGGGGGCTATTACGATTCACGCGGAGACCGGGCAGGGCGGAAGCCGGCTATCGAGAACTCCTCCATCCGGCTCCTCGCCGGCTATCAGCGGGAGCTCGTGCCGGACCTCACGCTGTCCGCCCAGTACTACGTGCAGGTGATGCAGGAATACGACGAGTACCTGAGGACCCGAGGGGCGGGGATGCCTCGCCGCTCGGCCGCCCGTCACGTCCTCACGCTCAGGCTGACCCAGCTCCTGTTACACCAGACCCTCCGGCTCGGTATCTTCGCCCTCGCCAGCCCCAACGAGGGGGACTGGTACCTGGGCCCAGAGGCGCGGTACCAGGTCACGGACGCCCTCTCGGCAACCCTCGGGGTCAATTTCTTCGGCGGCCCCCGCCGCAGCGACTATGGGCAATTCGAGGGGAACTCGAACCTCTATGTCGTCGTGCGCTATGCGTTCTGAGGCGAGTCTGGAGCCCGCGACGGGCTTCGATGCGGCCGCCGCAGCCTACGAGGCCTGGTACGCCACTCCCGTCGGCCAGCTGGTGGACCGCCTCGAGAAAAACGCGGTGTTCGCGCTGATCGGCGAGGGCCCGGAACGCATGGTCCTGGACCTGTCCTGCGGGACGGGGAACTATGCCCTGGCCTTGGCTCAAAGGGGCATGAAGGTGGTCGGGGTGGACAGCTCGGAGCCCATGCTGGGCGCCGCCCGGTCCAAGGGGTCGCGCGCAGGGCTTCCGGTCACCTTCGTCCGGGCCGACGCGCGCGCGCGGCCGTTCCGTCCAGGCGCGTTCGACCTCGTGACGCTGATCCTGGGACTGGAATTCATCGCCGAGCCTGGCCTGGCCCTGGCGGAGGCCCATCGAGCGCTCGGGCCCGGCGGGCGCCTCGTCGTGGCCATCCTCAATCGCGACGCGCCGTGGACCCTCTGGCGCCGCCTCAAGCGCCGGGTCGTTCGGTCGGTCTGGCGCAACGCCAGCTTTCTGGGCGCGCACGAGCTGCGGGGCTTGCTCTCGGCGCTGGCGTTCGCGGACCTGCGATGCGAGCGCGCCGTGCATTTTGTGCCCCTGGGCTCCCGGTGGCCGGTGGGCTGGCTTGGGCGGTGGGAACGAGTCGGGGCGCGCTGGTTGCCCGTGAGCGCTGCCTTCCTGGCGGTCGCAGCGCGGCGCCCATAAGGAGGAACGTCCGATGGCGAGCATCGTCATTCTCGGCGGTGGTGTCGGCGGGCTGGTCGCCGCCAACCTGTTGCGACGCCGGCTGGACCGGCAGCACCGGATCATCCTGGTCGATCGCCAGGCGAACCACGTCTTCGCGCCCTCCTTCCTCTGGATGATGCTCGGCTGGCGGGAGCCCCACGAGATCAGCCGGAGCCTAGGGCGGCTCACCCGCAAGGGCATCGAGGTGGTGGAGGAAGAGATCCTCGAGATCGACCCGGCGCGGCGGCGGGTGAGGACCGAGCACCGGGAGATCGCCGGGGACTACTTGGTCATCTCCCTGGGTGCCCAGGCGTCGGTCGCGGGGATGCCAATTCTGGGCGAGGCCGGCCACAATCTCTACGATCTGGACGGGACCTTGCGGCTCCGGGACGCGCTCCGGGAGTTCCGCGAGGGCCGAGTTGCGGTCCTGATCGCGGCGCTGCCGTTCAAGGGCCCGGCCGCGCCCTATGAGGCGGCCATGCTGATCGAGGCCTCCCTCCGCCGGCGTGGGCTGGGCGAGCGAGCCCGGGTGGACATCTACACGCCCGAGATACTTCCTATGCCCGTGGCGGGCCGGGCGCTTGGCGAG
>DASSSH010000236.1:0-2980 GCA_035708525.1 Candidatus Methylomirabilota bacterium
GCGTGGTGGAAGCCGATCAAGTCGGGCGCCTTCCGCGCCTATTACGACAAGCAGTACACCGCGAGGTAGGCGCATGGGCCGTCCGCTGCTCGCCGTGGCCCTGCTTGCCCTCGCGGGTCCGGCGCTGCTCGGCGCCGCCTCCGGCGGCAGCGGGCCCCGTCCCGACCCCCGGGAGCTCTCGGCGCTTCCCACCCACATCCGGAAGGTCGAGCCGGCGATTGTCGGAATCCACGTCCAAGTTCCACGCGACCGGCCCTCCGTGCTGACGCTGGGGGCGGAGCGCTCGGGCAGCGGGGTCATCTTCGACGGCGCCAACGGATACGCGCTGACGGTGAGCTATCTCCTGCTGGACGCCGAGCGCATCGAGGTCACGCTGCGCGACGGGCGCAAAGCCCCGGCGAAGCTGGTCGGCCTGGACCTGGAGGTCGGTCTCGGGGTCGTCAGGCTCGAGGGGCGCGGGCCCTGGCCGGCGGCGGCCCTGGGTGACTCGACCAGGATCAGCGAGGGGAGCGTCACCGGCACCGTCGGCCTGTCGGATGACGGCGAGCTGATCGCAACGCCGAGCCGCGTGGAGGCCGTGGCGCCCTTCGCCGCGGCCTGGGAGTACATGCTCGATCGCGCCTTCTTCGTGGCCCCTCACAACGCCGCATTCGGGGGCGGCGCGCTGGTGGACGCCGGCGGCGCCGTCGTCGGCATCACCTCGCTGCGGCTGGGTGAGGCGCCGTTCGTCAACCTGGCCATCCCCATCGAGAAGTTCCTTCCGGGCAAGGACGAGCTGCTGAGCAAGGGTCGGGTCGTGAGCCGTCCGCCCCGCCCCTGGCTCGGGCTGTACACGGTGTCCCGGGAAGGCGGAGGCGTCGTGGTGGCCGGCACGGCAGCCGTCGGACCGGCTCGGGCGGCCGGCTTCCGGCAGGGTGACGTGATCGTGCGAATCAACGGCGAGCCGGTCTCGAGCCGGGAGGACTTCTACTCCCGCCTCTGGTCGGTGAGCCTGGGTGAGGAGGTGCAGGTGGTCGTCCAGCGGGGCGGCGCCTTCGTGGCGATCACGGTGCGCCCCGCGGATCGGTACCGCTTCTACCGCACCGTCGACAACTAGAGTAGGCTCTAGCCATGAAGGGCGTGGATACCTACCAGGGGCGCGGCCTCATCGCCGACCCGATCCACCAGTACATCCTCTATACGCGGCCCGACGGCATTCCCGGGGAGGCGACCGAGCAGGACCTGATCGACTCGCCGTGGATGCAGCGACTGCGGCGAGTCCCGCAGCTGCAGTCGGCGCGGTGGGTCTTCCCCGCCGCCGAGCACAGCCGCTTTCAGCACTCGCTGGGCGCCATGCACCTGGCGGGGCGCTTCGCCCAGCAGCTCCACCCCTCGCTCAAGGCCGAGTTCCCCGACGCGCCGTCGGCGGCGCTGCTCGAGGAGCTGCTTCGCATGGCGGGGCTGCTGCACGACGTCGGCCACGGGCCCTTCGGCCACTTCTTTGACGACAACTTCCTCGCGGACTTCGATCTCACCCACGAGAAGGTCGGGCAGCGGATCATCCGCGAGGAGCTGGGCGAGCTGATCCGGGGGCTGCGTCGCAGCCCATCGGGATCGTTCGAGACCGGCGAGTCCATCGATCCCGACTGGATCTGCTACCTGATGGGCAAGAGCCACACGCGGCCCGAGGCCGAGCACCCGCGCTGGCTCTCCCACCTCAAGCCGCTGCTGTCGGGGATCTACACCGCCGACAACATGGACTACGTGCTGCGCGATTCCTACATGTGTGGCGTCGCCGTGGGCCCCATCGACATCGAGCGCATCATCTACTATTCGTTCTTCAGCGACAAAGGGCTGACGCTGGACCGCGGCGGGATCCAGGCGTTCATCATGTTCCTGAACGCCCGCTTCTACATGTACACCAATGTCTACTACCACCGGACGACCCGGGGGATCGACCTGCATCTGAAGGAGATCTTCCGCGACACCATGCGGCTGGTGTTCCCGTACGACCTCAACAAGGAGCTCCATCCCTACCTGCACTTGACCGAGTGGACCCTGCTGGAGGAAGTCGGGCGCTGGGAGCACGCGGAGGATTCCGAGCGCAAGGCGCTGGGCCTGGAATGGCGTCAGGTCCTGGACCGGCGCCTCAAGTGGCGCATGTCCCACGAGGTCGTGCTCGACCTCTTCGAGCCGCGCCGCGGGCATCGCTTCATGGAGGCCGAGGACGTGGAGCAGCGCGTGCGGGATCTACTTCCCGTCTCGCTCAAAGACTTTCCGTTCAAGATCGACATGGCCCAGCAGGACCCGAGACCGCTGAACCCCATCGGCATGCAGGACCGGCAGATCTACGTCTACGACGCGGCCACCCGGACGGTCTCGGCGGAGCCGCTCAAGGAGCTACTGAAGTACCTACCGGGCAAGGTTGCCCAGTGCCGGATCTTCGCCATGAGCCACGAGCACGACCAGCAGCTGGCCCGGGCGCTCGAGGAGGCCCTCGGCGAGGACCATCCTGCGCATCCGACCAACCTCTGAGGCGGCTCAGCGCGCCTTCTTCGGCCGCTCCAGGCCCTTGACGATCTGGGACCGGATCAGCCGGGGCAGCAGCATGTGGTGCTGGGGGCAGATGGACGGCGGGTTCTGATAGACGGAGCCCGCGAAGGCGACCAGGTAGCGGCGGAGGTCGTCGAAGGCGACGACTTCGTCCACGAAACCGCGCTTGGCGCAGTAGATCGGCCGGGACTGCTCGCGGTACTGCCGGGCCAGCACGTTCATCTGCTCGATCACGGGCCCGAGCGGCCGCCCGGCCTCCTTCTCCTTCACGAGCCGCCGGGAAAACGAGGCCACGGCGGCCGTTTCTCCGTGCATCACGTTGAGCTCCGTGGTGGGCGTGCCGAGCGTGAACGCGTTGTGGTTGTTGGCGGTGGGGCCGCCCATGATGTAGTGTGCCGCCGCCGTGCCCTTCCGCAGGACCACCAGCATCATCGGCAGATCGGTCTGC
>DASSSH010000237.1:0-5385 GCA_035708525.1 Candidatus Methylomirabilota bacterium
GGCCCTCTCCCTGGAAGGGAGATGGGGACTTGGACTCCCTCTCCCCTGTGAGAGGATTCCCTCTCCCCTCTGGGGAGAGGGGTAGGGTGAGGGGGGTCGAGGGGTTACCCCACGCTGACCGCGACGCAGGTGGTCGTGCGGGTGACGCCGTCGATGATGCCGATGGAGTCCGTGACGAGGTTGCCGATGGCGTCGAGCGATTGCCCCTCGACCACGGCGATGAAGTCGTACGGTCCCGTCACGGCGTCCAGCGCCTCGACGGTGGCGCGCCCGCTCTTGATCTTCGTGAGCGCCTTCTTGACTCCCTTGGTCTTTCCGGCGGCGGTTTCGATTAGCACATAGGCTTTCATGTCTTGCCTCCTCGGGTGAGCACGCTCCGGATGCGGGCGAAGAGCGGGGCGCGCTTGATGGTCTCCAGCCGGTGGTCGCCCTTCGGGATGGGCCAGAGCTCGATGGTGCGCGACGCGGCCGCCCGGATGGCTTTCGCATGGCCGAAGGGGACGATGTCATCGGCGGTGCAGTGGATCACCACCGCGCGGCGCGGCGCGATGCGCGGCGCCCAGCGCAGGGCGTCGGCCGTGGAGAAGTCGGCGGCGGCGAAGCGACCGAAGCGCTCGGCCAGGATCTGCCGGCAGGGCGGATAATCCTCCTGGATCCGCTTCAGCGTCGCAAAGGGGGAGATCGCGACGGCGCCCAAGACATCGGGACGCTGCGCCGCCGTGACGAGCGCCATGGTGCCGCCCGTCGAGAGACCCATGACCCAGACCTTGAGGTCACGGGCCTGCAGCCACGAGGCCGCAGCGCCCAGGTCGTCGGGCCAGGCCGAGAGCTGCGCCTTGCCCGTGGACGCGCCGTAGCCGCGCTGCTCGATGGAGGCGATGGTGAAGCCCCAGCCGGCCAGCCGCGCATGCAGGTCGTCGAAGACATGAGCGCCGCCCCAGCCGTGGGAATACGCCACGCCGAGGCCGTTGGACTGTTTGGGGACGAACAGGCGGCAGGAGAGGAACACCTTGCCGTTGCGCAGATGGACGGGAAGCATCAGCGGCTCAGCCACCAGACCAGCGCGGTGACGAGGACGAGGACCGCCGCGCCCGCGGCCGGCCAGAAGTTGGTGCGGAAGAAGGGAATGCCGAAAAAGGGCGAGCGCCGGTGGCGCGGCTTGATCCGGCCGTCGAGCAGGCCGTTGACCACGGCCATCGCTTCGCCCATCAGCACTTCGGTGGTCGCCTTGGCGAAGGCCGGATCGGCCAGCGCGGGATGTCCCACGTAGCCCCGCCCACCGTTGCGCAGCGGATAGTTCGGCACGATCTTGTCCGAGAGCGAATAGCGCGCGGCGGGTAGCATCCGGTACCCGCCGTCCACGAGATCGGGGCGCAGCAGCAGCATGATCGAGGTCTCCCACCAGCCGCCGTGGGCGTCCTCCGCGAAGGCTTTCCGCTCGTCCTCGGACAGCGGCCGGCCGAGTGCCGCTTCGATCTTGGGAAGATACCGTCCGCGGAGGAACTCCCAGGCGAGATGCCCGGTGAAGGAGGCCATGGTCACGCCGTACCGGCGGGAGACGAAGCCCGCCGCCTCTTCGAGGGCGACCAGGTGTCCAGGGCCACCGTGGCCGTTGGAGACCAGGATGAAGCGGAAGCCGGCGCGGGCGAGCGCAGCCCCGTAGTCGATCACGGCGTCACGCACCACGCGCTGCCGCACCTTGACCGTTCCTACCGTATCGAAGGTGAACGAGCCGAGGTGCAGGGTGGGCGCCAGCACGGCCGACCAGCCCTGGCGCTCGGCCACCAGGCGCCCGGCGATGGCCTCTGCGAAGTGGCGCGCCGTGAAGGCATCCACGCCGATCGGCAGATGCGGGCCGTGGGTCTCAAGCGGGCTGACGGTGAGGACGATCACGGTCCGCCCGCGGTCGAGGGCGTCGAGTGCCGGTGTGGACAGCTCCTCGAGGCGGTGGACGGTCAAAAGCTGCTCCCCTTTGTCGCGGCGAGGAAATCGGTCTTGGCCTGCTCGATCTCGGCGATCAGGCTTCGCCGCTCGACCAGCAATCGCTTGGCCGCCTGGCGGCGCGTCAGCGCCAGCATGGTGAAGCCGAGCTGGCTCTTGAGGCGCGACAGGCCGGCCAGATAGTGGTACGCGAGCACGCTGCTGACGGGCAGCGACAGCGCGAACAGGGCCGCCCAGCGGAGGCCGGCGAAATGCCAAACGAGCCAGATCTCGAGCCCCCAGAACAGGGGGAGCGCGACGATGCTGGCCAGCAGCCGCGTGGTCGCGTAGTCGGTCTCCTTGTGCGCGATCCGACGGGCCAGCCAGCGTGGGAGGAAATACGGCAGGCCGCTCACGACCGCGCCGTAGACGAACAGGGGCAGGCCGAGCGCCGCCTGCCAGGAGCGCCGGAGACGCCGGCGCGCGGGCGGCCGCTCGAGCCGCGCACGCACCGCCATGTCGCGCAGCTGATACGCGGCCAGCATCGCTCGGTAGCGGGTGATCCGGTCGGCCAGGTGCGCCGCCCGCTCCGGGTCCCGCCCCTCGAAGTAGGCGACCGCCTCGGCGATGCTGCGGGCGAGTCGGACCGTGTCGATCTGCCTCGGCGAGAGCCCGCGCTCCGCCTGTAGCTCGCGGATCAGCTCGCTGCGGTAGAGCTCGTCGACGGCTCGCACGAGCCCGGCATGGTCCATGCGCTCGACGTGGAGCACCTCGGCCTCCATGCCCCACTGGATCGCTGTCGTGAGAGCTTCGACCGCTTTCGCGGGCTCCTCGCGGTATCCGCCGAGGTACGGCCCGACCGGGACGGCCTCGCCAAAGGCGACGCGCACGTGACCCTGGAAGGACTTGCGGACGTCGAACGTGAGCCCCACCGGAATCACCGTCAGCGGCTCGCCGGGTCCCCCGCCTTGCCGTCGGGCCTCGTACTCGAGGGCGATCCGGGCCGCGCCGGTCTTGATCCGCTGCACCCGCGCCTCGGCGTGGGTGGTGCCCTCGGGGTAAATGCCGACGAGCCCGCCGGCCTCGAGCGCGCGGAAACAGGCGGCGAAGGTCTCCGTGTTCCGGTCCATCTTGTCCGGGTCGTCCTGCCTCCGGTAGACGGGGATGGCCCCACAGGCCGAGAGGAACCGGCCCACCAGCCGGTTGCGGAACAGGGCCGCCGTGGCCAGGTAGTGGACTTTCCGCGTGATCACGGCACCCACGAGCAGGGAGTCGATCAGGTTGTTCGGATGATTGATGCAGAGGAGCACCGGTCCGCCGAGCGGAACGCGCTCGGCGTGCTGGACCTCGACGCGCTTGAAGAAGAACCAGAGCCAGAAGCGCGCGACGCCCCGCACGAACGAATAGAGCCGGTCCATCCGCTCGGGTGTAGGGAGCGGAGGCGCCGCCGGGTCGCTCGAGCCAGCCACGGCCATCACTGCTTGAGGAATTGCTTGAGGGTGGCGGCGAAGGCGGTGGGCGTCTCGACGGGCTTGCGTCCGACGAAGTCCACCCGCGTGCCGCGCTCGCGGAGGTGATCCCGTGGGTCGAAGCGGGCGCTGATCACCACGCTCTGCTTGATCGCGCTCAGCCGGAGCGCCTCGCCCGCGCTCTCGTCGCCGAGGCGGGCGATGATCACGTAGAGCCCTCCCGCATCGGTCTCGCCGAGATAGGAGAAGCCGGTCTTGACTCGGACGAGCTCCACTTGGACGCCCGGCCGAGGCCGGCCCTTGACGTCCTTGACGTAGCCCAGAACGGTGTAGCGGTAGTAGACCTCGTGCTCGGCGAGCGCCGTCGCCGCGGTGACGAGCACCAGGAGAAACGCGAGAAGTGCCGCGCATTTGCCCGCCACGCGCACAGTGTAGGAAAGCGCGATGCTCGGTGTCAAGGAGCGGGAACCTGGTGCGGTGTGCGACGTTGACAGCGGTGAGAGGATCAGAAGTCGAAGGAGGCGTCGATGCTCAAGATCGCGTCAGTGACTCTCGGGAGTTTTCTCCTCGCGCTGCTCGCCGTCGTCGGCCTCGACGCCTACACGGCGTCCCGTCCGGGGATCGACGAATCGGGCGTGCTGTCCACTCCCGAGCGGGTCGCCGAGCTCCCGCCGGATCCCGCGCGGCATGCGAAGAAGCCGAAGATCCACCGTCTGAGAGTCTGCGCGATCCCCCCCATCCTCTCCCCTGAGGGGAGAGAGAGCGCGGAACCCTCGCCCCCGAAGGGGGAGAGGGCAGGGTGAGGGGGCGGATCCAGCCGCCCGCGCGGATCAGCGGCGCAGCCGAGCCTTGAGCAGGCTGCGATGGCAGCGCGCGGCGTCCTCGCAGGAGCAGAGCAGGGTGACGGAGCGGCGCCGGGCGAGCGCCCGGAGCCGCGCGAGCGCCTGGGCTGCGGCCGGGCGCTTGAGCCCGGCGAGATAGCGCCTGCGCATCTCCGGCCAGGTGAGCCGTCCGGCCTTGAAGGCGCGGATATTGGCCACGTCCGCGCCGAGATCCTTGAGCCAGAGATCCACGGCCACCTTCCTCACGCCCCGGGGCCAGAGCCGCATCACCAGCACGCGGAGACCGTCGCTCCGCGCCGCGGGCTCGTAGATGCGCTTGGTGTGAACCATCAGGTTCCTTCAGACCCTTTCCCCCTTACTGGGGGAGAGGGGCTAAGGGTGGGGGGCCAATCACCGCACCGGCTCGATCACCACGGCGGTGCCATAGGCCAGCACCTCGGTCACCCCCTGGGCCACGTCGTTGGCGTCGTAGCGCACGCCGATCACCGCATTCGCGCCCAGCGCCGTCGCGTGCTGGAGCATCAGGTCGAAGGCCTCCTGGCGCGCGCGCTCGCAGAGCTCCGTGTAGAGGGTGATGTTGCCGCCGAACAGCGTCTGGATCGAGGCGCCGAAGGTGCCCACCACGCTGCGGGAGCGCACGGTGACGCCGCGCACGACCCCGCGATTGGCCGTGACCCGGTAGCCCTCGAAGCCGAACGCCGTCGTGACCCATTGGGGATTGATGGCCATAGCGCTCCTTCCGGTGGTCGTCAGTCAACGACGGCGATGCCTTCGATCTCGATCACGCAGCCCTGGTCGTCATCGAAGAGACCCTTGACCTCGACCAGGGTCATGGCCGGGAAATGCCGGGCGAAGTAGGTGCGGTACACCTCGCCGATTTCCTTGAGCTTGGCCTTGTAGGCGGCCTTGGAGAGCACGTAGATCGTCAGCTTCACGATGTCGTTCATCGTGCCCCCCCGGGAGACGACCACGGACTTGAGGTTCTCGCACACCTGGCGGAACTGGGCGACCACATCGCCCGGGGCCACGACTTTGCCTTCCTTGTCGAAGGCGACCTGCCCCGCGATGTACAGCGTCTTGCCCCCCTGGGATTCCCAGGCATGGGAGTAGCCGGAGGGTTTGGCGAGGGTCGGCGGGTTGATGGGCTGGACGAG
>DASSSH010000238.1:0-4438 GCA_035708525.1 Candidatus Methylomirabilota bacterium
GGCACTCCGGGACCAGAGGGGCTTCACCTTGACCGAGCTGCTGGTCGTGACGGCCATCATCGGCCTCGTCATGGCCGGGATCTTCACCCTCCAGCAGCAGGGCAGCCAGGCCTACCTCTACGGCTCGAACCGGGTGGAGACCCAGCAGAACGCCCGGGTGGCACTCGATCTGATGACCCGCGAGTTCCGCTCGGCTCAGTCCATCACGTCGATCCCGAACGGCCAGGACATCACCTTCGTGGACGAGAACGGCACCACGGTGCGCTACAACCTGAGCGGCACGACACTCAACCGGACGGATAACGCCGGCACCCTCGCACTCATCGGCGGCGTCCAGGTGCTCACCTTCACCTACTACTCGGCCTACGACGGCTCGACCAACACCGGGACAACGACCACGAACGCGGCTCTGGTCACCAGCATCAAGGCACAGCTGGAGACGAAGAGCGAAGACACCGCGCTGCACAACTTCGGGGACGAGCTGACCAAGATGGAGTCCATGATCCGGCTGCGCAACTTCGGCCTGTGAGGAGACCGACATGATCGTGCGACAACTCGCCGACACCATCAAGGACCAGAGAGGCGTGGCGCTTCCCATGGCCATGCTGACCCTGGTCATCATGACCGTACTGATCATCGCCTTCGCGGTGATGTCCTCCAGCGAGCCGACCATCGCCAACAACCAGCTGATGGTCTCCCAGGCGCGGGCGATCGCGGAGGCCGGGATGGAGCGCGCCATCTGGGCGCTCAACAATCCGGGGGATGCCGACGGCATCCCGGAGCCCCTCATTCTGGCGCCGGCTCCCTACAACGGCGTCCCGCTCGTCGCCGTCGCCTACAACGGGACCAACATCGGCGGCTTCCGGGTCACCGTCACCAACGGCGCCGCGGCCAACGAGCGCAACATCAGCGCCGACGGCTGGGTCCCCAACGACACGGCGGGCAACCGGGGCAAGCAGCGGATCACGGTGACCGTCTCCAAGATCCGGTTCCTCGATCCGCCGGCGGGGCTCGCCGTGCGGGGCGAGCTGGACATCGGCGGCAACTCGAACATCGACTCGCGGGCCGACACCTCCTGCGGCAACAAGGTCGGCACCATGTCGCTCGGGGCGACGACGATCACCAGCGGCGCGGCCGACGTCTGGGGAGCGGACGGCAACAACGTGAGGAATCAGGCGACCGACGCGCTGCAGAACGTGCCCGACGCCACCTTCGACGCCTTCACGTATTCCAACGACGAGCTCAGCATGCTCAAGGCCCTGGCCCAGGCCAACGGCACCTACTATCAGGGCACCGTCAACTTCAACGCCGGGAACCGGCTTCCGAACGGGATTGTCTACATCGACACAGTGAGCGGCCAGAACATCGACCAGAACGGGGCGGGGACGACGCCGATGTCCGATTTCGCCAACGTCAACATCAACGGAAATGCGCCCGCTGACGCGAGCGGCATCTTCAGCGGCTGGCTCATCGTGGCCGGCACCCTGTCCATCAGCGGCAACTTCGAGATGCACGGAATGGTCTACGTCCTCAACGACATGTCGTACACGGGGACCGGGACGGGCCGGATCGACGGGGCGGTCATCACCCAGAACGTCCGCGACACGTCATCCACCTCGATCGACACCAATATGGGCGGCAACTCGGGCATCTTCTTCAACTGCAACTACGCCAAGACGGGCGGTGGCCAGGTGCCCCAGGGCTACCGGATCAAGACCGGCACCTACAGGGAAGTCTCCGGCTAGTGAAGCCGACTTCGCTCCTCGCCCTCGCCCTGGTGGCGCTGCTCGTGGGCGCCTGCCAGAGTCCGCCGCCGGCTCCGCCCAAGGCGGCCGACCCGGCCATGCTCGCCGCCCAGGCGCTCGAGCGCGGCCAGTACGACAAGGCCGCCTCCCTGTACCGCCAGGCCCTCCAGACGCGGCCCGAGATCCTGGCGCTGCACTATGGCCTGGCCGTGGCGGCCTCCTATCTCAACCTCAAGGACGAGGCCGTGAGGGAGTTCAAGTGGGTCCTGGAACACGGACAGGCGGGCACCACCGAGGTGGACGCGGCGCGTCGCTGGCTCATCGCCGCGGGGGTGATCCCGCGGCCCTCCCAGGTCGCCTTTCAGCAAGACGATCGGAAGCCGGGAATGGCAAGCCTCGAGGGCCGCGCCGTGTTTGCCGAGACGGGCAAGGATCCCAAGCCCGTCCGCCGGCTGCAGCTCTTCCTGGTGGGCCAGCCCAACAGCCCGACCAAGGAAGAGCGTTACAACCTCCGCACCGACGAGGACGGGCGCTTCAAGTTCCGCAGTGTGGTGCCCGGCCCTTACAAGCTGACGAATCGAGTCGCCGGGCAGCCGATCTGGCGGCTGCGAGTGGAGCTCAGGTCCAGTCAGGAGATGGTCCTGGACCTCAATCCCGCCAACAGCGTCAACGCCCGGGACGACTTCCCGGAGCAGCGCTAGCGGTAGCGGCGGCCATGCGGGCCTGACCGCTACCTGGAGTGTAAATATGTGTTGACGGTTTTCCCGTGACGTGAGAGTAAACTGTTACGGACGTAGGGCTTTTTTCTCGAACAACCGCTGAACCAGGGGGCAGTACATGGCGCTGTTCGGATTGGGCCGGAAGCCGGCCACTTTTGGGCTGGATATCGGGACGAGTGCAGTCAAGGCCGCCGAGCTGGCCGAGGTCAAGGGCGGCGGCTATTCGCTGAAGTCCTTCGCAAGCGTCAGCCTTCCCCGCGACAGCATCGGAGAGGGGACCATCAAGGATCCCCTCACAGTCACCGACGCGATCAAGGAGTGCGTCAAGAAGGCCGGCATCACGGGCACCGCGGCGGTCATCTCGGTGTCCGGCCGCGAGGCGATCGTCAAGCGCGTGCCGCTTCCGAAGGTGTCGGCCAAGGAGCTGGCCGATGCCATCATGCTCGAAGCCGAGCATCACATTCCCTTCGCCATCGATGAAGTCTTCCTCGACTACCAGGTCGTCGGTGAGACGGCCAACTCCATGTCGGTGGTCCTGGTGGCGACGAAGAAGGTCAAGGTCCTCGAATACGTGAGCGTGGTGGAGGACGCGGGCCTCGACGCCGTCGTCGTCGATCTCGACGCGTTCGCCGTGCAGAACCAGTACGAGCTGAACTCGGGCGCCGACGGCGGTGAGGCGACGGCCCTGATCGACCTCGGCGCCTCCGTCATGAAGACCAATGTGGTGCACGGCGGCGCCTCGATCTTCGCCCGCGACGTGCCGTTCGGCGGCAACAACTACACGGAGGCCATCGCGCAGCGCCTGAGCATCCCCTGGGAGAAGGCGGAGGCCGCCAAGCAGGGGCGCGAGGTGGGCGTCAACTGGGACGATCTCGTCCCGGCTCTCGAATCCGTGTCGCGCGAGCTGTCACTCGAGGTTCAGCGCACCTTCGACTACTTCGCCTCCACGCCCGACTCGGAGCGCATCAGCAAGATCGTGCTCTCGGGGGGCGGTGCCAAGCTCTCCGGCCTCGAAGACTTCCTGGCCTCGTCCTGGGGGGTGCCCGTCGAGATGGCTCAGCCCTTCCAGCGCGTCGAGGTCAGCCCCGAGCAGTTCCCGGAGGAGGATCTCCATTCGGCGGGGCCCCTCCTGGCGGTCGTGGTCGGGCTTGCGCTGCGGCGCCCCGGAGACAAAGCGTCGTGATCAAGATCAATCTCGCGCCTCCCACCACGAAGAAGCGGGGCGGCATCGCCCTGCCGGGCATGAACCTCGGCCTCCTCTTCGGTGGCCTCGCCCTCGCTCTCGTCGTCGTCCTCGCCGTCTGGTGGATCTGGCTCGCGTCGGAGATCTCCTCCCTCGCCCGCGAGATCGACAAGAACGAGAAGGAGGCCGCCCGCCTGCAAACGATCATCGCCGAAGGCGAGCGGTTCCGGCGCGACAAGGAAGCCCTCGAGGCCCGGGTCAACGCCATCGAGTCCGTGGCCCGCAATCAGACGCGCCCCGTCTACATGCTAAACGCGCTGCTGGAGACGGTGCCGAAAGATCTGTGGCTGACTCGGATGGAAGAGAAGGGTGGGCAGCTCCGCTTCGCGGGCGTCGCGTATTCGTCCGTGGCCGTGTCGGACTTCATGAGCAATCTCAAGGCCTCGGGCAAGTTCAAGGACATCGATCTCGTCGACGCGCGCCAGGACCTCACCAAGTCGCCGCGCACGGTCACCTTCGAGGTGTCGTGCCGCTTCGAGACCTGAGCCATGGCCCTGCTCGATCCGATCGTCAACGCGCCGAAGAACCAGAAGGTCGCCTTCGGAGTCATGCTGCTGCTGGTCGTGGGTGCGCTCGGGTATTTCCTGCTCATCTCCCCCAAGCGCCTCGAGCGCGATGAGCTCTCGGCCAAGAACGAGGAGCTCCGCCTCAAGGTGCTCAAGGCCCAGGCCGACGAGGCCCGCGTTCGGCCGTTCCGCGCCCAGGTGGCCGCCCTCCGCAAACGGCTCGAG
>DASSSH010000239.1:0-2991 GCA_035708525.1 Candidatus Methylomirabilota bacterium
CCAAAGCTCGAGACCTCGCCGGGCAGGCGTACGTCCTGTGGGCCACGGCAGGCGCGCGCCGGATCCGGGGGAGCCTGAACGACGCCCTGGACACGTTTCGGCGCGCGAAGGTCCTCTTCGAGCAGCAGGGCGATCGAGGCGGAGCGGGATACTGCCTCTGTGGGATGGGGGGTGTCAGTCGCCTGATGGGGAAATACCGCGACTCCCTCGGCTACTACTCACAGGCGCACCGTGAGCTCAGGCGCCTCCGCGATACCTTCGGAAGGGCCTACGCGGCCTGCGGCATCGCCAACGCCAACCGGATGCTCGGGCGCTCAAGGACGGCCCTCACCCACTTTGCCGAGGCCCGACGGCTCTACGCGGATCTCCGGGACCGGGTGAGCTACGCCTATACCCTGTGGGGAGAGGGAACCCTCTACAAGGTCTCCCGCCAACTGAAGCGAGCCGGCAAGGTCTTTGCCGCGGCCGAGAAGATCTTTATCGAGACCCGCGATCCCAGGGGATGCATCTATACTCGCCTCGGTCGCGCCGAGATCCTGATCCTGCAAGGAAAGCGGAGGCTGGCCCGGCGACTCTTGGAGAGGACCGGAACCGCGGCCCGGCGCCACGGCTTCCGCATTGAGGCACTGCACAGCGATCTCCTTCTCGCTCTCCTTGACCGGCGCGAAGGCAAACGCGTGTCGATTGCCTCCCTGAGCCGCCGATACGAGGCCCTGGGCTCTACCATCCTCGATGGGGCAGAGCTTCCCCTTAACCTGCCGTGAGTTTGCCAAAGGGGTGCCCTGGCGTAGCGACGCCCCGAGCCCCCTGTTGCGCTGGCCGCCACCGGCGCGATCAGCCCACCGAGCGTTCCCTGTCCAGCACCGCGCGCTTGCGCTGCACACCCCACCGGTAGCCGCCGAGTTTCCCGTCGGATTTCACAACCCGATGGCACGGCACGACCACGGCGACCGGGTTGGTCGCACAGGCCCGTGCCACGGCCCGCACGGCTCGAGGCTCCCCGATCGCCTCGGCGATTTGGGCATACGAGCGAGTCTGTCCGTATGGAATCTCGCGTAGGGCGTCCCACACCCGCGACTGGAAGGCCGTCGCCTGCACGTCGATCGGCAGATCGAGCCGGCGCGGCCCGGAGGCCTTCAAATGAGCGCGAATGGCGTTCGCGGTTGACCGGAGCCTCCCATCCGCGCGAACGAGGGCGGCCCGCGGGTATTCCGCGCGCAGCCCCCGCACGAGCGCCGCGTCCTCGCCGAAGTAGACCGCGCACACACCCCGCGGCGTGCCGGCGACGAGCATCCGACCGATCGGGCTATCCGTCACCGTGTATGCGATCTGTTCAGCCTCACCACCGCGTTTGTACGCTCCAGGTGCCATGCCGAGTTGCTGGCCTGCTTTCTCGTACAGGCCGCGGCTGGAACCGTAGCCGGCGTCGTACATCGCCCCGGTCACGCTGCGCCCCTGTTTGAGCCCCGCCTTGAAGCGTTGGAGACGCTGCAGAGCCGCGTACTGCTTGGGGCTCAGGCCGGTGGCCCGCCGAAACAGGCGCTGGAGGTGAGAGGCGCTGAGGCCCACCGCCTCACTGAGCTCGGCGAGCGAGGGGGGCACCTCACCCGTATCCAGTAGCTGCAGTATGTGCGCGACCACCCGTTGCTGGGAGCTGACCTCCTCTGGGCGGCAGCGCAGACAGGGCCGGAAGTCGGCTCGCTCTGCCGAGTCGATGTCTTCAAAGAACGTGACCTGCGCGCGCAAGGGGCGTCGCGACGGGCAGGTGGGGCGACAGTAGATACCGGTGGACTGTACCGCATAGTAGAACGCGCCATCCGCCGAAGCGTCACGGGAGAGGACCGCCTTCCACCGTGCCTTATCGGTCGAATAGGTTTTCGGCTCAGCCTTTTTCATCGCGTGTGTCACCTCCTGCGCGTAAGGATAGTCAGCGTCCGGGAGGCACACCATCCGATTCTTGCGCTCAAAAAGATTTTCTCAGGAGCCCGCGGCGAGCCGGGCCAACGCCGTCGCGAAGACCGCCAGAGGCGCGGCCCCCTCAATGCGCTCCTCGCCAATGATGATCGTGGGGACCGCCTCGACTTGGTACCGATCAACCGCCTCGAGGTGCTCCGCGTAGACCGCCTCCTTCACTGCCGGGTCCTTGAGATCGATCCTGAAGCGGTGAAGATCAAGACCGCACGCGGCCGCCACCTCGTCCAGGACGGATCGGTCGCTGATATCGCGGTTATCAACCAGGAAGGCGCGAAACACAGCGAAGTGGAAGGCCTCCGAGGCCTCGGCTCCCTGGCGCCTGACCGCCTGAGCGGCCTCGAGCGCCGGAACGCTTGACCCGGGGTACCGCTCGCCCTTCACCCAGAGACGGATTCCCAGGGACGGCTCCGCCTCCCCAGCCCGCTGCCAGTGGCCCCGCCGCTCGCTGGAGAAGCTGGGGAAGGCTGCCGGTTCAGGCTTGAGGATATAGCCGACTCGCCGGAGGGACACTCGTCGGCTGAGGCGTGTCAGGACAGCGTCGAGCCGCACCTCGGCCACGAAGCACCAGGGTCAGAGATAATCAAAGACCACCAGAATCGACACGCGTCGTTCCCCCGCTGCGGAGCGGTGGCAGGGCGTGTCGGCACATCAGCACGTTACCGCCCGACGTCCCGGAGTTGGCGCCGGAGCGCTGCGATTTGCCCTTCCCGCTCCTTGAGGACCTGGGTGAGCTCGTGGACCTCCGCGGCCTGCTCCGCCTGGAGCAGATTGACTCGCTTGAGCTCCTCCTCGCGGGCCCGGAGTTCGGCCTGGAGCTTCTTCTGCTCTTCCATCAAGCGCTGACCGGTCCCCTGCCACGTGCGCAGGTTCTTCTCCAGCTCCTGAAGCTTTGCCTCCCGATCCTTGAGCGTCCGCTCGACACTCTCCAGTCGGCGATCCAGCTTTTCCTTGTCCCCCTGGAGGACCTTGAGGTTCCCCTCCAGTTTCTTGGACTCGCCCTGGAGCGTGGCGAACTGG
>DASSSH010000240.1:0-3301 GCA_035708525.1 Candidatus Methylomirabilota bacterium
GAGCGGATCTCGGACATGGGATCAGGTCCCCTCACCCTGCCCCTCTCCCCAGAGAGGAGAGGGAATCAGACAGGGAGAGACAACCATCCTCCCTCTCCCTGTCAGGGAGAGGGCCGGGGTGAGGGTGCGGTTGCAGATCTCAGACATGGCTCAGGCCCGCCGCTCGAGGATGAACCGGCCGAGCGCGCGGATGGGCTCGGCGCGCGGCCCGAGCGGCGCCAGCGCGGCTTCGGCCTCGTCGAGCAGCTCCTTCGCGCGACGGCGCGAGGCCTCCAGCCCGTGGACGGCGGGAAACGTCGCCTTCTGCTGGGCCTGGTCCTTGCCCGCCGTCTTGCCCAGCTCGGCCGAGCTCGAGGTGACGTCGAGAATGTCGTCGACGATCTGGAAGGCCAGGCCGAGATTGCCACCGGCCAGCGACAGCGCTCTGAATTCCGTCTCCGTCGCCCCGCAGATCCGCGCGCCGATGCGCAGCGAGGTGCGGATCAGGGCGCCGGTCTTGTGCGCATGGATGTAATCCAGCCCCTCGGCGCTCACCGGCTTGCCCTCGGCCTCGAGGTCGGCCACCTGGCCGCCGACCATGCCGCCATGACCGGCCGCATCGGCCACGTCGGCCAGCACGTCGCGCAAGGCGTGCGCCGAGTCGGGCGTGAGCCCGCCCACGAAGTTCGCGGCGAGCAGCCGGAAGGCCAGGGTCAGCAGCGCGTCACCCGCCAGGATCGCCATCGCCTCGCCGAAGACCTTGTGGTTGGTCGGGACACCCCGGCGGAAATCGTCGTTGTCCATCGCGGGCAGGTCGTCATGGACGAGCGAGTAGGTATGGATCAGCTCCATGGCGCAGGCGGTCGGCATCACGTCATCCATCGAGCCGCCGACAGCTTCCGCCCCCGCGATCACCAGCACGGGACGCAGCCGCTTCCCCCCGGCGAACACGCTGTAGCGCATGGCCTTGTGCAGCGTCTCGGGCTTCTCGTGCTCGGCCGGCAGGAAGCGCTCCAGCGCCGCGTCGATGGCGGCGGCCCGCTCCTTCATGTAGGCCTGCAGGTCGAAGCTCACGCCTGCTCGCCCTCCTCGATCTCGAAGGGCTCGGTCTTGAGCAGCCCGTGCTCGTCCTTGGTCAGCATCTCGATGCGCTTCTCTGCCTCGTCCAGGTACTTGGCGCAGCGGCGCGCCAGCCCCACGCCCTCCTCGAAGACCTTGAGCGATTCCTCCAAGGGGAGATTGCCGGCTTCGAGCTGGTCCACGATCTGCTCGAGGCGCTCGAGGGCCGCCTCAAACTTGATGTCGCTCATCGCGCTCCTTCACCTCTTCCACACGGGCGCCGAGCGCGCCCTGGTGCAGCAGGATCTCAATGGCATCGCCCCGATTCGTCTGGGCCGCGCTTCGCACGATGGCGCCGGACGCCAGTCGGGTCAGGCTGTAGCCGCGGCCGAGCACCGCGAGCGGGGAGAGGCTCTCGAGCCGTCCGACCGCGCTCGCGAACCGGTGACGGGCGGCCTTCGCGCTGTGCGCCGCCGCGGAGACCAGCCGCCCACGCAGCTGGGTGAGCAGCGCCGCGCCGGTGGCAATCCTAGCGACGGGGTTCAGCGAGCGCAAGGCGTTTGTGGCCAGCGCGACCCGGTGCCCGGCGCGCTGCCGGCTCGACTGCAGCCCGAGCGCCAGCCGCGTCGCCAGGTCGTCGAGCCGCCGCTGCCACTCGCCGAGCGCCCGCTCGGGGCTGGTCAGCACGCGCCGTCGCAGCAGGAAGTCCAGGCGCTCGCGCCCGCGCTCCACCTGGGCGGCCATCGCTTCGCGGAGGCGCCCGTAGCTCTCCACCAGCGACCGCACGACCTCGAGCTTTTCCCTCACCACCAGCTCGGCGGCCGCCGAGGGTGTGGGGGCGCGCAGGTCGGCCACGAAGTCGGCGATGGTGAAGTCGGTCTCGTGTCCGACGGCCGAGATCACCGGCACGCAGCAGGCGGCGATGGCGCGCGCCACGCGCTCGTCGTTGAACGCCCAGAGGTCCTCGATGGAGCCACCGCCGCGCCCGACGATCGCCACGTCGAGCTCGGGCAACTGCTTCAGGCTCGCGAGGGCTTCGACGATCTCCGCCGGCGCCTCCTCACCCTGGACCCGGACGGGCACGATCAAGATGCGGAGCCCGTCGAAGCGCCGCCGGATGATGTGGAGCATGTCGCGGATGGCGGCGCCGGTCGGCGAGGTGACGATGGCGATCGTGCGCGGGAAGGCCGGCAGCGGCCGCTTGCGCCCGGCCTCGAAGAGCCCGTCGGCCTCGAGCTTCCGCTTGAGCTGCTCGAAGGCGAGTCGGAGCGCGCCGAGCCCTTTGGGCTCCATGAGCTCGGCGACCAGCTGGTACTCCCCGCGCGCCACGTAGACGTCGAGGCCGCCGAAGACGAGCACTTGCAGGCCGTCCTCGAGCTGGAACGGGACCCGCCGTCCGCGGTTGCGAAAGAGCACGCAGCGCAGCTGGGCGCCGTCGTCCTTGAGCGTGAAGTAGACGTGGCCGGAGGAGGGCGCGCGGAGATTGCTGATCTCCCCTTCCACCCAGACGGCGGGAAACCGCTCCTCGAGCTCGGCCTTGATGAGCCGCGCGAGCTCGCTGACCGTGTAGACCGCCCGCTCGCTCATTTCAGATTCCCCCCCTGATTTTCTCCCTCTCCCCTTTGGGGAGAGGGCTGGGGTGAGGGGTGGCTTCCTCCCTTTCCCCTCTGGGGAGAGGGTCGGGGTGAGGGGTCCTGCTTCCCCTCTCCCCTCTGGGGAGAGGGTTGGGGTGAGGGGTCTTCAGAGCCTCGGCAATCCTCACGAGCACGCCGTCGAGATTCGTCAGCACGTCGTTGTCCCAGAATCGCAGCACTCGAAAGCCGCGCTCCTCCAGGAAGCGCGTTCGCGCCGCGTCCCCTTTCTGCTGCTAGGCGTGCTGACCGCCATCCAGCTCGACCACGAGCCCTGACTCGAGGCAGGCAAAATCAGCGACGAAGCGACCAATGGGATGCTGACGTCGAAACTTCGCGCCGTCCAGACGCCAGTCGCGTAAACGCGACCAGAGCTTCCGCTCGGCGTCCGTTTGGCCTTTCCGGAGCGATCGCGCGCCCTCACCTTCTGGCCCCTCACCGTGCCCTCTCCCCAGAGGGGAGAGGGTTCTCGAAGATTCCCTTCTCCGAATCTCCCTCTCCCTGGAAGGGAGAGAGTCGGGGTGAGGGTGCTGTATCTCACCGGGCCCTTCACCTTCTGGCCCCTCACCCTGCCCTCTCCCCAGAGGGGATAGGGTTCATGAAGATTCCCTTCTCCGAATCTCCCTCTCCCT
>DASSSH010000241.1:0-5308 GCA_035708525.1 Candidatus Methylomirabilota bacterium
TAGGCGCCCAGCGCGTAGAAGGCGCCGTGGCCCAGGGAGATCTGGCCGTTGTAGCCGGTGAGGATATTGAGGCCCAGGAGCGCCATGGCGTAGATGAAGACCTGGGTGAACTGAAAGAGCCGGAAGCCCGTCACGAGGAAAGGCAGGGCGCAGGCTGCCGCCAGCAGGACGAAGAGGCCGATGGTCTTGGCGGAGCGCAGGCCCATCGTCAGACCCGCCGCACGGTGGCGCGGCCGAACAGGCCGCTCGGCTTGAAGAGCAGCACCAGGATGATGAGCGCCAGCGCCACGGTGAGCTTGAGCTCGGTGCCGATGAAGCTCACGTAGGTCGCGACGAGATTCTCGATCACGCCGACGAGCAGGCCGCCCACCACGGCGCCGCCCGGGCTCGTGAAGCCGCCGAGCGTGGCGGAGGCGAAGGCGTAGATCAGGATGCCGCCCATCATGTTCGGATCGAGGAAGACGATGGGCGCGACCATCATTCCGGCGGCCGCGCCCACCGCCGCTGCCAGCCCCCAGCCGAGGGCCAGCATCCATCCCACCCGGATGCCGACGAGTCGGCTCGAGGCGGGATTCTGCGCCGCCGCGCGCATGGCGAGCCCCAGGGTCGTGTAGCGGAAGAAGACGAAGAGGAGCACGAGGACCACCAGCGTGACGCCGATCTCGCCCAGATCGTGCTTGCCGAAGACGATGTTGCCGATCTTGATGGGCTCGCCGGGGAACGGGGTCGGGAAGGGCTTTTGGATGTAGGAGTAGATCCAGCCGGCCACGCTGTTGAGAATGACGAGCAGACCGATACACACGATGACGATGGTCAGGATCGGCGCGTTTTCGACCGGGCGGATGACCAAACGCTCGATGAGGATGCCGCCCACGAAGGCGATCACGAGGGTGCCGAAGAACGCGACCCAGTAGGGCAGGCCCGTCTGGAGCAGCGACCAGCAGAGATACGTGCTGAACATCGCCATCTCGCCCTGGGCGAAGTTCACGACATCCGTGGCCTGATAGATCATGACCAGGGCCAGCGCGAGGCTGGCGTAGATGCCGCCCGTCGCGAGCCCCGAGACGATCTGCTGGATCAGAATGTCCATCTAATAGCCCTCTCGTCGAACTCAGGGATGCTTCGCCCGGAGCGTGGGGGCTCCGGTCGCGCCGGCGATGGCTCGCCTGTACGCCGGCGCTCGCTCGGGCGTGGCTCGCGCGACCCCCCATCCCCCAGAGGGGGCTCGGGCGCGGGCAGTCGGCCCGCGATCGCGCGCTCGCCCCGCCCGGAGCGGGGCAACGGGACACGGCTCGCCATACGGCGCTCCCGCAGCCCCCGTGCTCCGGACGTTGCCTTCATCAGTAGCCCAGGTAGGAGCGGCGGATGGCGTCGTTCTTCTGAAGGTCGGAAGCGGGACCGGACATGACCACACGTCCCGTTTCGAGCAGGTACACGTGGTCGGCCAGTGTCAGCGCCAGCGAGGCGTTCTGCTCGACGAGGAGCACGCTCACGCGCTCTTCCTGATTGATCGCGCGCACGATGCGGAAGATCTCGCGCACGAGCATCGGGGCGAGGCCCAGGGAGGGCTCGTCCAGCAGGAGCATCCGCGGCCGCAGCATGAGCCCCCGCGCGATGGCCAGCATCTGCTGCTCACCGCCCGAGAGGGTGCCGGCGATCTGCCGCCGCCGCTCGGCCAGCACCGGGAAGTACCCGCAGACGCGGGCGAGCTCGCGGCCGAAGTCGGCTCCCTCGCGGTGCCCGTAGGCGCCGAGCCGCAGGTTCTCCTCCACGGTGAGCTGAACGAAGGTCCCCCGCCCCTCCGGGACATGGGCGACACCGAGGCGGGCGATGTCCTCCGTCGTCCGGCCGTCGATGCGCTGCCCCGCGAAGTAGACCTCGCCCGCCGTCTTGACCATGCCGGAGACCGCCCGCAGCGTGGTGGTCTTGCCGGCGCCGTTGGCGCCCAGGATCGTGGTGATCCCGCCCTCTTCGACGACGAAGTCGAGCCCGTGGAGGACCTTGGTGCGGCCGTAGGTGGCCTCGAGCCTCCGGGCTTCGAGCAGGGTCGCCATCAGGCGGCGCCTCCGTCAGTTATCGGAGCCCAGATAGGCACGGATGACCTCGGGATTCCGCTGCACCTCGGCCGGCACGCCCTCCGCGATCTTCCGTCCGAAGTCGAGGACGACGACCGAGTCCGAGACCTGCATGACGAGGTTCATGTGATGCTCGACCAGAAGCACGGTGATGCCCCTCTGGTCCCGGATCGCGCGCACCAAGGTCACGAGCGCCGCCACCTCCTCGTGGTTCAGCCCGCTGGCCGGCTCGTCCAGCAGGAGGAGCCGCGGGCGGCCCGCCAGGGCGCGGGCCAGCTCCACACGCTTGAGGGTACCGAACGGGAGTCCCACCGCCGGGTGGCGCATCACGGGCTCGAGCCCCAGGAAGTCGATCAGCTCCATGGCGGACTCCCGCGCGGCGCGCTCCTCGCGCCCGACCCAGGGGAGCCGGAGCGCGTTGCTCGCGAAGTCGCTGCGGGTGCGGCTGTGCACGCCTACCATGACGTTGTCGAGGACGCTCATGGTCGAAAACAACGCCAGGTTCTGAAAGGTTCGGCCGATGCCCATTTCCGCGATCCGGTGCGGCGTCACCCCGAGCAGGGAGCGGCCTTCGAACAGGATGTCGCCCTGCTGGGGCGTGTAGAGCCGGTTCAGGCAGTTGAACAGCGTGGTCTTGCCGGCGCCGTTGGGCCCGATGAGCCCCACGATCCGGCCGGCGGCGATTTCGAACGACACCCCGTCCAGAGCCACGATCCCACCGAAGCGCATCGTGACGTCCCGGACGGCCAGGAGCGAGGAATCTGAGGATGGTCTCATGTCCTGGCGCGAACCATGCGGTGGGGCTTGTTTATAGGGGTGGCGGGCCACTTTGTCAATGGAAAGAAGCGTGCCCCCGGTATAATCCACAGTCCATGGCGCACCAGTTCATCTTCACGATGAAGGATCTCCGGAAGGTCGTCCCGCCCAAGCGGGAGATCCTCAAGGGGATCTGGCTGTCCTTCTACCCCGGCGCCAAGATCGGCGTGCTTGGTCCCAACGGCGCGGGGAAGAGCACCCTGCTGCGAATCATGGCGGGCGTGGACCAGGACTTCCTGGGCGAGGCCAAGCCCGCCGACGGCGTGCGCGTGGGCTATCTGCCCCAGGAGCCGCACCTGGATCCGGCCAAGGACGTGCGGGACAACGTCGAGGACGGCGTCGCAGAGATGCGCGGCCTCCTTACGCGCTTCGACGAGATCAACGCGCGCTTGGGCGAGCCGCTCGACCCCGACGAGATGGAGAAGGTGCTGGAGGAGCAGGCGCGAGTGCAGGACGCCATCGAAGCGGGCGGCGGCTGGGATCTCGACCGCACCGTCGAGATCGCCATGGACGCGCTCCGCTGCCCGCCCGGGGAGGCCGAGGTCTCGACGCTGTCGGGCGGCGAGGTGCGCCGGGTCTCCCTCTGCCGGCTGCTCTTGCAGAAGCCCGACATGCTGCTGCTCGACGAGCCCACCAACCACCTGGACGCCGAGTCGGTGGCCTGGCTCGAGCGCTACCTCAAGGACTATCCGGGCACGGTGGTCGCCATCACCCACGACCGCTACTTCCTCGACAATGTCGCGGGCTGGATCCTCGAGCTCGACCGCGGCGCGGGCATCCCGTGGGAGGGCAACTACTCCTCCTGGCTCGAACAGAAGAAGCAGCGGCTCGCCGTCGAGGAGAAGCAGGAATCCGCCCGCCAGCGCACCCTGGAACGTGAATTGGAGTGGGTGAGGATGTCGCCCCGCGCGCGGCAGGCCAAGTCCAAGGCGCGGCTGCAGTCCTACGAAGAGCTCTTGGCCGAGGACCGCAAGGAGCGCGAGGGACAGGCCGAGATCGTGATCCCGGCGGGGCCGCGCCTGGGCGACATCGTGGTGCAAGCCGAGCGGCTCGACAAGGGCTACGGCGACCGGCTGCTGATCGAGGATCTCTCCTTCAACCTGCCGCGCGGCGGGATCGTCGGCGTCATCGGCCCGAACGGCGCGGGGAAGACCACGCTGTTCCGGATGATCACGGGGCAGGAGAAGCTCGACCGTGGGGCGCTGCGGGTGGGCGAGACCGTCCGGCTCGCCTACGTGGACCAGAGCCGCGACGCGCTCGATCCCGCCAAGACCGTCTGGCAGGAGATCTCGGGTGGCGCCGAGCAGATCACCCTGGGCAGTCGGCAGGTGGCCTCGCGCGCCTACGTGGCCTCGTTCAATTTCAAGGGCGCGGACCAGCAGAAGAAGGTGGGCGACCTCTCGGGCGGCGAGCGCAACCGCGTGCACCTGGCCACCATGCTCAAGAGCGGCGGCAACCTGCTCCTGCTCGACGAGCCGACCAACGATCTCGACGTGGACACCCTGCGCGCGCTCGAGGACGCGCTCCTGGCTTTCGCCGGCTGCGTGGTGGTCATCAGCCACGACCGCTGGTTCCTCAACCGCATCGCCACCCACATGCTGGCCTTCGAGGGGGACAGCAAGGTGGTCTGGTTCGAGGGCAACTACGAGGACTACGAGGCCGACCGCCACAAGCGGCTGGGCGCCGCTGCCGATCAGCCCCACCGCATCCGCTACAAGCCGCTCAGCCGCGGCTAAGCCTAGCTCTTACGCTCCTTCAGCAAGACTGCGAGATCCCAAAGACACGCGAGTGCGCTGGCGGTCAATAGGACTAAGATGATCTGTCGGCTCCGGACGAGATCAATGTCAATCCCACGACGCTCGGCCAAGAGGCCGATGGCAACAATCATTGCGCCGCCCGCGATTGCGACAAAGCAAGTGACCGGCCACGTTCGAACCATCGTGCCGTAATAGTTTCTGAAATCTGCGAAGGCCCAACTCGCCATCAACGCGAAATACACAACACCGAGTGGCATCAGCCAAAGAAAGGCGTGCTGCAGATCGCGCGAGCGATCCAAGATCCGTTGGCGGACCCGTGCTAAGAGCGCCAGAGCCCTAACCGCGCTACGCGCCCGCGGCCTTTTGCGCGGCTGGCATGTGGATGTAGAGGTCGGCCTTGCTGGGCTTGATGCCGATCAGGGGGCGCGGCGGGCGCATCTCGTAGCGCACCGGCTTGAAGTGATCGGCGTGCTGCCGGTCGGGGTTGTAGACGTCGCTGAAGTTCCAGAGCATGCGGACGAAGTTCGTCTGCCCCTTGAGCAGCAGCCGCGTGGCCTCGACGGTGCACTTGCGGATCGCGTGCCAGCCCAGGTGCTTGCGGTTGATCACCGCCTGGGTCTTGACCAGCTCCTCGTAGAAGCGCCGCAGCGGCAGCTTGGT
>DASSSH010000242.1:0-4019 GCA_035708525.1 Candidatus Methylomirabilota bacterium
TTTCTTGAGGGCCGTCAAGGCCGCCAGAAGGGCCGAGCAATCGATCTCGTCGACGGAGGTCACCGGGATGATCGCCATGGCTCATGCTCCTCTATCGCAGCGATACGGTTCGCAGCCGGACATCACACCACGCTCGACACCCAACGAGCGAGTGGGCACACGACAGGCGGCCGGCCACCGGAGCGACCCGGGACTCGCCGCATCAAGCTGATAGGGAGGCTCGCCAGCTGGGCTGGGTTGGGCACTTCAGCCCGTGCCGGAAGGCGCAGAATCGAGGCTGCCGCCAGGGCCCCGCAGGGCCCGCCGCCACGCAGCGCCGTCTCCCCGCGGTCGGAGGCCGAGTGAAAAGCAAAGCACATGCCTTCGCAGAGGGGGGCACGATCCGGCGCCGGGCGGTGTGCCGGGAGCGTTGGAAGTCTCCAACTCTTCGGACGTTAGGACCTGCTGCTGCCCCGCGACATCCTCTCCGCCGCAGCCGGGGGGATCGCGAGTCGGGAACGACCTACTCGGTAAAGGTTTCCCGATCGGCCAAAGGTTACTCGCCTCGCCTCGAGAGGCGGATGGCGCGGGACCGGCGCGGGTCACGGGCTGAGCACAACCGTCGACCGAGACGGAGCCGACCGCGAGGCGTCCACCCCGAGCGAGTGGCCCGCCTCCGAGTCGAGCCATCGTGCGCTCGTGCGCCGAAGTCTCTCGTGCGCCGAAGTCTCAAGATTGGCTCGCCGATTCGAAGGCAACCTTGACCCGGTCTCCGTAAATCGTTCCGGTAAGGCTTCCCGGCCGCGCTTCACAGCGCCACAGAGCGCGCCAGCGAAATTGAACACTTGTCAGCGCGCCCGCATCTTGGCATCTGCCGTGCTATTCCGCTGACACGATTCCGTTAGTTGGCTAGACATTACTCTTCCGACGGCGCCCGATGGGCGCTGCAAGGAGGTTGACGTGCGAGGCGTTCTTGATCCCGGTTCGATTCCGCCACAGCCTCCCGTGCTCTGCCGACGTGACCTGCGGCGAGTGGCGATGTTCATCACCGTTGTCATCACAGCGGCCCTCGGTGTGACTCCAGCCCCGGCCGAGGAAACACTCACGAGCGCCCGGTCTGACGAAGCCGTCGCTCCGGTGCGACCCATCGAGCTCGTCCGATCGTCGGTCGGCCGCGTGCTGGCGATCGTCCAGTCTCAGCCGGCAAGCCCCGCCGAGCGGGCGAAGCTGCGGACCGAGGTTCGCCGCGTGGCCGAGGGGCTGTTCGACTTCAATGACATGGCGCGCCGGATGCTGGCGCAGCACTGGCAGGAAGGCTCAGCGCAACAACAGAGAGAGTTCGTCCAAATCCTCACGGACCTGCTCGAGCGCTCCTACCTGACGGTGGTCGAGAATTTCCCCGCCGTCGCGATCACCTTCCAGGACGAATCGGTCACCGGTCTGTATGCCCAGGTGCGCTCGAGGGTCGTGACCGAACGGGGCGCGGAGACGGCCATCGTGTACCGCCTGGTCGAGATCGACGGGCGGTGGGCGGTCTATGACGTCGTGGTGGACGGCGTCAGTCTGATCTCCAGCTATCGCAGCCAGTTCAACTCCATGCTCAGGCGGTATTCGTTCGCCGAGCTGCTGGATCGGCTGCGGAACAGGGAGGCCGCCGCGGTGACGCGAACCAGTCAGGGTCCGTGAAACCGGACGGAGGTCCGAGCGAGGGATCAGGCGGCCGCGGACCCCAGATGCTCCTGGACGGACCGAACAGCGTCCCGTAGCAGGAACGCGGCACTGTCCATGACGGCTGGCCGGCTCAATGCCGGTTCGATGAACCGCGACAGCACCTCCTGAAGGCTCAGCCCATCGGCGCATGCCAGCAGGATGGCGCGGATCAGGTCGGCCTGGGCGGCCCGGAGCTCCTCGTCCAGCCGCTCCTTCCGGTCGGCCCGGACGCGGAAGGCGCGGGCCATCGCCACGAGCCAGGCCACGCCCAGGGCGACATTGGTATCGTGTCCCGCCCGGATGGTGTCGGTCCCTTGGCCGTCAGCGGAGTCCAGCATGGCCGTCCCGTCCTTTCCGCCCGTGTCGTCACCTTAGGGAGTGGCGCGACCGAGCTCCCGTGCGAGGCCAGCCGCGATTTGCCCCATCTCGGTGCCCAGCAGAATGAGCAGATCGTCCAACGAGATGATCCCGATTAGCTCTCCCTCCCGGCTCACCACTGGCAGACGCCTCACCGCCGTCATTCCGAAAATCTTCGCCGCTTCCAGGACTCCGGCATCCTCCTTGATCACCGTGAGCTCCTTGGTCATCACCTCGGCGATCCGGGTTGCGGCGGCGTCCTTTCTTGTCGCCACCACCCCCACGGCGATGTCGCGATCGGTGACGAGGCCCACGGGTCGGCCGGCCTCCACCACCACGACCGCGCCGACGTTTCTCGCCCGCATCAGGTGGGCGGCCTCCTCGACCGAGCTGTCGGGGCGGACCATCACGACCGGCCGGCTGCAGATTTTCCCGACCATGGGACACCTCCTAGAGAGACTTGGCCTGGGTGGGCTGTGCAAGCGCAGTGCCGCGTCCCGCGCCACGCAAGTAGGCGAAACAATTCTCGACCTCGGAATCCATGGCGGCGGCTGGGTCTGGAATCGCCGCCCCAGTTGGGGCAGCCGTGTCCCGGCCGATCAGCCGGGGCGGGTCGTCGATGTGCCCTCCGTGACTGGCGCGGCGCGTGGCTAGCAGGGTGCTGAAGAATTCGCAGGCCGATCAAGAAGGTCCAGACGCGAGGCGGCGACCGAGCCAACGAAGCAGATGGGCCTTTCCCAGCGGCCTGCTAGCACTGATCGGAAGAAATCCGGCACACGAATGGCTGACTAGCCCTCTGCCCCGCTGGGGGAGAGGGCAGGGTGAGGGGGACAGGAGTCGCCCCACCCTCACCCCAACCCTCTCCCTCCGCCGGAGGAGAGGGAGCATAAGAATCGCGCCTTCTCGGCGGCAACGTACGTCCAGGTAGCTTCTGATCAAGGCTAGAAGCGCCCGAGGACCTCGCGGGCAATGATCATCCGCTGGATCTGGCTCGTCCCCTCGCCGATCTGGTACAGCTTGGCGTCGCGCAGGAACCGCTCCACCGGCTGCTCACGCATATATCCGGAGCCGCCGAAGATCTCGACGGCCGAGTTGCAGGCGCGCAGCGCGGCCTCGACCGCGAAGAACTTGGCCATGGCCGCCTCCTTCTTGATCGGCAGGCTGGCATCGGCCATCCGCGCGGCGTTCAGGGTGAGCAGGCGCGCCGCCTCGATCTCGGTCGCCGCCTCCGCGATCGGCCACTGGACGCCCTGGAAGGCGGCGATCGGCTTGCCGAACTGCTCGCGCTGCCGCGCGTAACCGATCGCGGCATCGAGCGCCGCCTGGCCGAGCCCTACGGCGAGGGCGGCGACATTGATCCGCCCGCGGTCCAGCGTGCGGGCGAACTGGCGGAAGCCCTCGCCCTCGCGCCCGATGAGGTTGTCGGCGGGGATGGGGGCGTCGTCGAAGTACAGCATCGCGGTCGGCGAGCCGTGCACGCCGTGCTTACGGTCGGCCTTGCCGATCGTGAACCCTGGCGTGTCCCGCTCGACGACGAAGGCCGAGACCCCGCGCGAGCCGGGCTCCTCACCGGTGCGCGCGGTGATCACGAAGATCCCCGCTACGGTGGCGTTGGTGATGAACGCCTTGCTCCCGCTAACGCGGTAGTGATCGCCCGACCTGACGGCCCGCGTCCGGCAGTTGGCGGCGTCGGAGCCGCCGCTCGGCTCGGTGAGGCCGAAGGCCCCGATCTTGGCCCCGGTCGTGAGCTGGGCAAGGTAGGCGCGCTTCTGCCACTCGCTGCCGTGGTCGGCGAGGACGGAGGAGGCCAGGCTGATGTGAGCGTTCAGCGAGCTGCCGACGGCACCCGAGGCGCGCGAGACCTCCTCGAGGAGCAGGGCGACCATGACGGCGTCGGCGCCGCCCCCGCCGTACTCGGGCGGGTAGGGCGCGCCGAGGAGCCCCAGGCGCGCCATCTCCTCGAAGAGCGCGGC
>DASSSH010000243.1:0-9637 GCA_035708525.1 Candidatus Methylomirabilota bacterium
TGGGGTGGCGGCGCCGCTGTCCGAGCTGGCCCAGCGGTACGGCATCATTTACTTCAACAGCAACTCGAGCGCCGACACCGTTACCAACGAGAAGTGTCAGCGGGTGAATTTCGTCTGGGATGCCAACAACTGGATGTTCGCCAACGCCCTCGGGCCGCTGGTCGCCAAGAGGCTCGGCACGAAGTGGTTCATCCTCACGCACGACTACGTCTGGGGGAAGAACGCCACGGCGGCCACACGCGACAACATGAAGAAGGTCGGCGCCGACGATCTCGGCGAGCTCATGATTCCCCAGGGCACCCGCGACTTCAGCGCCCAGCTCCTGCGCATCCGGAGCGCCAAGCCGCAGGTCGTCATCGCCAACGTGGCGGGGATCGAGCAGACCGCGCTCCGCGAGCAGGCCTACGAGTTCGGCTCGGACAAGGATGCCGCCTGGGTCTTCCCCCAGCAAGACTTCCCGGACATGGTCACGCTCGGGCCCAAGAAGGCCTTCGGCTACTTCTGCACCACCTGGCACTACACGCTCAACGAGCCCGGCGTCAAGGAGTTCACCGAGCGCTTCAAGAAGCGCTGGGCGGGCGCCCCGATTCCCGTGCCCGACAACGTGTCGTCCAACGGCTACATCGCCGCGCGCGAGCTGCTGCGCGCCGTCGAGCGCGCCGGCACCACGCGCAGCCACGAGGTCATCAAGGCCCTCGAAGGCCATGTGATCAAGGACACCTTCCGCAAGTACCCCTCGACGATCCGGCCCTGGGACCACCTGGTCGGGCAGATGCTCTACCTCGCGCGCACCAAGAAGGAGAGCGAGATGAAGGAGAAGTTCGACATGATCGAGATGCTCTCCGACATTCCGCCCGAGGTGGCGGCGCCTCCGCAGAGCATCAGCAAGTGCAAGATGCAGTCCTTCGCCGAGACCCCGGTGTACGGCGGATAGGACCGCCCCCTCACCCTGCCCTCTCCCCCTGGCGGGGGAGAGGGAAAGGCCAGAGATGGAATTCGGCCCCCTCTCCCCAGAGGGGAGGGGGCTGGGGTGAGGGGCAGAGACACCACCAATGCCGAATCTCGCCGAGCTCGTTACCCAGCTCCTCAACGGTGTCGTCTTGGGCATGCTGTACGCCATCATCGCGCTGGGCTTCATGCTGATCCTGGGCACGATGGAGGTCATCAACTTCAGCCACGGCGTGCTCTTCGCCCTGGGCGGGTACTCGGCCCTCGCGCTCGGCCCCTATGTGGGCTGGTGGGGCGCGCTCCTGTTGGCGCCGGTGATCGTGGGGATCGTCGGCCTGCTCCTCGAGCTGGGCGTCCGCCGCACCTACGGACGGGATCCGCTCTTCGGTCTTCTCTTCACCTTCGGGGCGGCCCTGGCGCTCGAGGAGGTCATCCGCATCATCTGGGGGCCGCGCGGCTACACCGTGGGCGCCCCCGCGTTCGTCGCCGGCCCGTTCCAGTGGGGCTTTCTCTTCTATTCGAAGTATCGCCTGCTGGTGGCCCTCCTCGCCGTCGTGCTCCTCGTGCTCGTCTGGGCCTTTCTCGAGCGGACGCCCTACGGGGCCATGATCAAGGCGGGAGCGCACGACCACGAGATGGTGCGCGCCCTCGGCATCAACCTCACGCGGCTCCGCGCCCTGGTCTTCGCGCTCGGCGCTGCCCTGGCCGGGGTCGCCGGCGTCATCGCCGCGCCCATGTGGAGCCTCAAGCCCACGATCGGGGCGGAGGCCGTCATGCCGGCCTTCATCATCGTCGTCATCGGCGGGATCGGCTCCTTCTCGGGCGCCGTCATCGGTGGCCTGCTCCTGGGCCTTACCAGCGGGCTCAGCAACCTCGTCGTCCCGCGCGGCTCCATCCTCGTGATGTACGCTCTCATGACCGTCATCCTCCTCTGGCGCCCGCGGGGGCTGCGCGGCCAGAAGAGCATGCTCGAGCTCTGAGCCCGTGCGCCGGCGCCTCGAGGCCTGGGCTCCGCCGCCGATGCTGGTGATGTTCGCCCTCTTCCTCGTGCTGCCGCCGATCCTGCCGTGGATCGGGGGCTACACCTACCTCGGCACCGAGGTCATGATCTGGGCGATCTTCGCCCTCGGCTACAACCTGCTCCTGGGCTACACGGGGCTTCCCGCCTTCGGGCACGGCGCCTTCTTCGGCATGGCGGGCTACTTCTTCGCGGCCAGCCAGAAGTGGGGGACGGGCGGGCTCTGGCTGCCGCTGCTGGCCGGCATCCTGGGCGCGGCGGCCTGCGGCGCGATCGTGGGACTCCTGGTGGCGCGCAAGCGCGGGATCTACTTCGCGCTGCTGACCATCGCCTTCGGCGTGATGTTCTGGTTCCTCGCCTTCGTGCTGGACACCTGGACCGGCGGGGAAGACGGGCTCACGGGGCTGCAGCGCGCATCGGCCGCGGGTGTCGACCTCCGCGGCAATCTCGCCTTCTACTACTTCGTCTACGCGTTCTTCGTGCTCTCGGCCCTCGTCCTCTGGCGCGTCGTGCGCTCGCCCTTCGGCCAGGTCATCGGCGCCATCAAGCAGAGCGAGACGCGCGCCCGCGCCGTGGGCTACGACACCGCGCGCTACAAGTGGGCCGTGTTCACGCTGTCGTGCGCCTTCGCCGGGCTGGCAGGTGGGCTCTACGCCCTCGCGCGCTTCGGCGCCTTCCCGGAGCCCATGAGCCTGCAGCAGTCGGGCAACGTGGTGCTGATGTGCCTGATCGGCGGCGGCTTCGCGAGCTTCTACGGGCCGGTGCTCGGGGTGGCGGTGTTTCTCGTGCTGCGCGATTTCTTCTCGACGCTGACGGACCACTGGATGCTGCTCTACGGCCTGCTCTTCATGGCCATCATCCTCTTCATGCCCGAGGGCATCCTCGGGCTGGTCCAGCGATTGCGCCAGCCGGCGGGCTTCCACGACACGCGCGAGGCCGAATCCGCGCGCACCGGGGAGCGCTCGTGAGCGCCGCCGTCCTCGAGGCCCGCGGCCTTCGCAAGTCCTTCGGCGGCAACGTCGTGCTCGACGGCGTGGATCTCGCCTTCCCGCCCCAGCGGCTCTCGGCCCTCATCGGCCCCAACGGCGCCGGCAAGACCACCTGCTTCAACCTGCTGACGGGATTCCTGTCGCCGGACGCCGGCCGGATCCTCTTCAAGGGCGCCGACATCACCAGGCTCAGCCCCGACCGCCGCGCGCGGCTCGGCATCTGCCGCTCCTTCCAGATCCTGAATCTCTTCGACGACTACTCGGTGCTCGAGAACATCCGCGTGGCCGTGCCCGCCATGCGGCGCCGGGCCGCCGACTGCTGGACACCGGCCGGGGACGTCCGCGAGGCTGAAGACAAGGCCGCGTCCGTGATCCGGCTGGTCGGCCTGCACGGCCGCGAGCACGTGGCCGCGCGCTTCCTGTCCTACGGCCAGCGCCGGCTCCTCGAGATCGGCGTGGCCCTGGCCGGCGAGCCGGAGCTCCTGCTCATGGACGAGCCCACGAGCGGGCTCGGCCGGCGCCCCATGGACATGCTGCGCGAGCTGGTGCAGCGCCTGGCCGAGCGACTCGCCATCGTCGTCATCGAGCACGACATGGACTTCGTGCTGCAGCTCTCCCACCACGTCGCGGTGCTCCACCGCGGTCAGGTCATCGCCGAGGGTCCGCCGGAGGCCATCCGCGACCACCCGGAGGTGCGGGAGGCCTACCTGGGCACGCTCCGCTACGCGGGGAGCCGTCGGTGACCGCGCCCGCCCCGCTCCTGGCGCTCGAGGAGATCAGCACCTACTACGGTGACGCGCGTGTCCTCAACGGCCTGTCGCTCGAGATCGCGGCGGGGGAGACCGTGTGTCTTCTCGGCCGGAACGGGCGCGGGAAAACCACGACCATCAAGAGCATCCTGGGCCTGGTGCCGGCACGGGCCGGCCGCATCCGCTTCGCCGGCGCCGACATCACGCGGCTGCCGACCCACGAGATCGCCCGGCGGGGCATCGCCTGGGTGCCGGACAACCGGCGCATCTTCCCGACGCTGACCGTGGAGCGCAACCTGGCCTTGGGGCTCAACCGCGCGCTGCCGCGCAACGGCGGCGAGCAGGCGTGGACGCTCAAGCGCGTCTGGGAGCGCTTCCCCATCCTCGAGCGACTCAGGCTGCGGAGCGGCGAGCACCTCTCGGGCGGCGAAGCCCAGCTCGTGGCCATCGCGCGCGCGCTCCTCATGCACCCGCGGTTGGTCCTCCTCGACGAGCCCTCGCAGGGGCTCGCGCCGCGGATCGTCGAGGACATCATGGCGGTGATCCAGGAGATCCGGGACGAAGGGATCGCGATCTTGCTGGTCGAGCAGAATTCGACCCTCGCGCTCGGTATCGCGCACCGCGTCTACGTCATCGATGACGGCCACATCGTGCACGCCGGGCGAGCCGCCGATCTCGAGGCCGACCAGGAGCTCAAGCACCGGCTGCTGGCCGTCTGAGGCGCTGCCCGACCCGATTGTTTGTGGCGCCTCTCGCCTCGGGTAGAATTGTAGGGAATCCCAAGGCGGAGCATCCGGAGGGAGAGAGCCCGTGCCAGCGCTCATCGACTGGGGCTATCACCGGGGCGGCTGAGCGACCTGCGCTAAGACGCAAGGGTTCCTTGCGAAGCGCAGAATCGCGGTGCTCGACCAGGTGGACGCGCGCGCGCGTCCCATCGGCGGCGTGAGCGCGCTCGGGCTGCTTCGGGGGGTCGATCACATCTACGCGACCAAGGGGCGCGACGTCATCCACCTGGACATGCGCTTCAAGAAACCCGACCGGAAGACGCTGCTCGGACTGCTCCTGGGACCGACCGGCCATCTCCGCGCGCCCGCGCTCCGCAAGGGGCGGACCCTCATCATCGGCTTCGACGAGGACACCTACCTCCGCCTGCTGCGTTGACCCACCGATCGCCCGCTCAGGGGCTGACAATGATCAGAGAACACCGCGTGGCCCTGTACGCCGTCGGCGCCGAGCCGGAGCCGGTGGACGCCATGCGCGAGCCGTCGGGGTGGCTGAGGTCCCCGACGCTCGGCCCGGTCCTCAGGCTCTGTGACGAGGTGCTGGGCCAAGCCTACCTGGATGCCGAGGGCGACGCGCTCGAGAGCCAGACCTCGCACCGGCATCTCGTCAATCTCGCCGCCGGCGCGGGCCTGCTGGCCCTCGCGATCGCCCTCGTCCAGTTCGTACTGCGAGCCCGCGGCGTGGCCGGCGGGCATTGGGCGCCGCCGGAATTCGTCGCCATGGGGCTCGCCGTCGCGACGATCGCCCTGGGCATCGTCACCGCCCGCCAGGAGGAGTGGATCCGCAAGCGGCATCGCGCCGAGCTGATCCGGGCGCTGAAGTTCCGCTTGCTCATCGAGCCGGCCCGGTGGGCCGGCGGCCCCGCGCAGCTGGAGCGGGCCGAGGCGTGGCTCCGCGACGAGCTGCGGAAGATCGGCACGCTCAGGCGGCGGGACATCGCCCTCTGGTCACGGCGCGAGAAGGCACCCCACGGGCCGACGCCACCATCCGGCCGGGAGCTTGCGCGCCCCCTCCTGCGCGATCTCGTCCGCTACTACATCGACCGACGGCTGCGCCCGCAGCGGGGTGATGTCTCGCGTCGGAGCCGGCCCCGAGGCCTCGCCGCCCGCATCGCTCGCGGACGCCTGAGCGAGCGCGTCTTCACCCTGACCGCCGCCGCCCTGATCGGACACCTCGCGCTGGAGAGGTTCGCCGGCGGCGCCCCCGACTGGCTCAGCGACACTCTGCTCGTCTGCGCCGCGCTCGTCCCCGCGCTGGGAGCCACGCTCCACGCGCTGCGGCTGGCCCCGGAGATCGATCGCGATCGGGCGAGCGCCCAGGAGGTCTCGCTCCAGGCGATGACGACCGCGCTCAAGAGCGCCCAGTCCCAGGAGGGCATCCTCGCCACCCTGCGGGCCTGCGAGCAGATGCTCGAGCTGGAGCACCGCGAGTGGCTCAGGCGGGCTCGTCGACCCTCCGGCCGAGCGACTCGAGTCCCGTCTGGAGGCTGATGTCCGTGGCCCGCGCGCGGAGGCCCGCGATGATCGCCCGAGCGGCCTCGTAGCGCACCCGCGCATCGTCCCGGCGGCCGCGCGCAGCCTCCAGGCGCCCGAGCGCGGCAAGGGTCAGCCAGCTCTGGCGTGGCTGGCCAATCGTCTCGGCGATCCTCAGCGCACGGCGCAATGCCTCTTCGGCCTCATCCCAGGCCCGCCGGATGGTCGCGCTCTCGCCCTTGATCCGCCACGCCCAACTCTCGAACTTGCGTGAGCGTGTCGGAACGGAGGTCTCGAGGCTCTGATCCGCGAAGCGCCGCGCGCCCTCGGGGTCGCCGCGGAGGAGGGCCAGCTGGCCGAGGCTCGCGTGGCAGTGCGTCGCGTACCGCCAGGTCATCCATCGTGAGGGCGGCGGCTGCTGGACGGTGCGGTGAGCTTCAGCGAGCGCCTCGCCCGCGCTCGCGAGGTCGCCCTCTGCCATCCAGGCGTCCGCCTCGTTGGTGCGGATGAAGGCGCGGCGCTCGGCGCCTGTGCCATGCCCGGCGCGAGAGGAGCGGTTGGTGATCTCGTACGCCCGCTCCGATAGCTCGATGCCCGCGGCAAAGTCCCCGCAGTTGATCCGCAGCCAGCCGAGCGTGTTGAGGTATCGCGGAATGAAGGCATCGTCACCGATCTTCTCGGCGAGTGCCAGCCCCTCCAGGAAGGCCGCCAGCGCCCGGCCGTACTCTCCCAGGTCGCTCCAGGCCAACCCCTGGTTCCAGAGACATCGCAGCAGGGGGACCACGAGCCGGTGCTGCCGCGCAAGCGCGGCGCCCTCAGTGCTGAGCTCGAGGCTTTCCCGGTACTCGCCCTGCCAGCTTCGTCGCAGCGACAAGATGTGCAGGGCGAGCGACTGGCGATTGGCGTCGCCGACGGCCCGGCCGATGTCGAGGGCGCGGCCGACGTCGGCCTCGGCGATCTCGAGGTTGCCGTTGACGGCGTTGAGGTACCCCCGGATGTAGAGGCCGCCGCCAAGCGGCGCCTGCGCGCCAATGGTCTCGGCGATCTCGATGGCCTCGCGCGCCCGCTCGAAAGCGGGCGGGAAGTCCTCGGCCCACTGCAGGGCTGAAGCGATCTGCACGAGCGCTTCGGCCTCCACCGCCCGATCGCCGACGCGACGCGCGAGAGCCACGAGCGACTCCGCCTCCTCGCGGGAGCGAGTGAAGTCGCCAACCCCGAAGAACAGGTCGGCGCGGGCGCGGAGGATGGCGATGAGCGTTGCCGCCGGCACGCCTTCGCCGAGGCGGCGACAGGCTTCGAGCGCCTCGCCGTAGTGGTCGAGGGCCTGCCTGAGGCCAAAGGCGTGTGTCGCCTTCTCGGCAGCCTTGAGCAGATAGTGCAAGGCGCGCTCCCAGTCCTCGGCGCGTGAGAAGTGGTGGGCCAGCACCTCGTAATACTCCGGCAGTCTGTCGGCGTAGAGCTCCTCGACGGCCCGCGCGATCGACCCGTGAAGCTCCCGGCGGCGCTGGATGAGGAGCGACGCGTAGGCGACGTCCTGGGTCAGCGCGTGCTTGAACATGTAGGCCAGCTCGGGAACGCGGCGGCGCTCGAGGATCAACTCGAGCGCCGTCAGCTCGCGCAGGAAGCCCTCGGTCCGTTCTGGAGCCTCAGCCAGGCGGTCGAGGAGCAGACGCGTGAACTCACGGCCGATGACGGCGGCCAGCTGCAGCGTCCGCTTCGGCGCCTCGGGAAGTCGATCGATGCGTGCGGCGATGACATCCTGGATGGTTCCCGGGATGGCGACCTCCGCCAGCGGTTGGGCCAGCTCGAGCCGGCCGGCCGCTCGTCGCAGGGCTCCGACTTCTTCCAGCGACTTCACGAACTCCTCGACATAGAACGGATTGCCCGCGGCTTTGACCGCGACGAGGGCACGCAGCCCCTCGGGCAGGGCGTCCGCTGCCAGGACGGCGGCCGCCATGCGGGCGGTGTCCTGAGCCGAGAGGGCCGCGGGGACGATGCGCGTGACGTAGCTCCGTTCGCCGAACGGACTCGCGTAGCCGGGACGGTAACTCAAGACCAGGAGGACCCGGAGCGCGGGAACACTGTCCACCAGGGACGCCAGGAACTGCTCGCTGGTCGTATCGCCCCAGTGGAGGTCCTCGATGACCAGCACCTGCGGTTGCCGCTCGGCCGCGCCGATGACCAGACGCCGAAGCGCCTCGAAGGTCTCGCCACGCCGCTGAACGGGACTCATGGCACTCACGTCGGCATCGCCGGGGTCGATCGACAGCAGCGCGCGCAGATAGGGCACGATCGGGCTGAGCGTCTCCGCGATCTCGGCCACGCCACGCTCGAGCTTTGCGACGATGGCCGCCTCGCTGTCGCCCTCCGTCACGTCGAACCAGCGCTGGATCAGGTTGACGAGCGGGTGGAAGGTCATCGCGCGACCGAAGGACAGGCAATGGCCTTCGCGCCAGGCGGCGGCCGGGCTGATTTTCCGCCGCAGCTCGAGCAGCAGGCGCGACTTGCCGATTCCCGGCTCGCCGACGAGGAAGACCACCTGCCCCTGGCCAGAATGGGCCTTCTCGAAGCACTCCGTGAGCGCCCCCAGCTCGCGCTCGCGACCCACGAGGGGCGTCAGCCCCCGTTCGGCTTCCACTTCGAGACGGGTCCGTGCCGCCCGAGCTCCGAGCACTTCCCACGCCCGAACGGGCTCGGCCTTGCCCTTCAACCCCAGCTCCCCCAGCGGACGGAGATGGAAAAACCCCTCCACGAGGCGATGTGTCGCCCCGGAGATCAGGATGCGCCCGGGATCGACGGCCTGCTGCAGGCGCGCGGCCACGTTCGTGGTGTCGCCCACGGCCGTGTAGTCCATGCGCAGGTCACTGCCGATGCTCCCGACCACGACCAGACCCGTGTTCAGGCCCTGACGCACACTGAAGCTGATGCCCCGCGGGCGCAGCTCCTGCTGGAGGGCTTCGAGCGCCTTGCGGATTCCCAGCGCGGCGTGAACGGCCCGTCGAGCATGGTCCTCGTGGGCAATCGGCGCGCCGAAGAGCGCCATGATGCCGTCGCCGAGGAACTGGTTCACCGTCCCTTCGTAGCCGTGCACCTCGGCCAGCATCAGATCGAAGGCGCGGTTCATCAGACGGTGGACCTCTTCCGGGTCCAGCCGCTCCGACAGCGAGGTGAAGCCCGAGACATCCACGAAGAGGACGGTCACCTGCTTCCGCTCGCCCTCGAGCGCGCTGCGCGAGGTCAGGATCTTCTGGGCAAGATGGGCCGGCGTGTAGGTCTGCGGCGAGGCGAACTGCTCCGCCGGTGGGGCCGCGGTCAGCGAGCGCCCGCATTCGTGGCAGAACTTGTTCCCGGGAGGGTTGGCCGCCCGGCAGGCGGGGCACAGCGCCTCCAGACGCGCGCCGCACTCCCCGCAGAACTTGACGCCAGCCGGATTGTCGAACTTACACGCCGGGCATTGCATCCTGATGCTCCGACCCGGGCGCGGTCAACCCTTTACGCTGCCGGCCGTGAGGCCCTCGACCATGTACTTCTGGAGAGAGATGTAGGCCGCGATGACCGGCAGGGTGGTGAGCACGGCGCCCGCCATGAGGTAGCCCCAGCCATAGACATCACCGGTGATGAAGGTCGACAGCCCCACGGGCAGGGTCCGGAGCTTGACGTCGGTGATGAACACCAGCG
>DASSSH010000244.1:0-5919 GCA_035708525.1 Candidatus Methylomirabilota bacterium
CGGGGCCGAAGCGCTCCTCTTCCAGTGCACCGACCGGCTCGCCAGCCGCCCGATCCATCGCCCCGTCTCCGCCCAGCTCGCGGCAGGCCGGCCGCTCGCTCAGTACGGCAAGTACCTCAACTTCCGCCGTCACGTGGAGACCGAGGTCATCCGCGCCTTCACGAGCGTGCCGACCATGATCAGGGAAGAGAAGCAGGACCTGCGGCTCTACGGGCAGAAGTGCGCCGACTGCGGCGCCGTGTCCTACCCCCGGCGGCACCTCTGCTGGCAGTGCTCGTCGAAGAATCTGGCGGACTACAAGATCAGCCGCCGAGGCACGGTCTTCACCTTCACGAAGGACCACCTGGTGCCCAGCCCGGACCCGCCGACGATCATGGTGTCGGCCGACCTCGAGGGCGGCGGACGCTTCTACGGCCAATTGACCGACTGCGACCCGGTGACCGTCGGCTTCGAGATGCCCGTCGAGCTCTGCTTCCGCCGCATCCACGAAGGCGAGGGCATCGTCAGCTACTTCTGGAAGTTCCGGCCCTTGCTAGGCGATTGATTTCGCTGAACACCGGAAGCAGCAAGATTCAGATGTCGAAGTGGGCGACCGGCGGCTGCGTGCGTATCTCTGTCGGATGACGGCGGAAGGTCCTGGAGACTCGCCCTCGACAGAAGGGCGTAGCCCCAGCAGGGGCAAGCGAGGGAGAAGTAAAGGAAACGAGGGCTTGGTCGCGGGTTTGACCTGTCCCACGCGATCTGGCAGGATCGGCGCGATGGTCGTGTCCGCCGGACCGCTGTTCCCACCGGGAAAGAGACCACCATGGCCAAGAGACCCAATCTCATCGTCATCCTGATCGACGACCTGCGCTTCGATGAAACGAGCGCCTCGGGCCATCCGTACATGAAGACGCCGCACATCGACCGCGTCGCGCACGAGGGCGCGATGTTCGAGAACGCCTTCCATCCCACGCCGCTATGCTCGCCGAACCGCGCCTCGATCCTGACCGGCCAGTACGCCTCGCGCCACGGCATCATCGACAATGTCGGGCGCGACGTCGCGAGCCATCGCCTGGACAACTACCACCTCGCGCTGCAGGCGCTCGGTTACGAGACGGCGCACGTCGGCAAGTGGCACATGGGCAACGACGCGAGCCCGCGGCCCGGGTACGACCACTGGGTGAGCTTCAAGGGGCAGGGCAGGCTCGTCGACCCGATCCTCTGGGAGAACGGGGGCGAGCACCAGGTCGAGGGCTACATGACCGACCTTCTGAACGCGCGCGCCGTCGAGTTCGTGAGACGGAAGCGGACGCGGCCTTTCGCGCTCTTTTTCGCGCACAAGGCGGTACATCCGGACCTCGTCCAGGGCTCGAGCGGCGGCATCGACGCGAGCAGCATCGGCGGCTACACGCTGCCCGAGCGCCACAAGGACCTCTACAAGGGCATGGCCTATCCGAGCCGGCCGAACATGCTGCCGCTCGAGCAGGTGGCGAAGGACAAGCCCGCGCTCAGGATCATGTTCGAGATGCGCGCCCAGCCGCTGTCGCGGGACATCCTCGCCGCGATGGACGGCGGGACGCAGGAGGAGATACGGAAGCGCGCCGCCATGATGGCCTCGGTGGACGAGGGCGTGGGCATGCTGCTCGAGGCGCTCGAGCAGACCGGGCAGCTCGACAATACCTGCATCGTCTTCCTCGGCGACAACGGCTTTTTCTTCGGCGAGCACGGGCTCACCGTCGAGCGCCGCTTCGCCTACGAGGAGGGCATCCGCACGGCGTTCTACGTGCGCTATCCGAAGCGGATCGCCGCGGGCACAAAGCTCGGCCAGATGATCCTGGTGCTCGACATCGCGCCGACGCTGATCGAGCTCGCCGGCGGCAAGCCCGGCGACACCATTCAGGGCCGCTCCCTGCTGCCGCTTATGAAGGGCAAGGCGAAGAAATGGCGCCAGTCCTTCCTGTGCGAGTACTGGAGCGAGGGCGCCTGGCCGTGGATCGTGGGCATGGGCTACAAGGCGGTGCGCACCGAGCGCTGGAAGTACATCCACTGGACCCACCACCAGGGCATGGCCGAGATGTACGACCTGGACAACGACCCCTACGAGCTGAAGAACCTCGCTTCCGATCCCGCCTGCGCGAAGGAGCGCGAGGCGCTGAAGAAGGAGCTGAGAAAGCTCACGGCGGAGGCCTTGGGCATTTGAGCGGGAGGGACCGTGCACGTCATGCCTGACGCCAGACGCGGCCGCGAAGGACGGGTGGTGGGAGGGATGCTCGTCGTCCTGGGGATCCTCTCCCTCTGGGAAGGCTGGCGGCTCCACGCCCTCAGGACCCAGATGGTGGCCGGCGCCGTCGTGGGGGACGACACCTTCCCGTCCCTCGTCGGGGCGGCGCTCCTCCTCCTCGGGGCGAGCATTCTTTTTGTGGCGAAGCTCCCCCACGTGAAGGTCGCCCGGCCGGACGGCGAGCCGCGCATGCGAATGATCCTGGGGGCAGGCGTCCTCGCGGTCTACTGGGTCCTCGTCCCCTATCTCGGCTACACGGTGGGAACGGCCCTCGTTTCCACGGGGCTCTTCCGCGCGATGGGCGGCTACCGCTGGCCGCAGGCGCTCCTGCTCGGGGGCTCGACGACCGGCCTCCTTTACCTCCTGTTCCGGGTGTGGCTCCTCCAGCCTCTCCCCACGGGCCTGCTGGGGCTCTGATGGAGGTCCTGGGCCACCTCGCGAGCGGGTTCGGAGCGGCGCTGTCTCCCACGAATCTGATGATGGCCGCCCTCGGCTCGCTCCTGGGGACGCTCGTCGGCGTGCTGCCAGGGCTCGGCCCGACGGCGGCCATCGCAATCCTCTTCCCGCTGACCACCGTTCTCCCACCCACCCCCGCCATCATCATGCTCGCGGGGATCTACTACGGCGCCATGTACGGCGGCTCCACGACTGCCATCCTCCTCAACATCCCGGGCGAGGTGGCGTCGGTCCCGACCTGCCTCGACGGCTACCCTATGGCCCAGCAGGGGTACGGCGGGGTCGCCCTCGGGATCTCCGCCATCGGCTCCTTCTTCGCTGGCACCCTGGGGGTGGTGTTGCTGACCTTCTTCGCCCCGTTCCTCGCAGACCAGGCGTTGAGATTCGGCCCACCCGAGTACTTCGGCCTCATGGTTCTCGCCTTCACGGTCATCGCCTCGCTCTCGGGCGCTTCGCTCCTCAAGGGCTTCGCCATGGCGTTCCTCGGCTATTTCATCTCGCTGATCGGGCTGGGGCCGTCCACGGCCGAGCCGCGCTTCACCTTCAACTGGGCACCCCTCATGAGCGGCGTGGACCTGATTGCGCTCGTCGTCGGCCTCTTCGCCATCTCCGAGGTCTTCATCGGGCTCGAGGAGTCACGCGTGGCCATCACGCAGAAGATCCGGAACGTCTTCCCGCGCCTCGCCGACCTCCGGGAAGCCTTCCCCGCGATCCTGAGGGGGACGGGAATCGGCTTCTTCCTGGGGCTCCTGCCCGGGTGCGCCCCCGGCGTGACCGTCTTCCTGGCCTACGACGCCGAGAAAAAGCTTGCGAAGCACCCGGAGCGCTTCGGCAAGGGCGCCATCGAGGGCGTGGCCTCGCCCGAGGCGGCCAACAACGCGACCTCGTCGGCCGGCTTCATCCCCCTCCTGGCCCTGGGCATCCCGGCCTCGGCGCCGCTGGCCGTTCTGCTCGGCGGGCTCCTGGTGTACGGCCTCCAGCCGGGGCCGCTCCTCTTCCAGAAGAACCCCGACTTCGTCTGGACCGTCATCGCGAGCCTCTACGTCGGGAACGTCATCCTCCTGATCCTGAACCTTCCCCTGGTCGGCATGTGGGTGTGGCTGACCCGGATCCCGTACGGTATCCTGGGGCCGCTGATCCTGCTGCTCTCGTTCCTCGGCGCGTACTCGGTGCGGAACAGCATGTTCGATGTGGGGGTGAGCCTCGTGTTCGGCGCGTTTGGCTTCTTCCTCCGGAGGCACCAGTGGCCGCTCGCGCCCCTGCTCCTGGCCTTCATCCTGGGCCCGCTCCTCGAGAAGTATCTGCTCCAGTCCCTCTCCATGAGCGGCGGGAGCCTGCTGATCTTCGTCCAGCGCGGGCTCTCCCTGGCGCTGCTCGTGGGCGCGGCCCTCCTGCTGCTGACGTCCCTTGTCCTCGTCCACTACACGAGCCGGCGGGTCAAGGAGGAGACCGCGGAGGAGATGGCGCTCTAGCGAACCCGGCTGTCAGACACGGAGGAACCGATACCATGACCTGGCCTCGCATCGCGACAGTGCTAGTGGCTGCGTTCCTGCTCCTGAGCCCCCTGACCGCCTGGGGGCAGGAGTACCCGACCAAGCCCGTCGAGATCGTGGTGCCGTTCGTCCCCGGCGGGGGGACGGACCTGATCGCGCGGCTCGTCGCCGACTACCTGGGGAAGAAGTGGGGGCAGCCGATGTTGGTCGTGAACAAGCCCGGCGGCGGCGGGATCGTCGGCGCGCGAGCCGCGCTCAAGGATGCGCGGCCCGACGGCTACACGGTCCTCATTGACATCCACACGACCTCCTCCATGCATATGGGCGCCTGGAAGACGCCGCAGCTCACGCTCGCCGACCGGAAGTACGCGGCCCGGCTCGTCCGCGACCCGATGGTCTTTGCCGTGAAGGCCGACGCGCCGTGGAAGAACTTCAAGGAGTTCTCCGACTGGGTGAAGGCCAATCCCGACCAGCTCGTCTGGTCCAGCGTCGGCCCCTCCGGCCCGTCCCGCTACACCGCCTTCGACTGGTTCACCCAGATCGGCGTGGATCCCTTGAAGACGAAAATGGTTATCACCGAAGGGGCGGGGGATTCCTTCGCCAAGCTGGCCGGCGGACACGTCGTGATGGCGATCCACTCCGTGGCCGAGGCCAACGCCATGCTGAAGGCCGGGAAGATCAAGCTCCTGGCCGTGCTCTCGCCCTCGCGCATCAAGTACATCCCCGACGTGCCGACGGCCGAGGAGCAGGGCGTGATGAAGGGGGTGCGCGTCCAGTGGTGGGCCTCCGTGGCGTTCCCGGCCGCGACCCCCGACCCCATCGTGAAGAAGTGGGAGTCGGCCGTCGCCGAGATGGTGAAGGATCCTGCGTTCCTCGCCGGCGCCGAACGGATCAGCATGAACATCGATTTCCTCCCCGCCGCGGAGATGCGCGCCTTCGTGGAGAAGGAGGTCGAGAGCTACACCGACATGGCCGGGAAGATCGGGATCCGCCGATAGTGGGGCTCCGGCTGACCCCCGAGGAAGACGGGATTCTGGCTGGTCGCTGGGGGGAGCCGGCCGGCCAGGCGCTCGCGATGCAGATCGCTACCGGCGAGTTCTTCGGCGCCCGCGAGATGGTTCCCGTCACCTCGGCCCACCTGACGGGCGACCCCGAGTCCATGGGGGACGCCGGGCTCGCGTTCGTGGAAGACCTGGCACGGCAGGGAGCCCGCTTCGTCGTGCCGACGACCACGAACGCGCGCAACGTGGACTTCGACCGCTACCGGGAGCTGGGCCAGCCGGAGGACGTGGCGGCGAAGGAGCGGCGGCTCCGCGACCTGGTGATGGCGATGGGCGGCATCGCCCTCGACAGCTGCGCCAACTACCAGTCCATCTGCCAGCCGCGCTTCGGGGAGCATCTGGCGTGGGGGGACACGGGCGCGGTCATCTACGCCAACGCCGTCGCCGGAGCCCGCTCCAACTTCGAGGGCGGGCCCGCCTCCTACGCCGCCGCCCTCACCGGGCGGGTCGCGGCCTACGGCATGCACCTGCCCGAGTGCCGGTGGGGGACCCACCTCGTGGAGGTGAGCGACCAGCCGCGATCAGTCAGCGACTGGGGCGCGCTCGGGGTTCTCGTGGGCCGTCAGCTGACTAACTACTGGCTCGTCCCGGTCCTGACGGGCCTCGAGGCCGAGCCCAGCGCCGACGCGCTGAAGCAGCTCGGCGC
>DASSSH010000245.1:0-9431 GCA_035708525.1 Candidatus Methylomirabilota bacterium
TGCCCCGCATGGGCCCGTAGAGGACGATGAGACCGCCGGGCCGGGCGCGGGCGATCGCCGCGAACGCCTGGTCGAACTCATCGGAGCTCGACACCCGGACGGACTGCACCGTCACCCCGAGGCTCGGCGCCGCCACCTCGATCTGCTGAAATCCCAGCGCCATCGCCTTCAAGCTCGAGTTCCACAGCACCGCCACGCGGGAGATCTTCGGGACCGCTTCCTGGAGGAGTTGGACTCGCTTGGCGCTGGTCTCGGCGGCATTCGCGCTCAAGCCGGTGATGTTGCCTCCGGGCCGCACCAGGCTGGCGACGAGGCCGGCAGCCACGGGATCGGCCACGTTGAACATCACGATCGGAATGGTCTGGGTCGCGTCCCGCGCCGCCAGCGTCGCCGCCGTGGCCCCCGTGACCAGCACGTCCACCTTGAGTCGGACGAGCTCGGCGGCGAGGGCCGGCAGCCGCTCCGGATTGCCCTGGGCGCTCCGGAACTCGAGGATGGTGTTGCGCCCGAGCTCGTACCCGTGCGCGCGCAGCCCGTCCACCAGCGCGCGACTGATGGGGTCCGAGGCCGGATCGAAGGTCGGGGTGATCCCGTACAGCAGCCCGAGGCGCAGCACCTTGCCCTGCGGCGGCGCGGGGGCGGCGGGCCATGGAGCCGCGAGGATGACGAGCGCGAAGGCGAGCGCGAGCCTGACCGATCTGCCGATCACGAGGATCCTCCGCCGACCGTCCTATCCAACCGAGCACGACCTTATGCGAGGAGAGGCTGAGCGTCAAGCAGTGCGTGACCAGGCCGCAGGACGCGCGGAGGAGCTCTGACGATTCAGTTGGCCGCGGCCAGCGCGGCCTCGCCCCAGGGGGGGTTGCTCATCAGGGCGCGGATGCGGTCGGCCGCCAGGGGACGCGCGAAGTAGTAGCCCTGGCCGCGGTCGCAGCCGAGCGCCAAGAGCCGCGTGAGCTGCTTGTCGGTCTCGATGCCTTCCGCGGTGACCTGGAGGCCGAGGCTCTTCGCCACGGTGATGACGGCCTGCACGATGGCCGTGTCCTCCGCCCGCTGGCCGATGCCCTTCACGAAGGACCGGTCGATCTTGAGCGTCTCGACGGGGAAGCGCTGCAGGTAGTTGAGCGACGAGTACCCGGTCCCGAAGTCGTCGATGGCCAGGCGAACGCCCAGGTCCCGCAGGGCGTGCAGCTTGGCCAGGGTCGCCGGGGCATCGTTCATCACCACGTTCTCGGTGATCTCGAGCCTCAGGCTGTGCGGCGCGAGCCCGCTCTGGCGCAGGATCCCGGCGATCTCCTCCACGAGGTTGTCCTGCTGCACCTGGCGCGCCGAGAGATTCACGCCCATGACCAGCGGCGGCTCGGCCGGGAAGTCGGTCTGCCACTGCCGCGCCTGCCAGCAGGCCTCGGCGAGCACCCATCGGCCGATCGGGACGATGAGGCCGGTCTCTTCGGTGAGCCCGATGAAGTCCTCGGGCAGGAGCAGGCCGCGCATCCGGTGCTCCCAGCGGATCAGCGCTTCCATCTCGGTGACGCGACCGGTGGCCAGGTTGATCACCGGCTGGTAGTAGAGCCGGAACTCCCGGCCGCGGAGGGCGCTGCGGAGGTTCATCTCCAGCTCGAGCCGCTCGGCCACCGCCGCGTTCATCCTGGCGTCGAACACCGCGAACTGCGCCTTGCCCTGCGTCTTGGCATGGTACATGGCGCGATCGGCATTGCGCAGGATGTCCTCCGGCTGGCTCCGCGGCGAGGGGTTGAGCACGATGCCGATGCTGGCGGTGACGAACACCTCGCGCCGGTCGAAGAGGTAGGCCCCCTTGAGCGCGGAGGTGATCCGCTCGGCCACACCGTCAGCCTCGGCCCCACCCTCGAGCAGGATCCCGAACTCATCCCCGCCGAGCCGCGCCACCGTGTCCTCGGGCCGCACGCAGCCTTGCAGCCGGCGGCTCACCTCGACGAGCAGCCGATCACCCGCGCTGTGACCCAGGCTGTCGTTGATGACCTTGAAGCGGTCCAGGTCGAGGAAGAGCACGGCCAGGTGGTCCGCCCGGCGCTCGGTCCGCGCGAGGGCATGGGCGAGGCGGTCCATGAACAGCGCGCGGTTCGGCAGGCCCGTGAGCGGGTCTTTCAGGGCCAGCCTGGCCACCTGATCGAACCGAACGGGGAACTGCCGGATCTCTTCCGCCTGCGTTTCGATCGTGGCGGCCATCTTCGTGAATGAGGCCACCAGCGCGCCGATCTCGTCCGAGCGCGGCGTCGCGGAGGGCTCGGGCGGCGCGGACCCGGTGACCAGGCTCGCGGCGCGCGTGACGCCGATGGCCACGTCCCTGAAGACGAGCCCGCCGCCCGCCATCAAGAGCCCGGTGAACAGAACGAGGGCGGCCGCGCGGAACAGATCTCCCGATTCCCACGCCGTGTCGAGGAACGGGAGGAAGTAGAAGTAGAAGAAATAGGTGAGGACGAGCAGCGGGATGACCGAGCAGAGCGCCAGCCCCAGGGCGACTTTCTGAGTGATTCGCTGGCCGGCAAAGGCGACCTCCCGATTGATCTTCCCTGTCTTCACGCGGTCCCCCCTGTCGGCCGATCTGGTCATACTGGCCCGCCCGAGCAGGTCAGCAAGAGAGGTGCCACGCGACTCTAGAGCAACTGGTTGAAATTGAACGGAATTCCTTGCAGCACCCGTCGCCCTGATGTAACTGGCGTGACGGTCTCGCTTACGCCGTCAGGAAAGCGGCAGAGGGTGGGGTGGAGCCAGGCCGGCATCTCCGACCTGACGCTATTGACTGAATGAATCATTCAGTTATAATGCCGGCATGGCGCGCTCCAGACCGCCCGGCCGGCTCGATCAGATCATCAGCGCGGGGCTCCGCGTGTTCATGGACAAGGGCTACCGCCGGACTCAGATGGCGGACGTGGCCCAGGAGATGGGCGTCTCGCCCGGCACGCTCTATACCTACGTCGAGGGAAAGGAGGCGCTGTTTCATCTCCTGATCGACCGCGCCCTGCTCGAGCGCGCGGCGACCGCCCCGCTCGCTCTGCCCGTGGCCACGCCGCCGGCAGGCGCGACGCTGGCCCGGCTGAAGGAGCGCCTCACGGCCGATGCGAGGCTCCCAGGGCTCCAGTCCGCCCTCGCGCGCCGTCGCGCGGCCGACCCCCGCGCTGAGCTCGAGGCCGTCGTCCAGGAGCTGTACGCCCTCATCGAGAAGACCCGCCTGGGCATCACCTTGATCGAGCGCTCAGCCCTGGACCTGCCCGAGCTGGCGCGCGTCTTCTACGCGGAGGTGCGTCGCGGCCTCCTCGACCGGCTCCGGCGCTACCTCGAGGCGCGCATTCGGACCGAGCAATTCAGGCCGGTGCCGGACGCCGCCGCCGCAGCCCGACTGATCCTCGAGGCCGTCGCCTGGTTCGCCATGCATCGCCATCGCGACCCCGATCCCGGGGCCGCCATCGACGACCGGAGCGCCAGGGAAACCGTCGTGCATTTCATCGTGAGCACCCTCGTGCCGACGCAAACGCGCGGGCAGCGAGCGGTGAAGGAGACAGCCAGATAATGACGACCGAGGTCAAGAGTGTCGCCGTCGAGCCGGGGAGCGCCACACCCGACCGGCCCGAGTCAGTGGAGACGCACCTGAGCTCCGCCGGGCAGGGCTTCGACTGGCTGATGACCGTGCTATCGGGAACCTTCCTCGGCGGACTCTTTCTCGATGGCTGGGCCCACACCCATGGCCGGGTGGACGATACGTTCTTCACGCCGTGGCATGCCGTGCTCTATTCCGGCTACCTCGTGACCGCGCTGGCCCTGGTGGGGCGCGCCGCGTGGGATCTCGCCCGCGGCGCCGGCTGGCGCCAGGCGCTGCCCGACGGATACGGGCTAGCCCTGGCCGGGGCCGGCTTGTGGGTCATCGGTGGGCCCTTCGATCTCCTCTGGCACACGCTGTTCGGCTTCGAGGCCAGCGTCGAGGCGCTCATGAGCCCGGCCCACACGGTGCTGGCGCTGGGGCTCGGCCTGATGGCCTCGGGCCCGCTGCGCGCGGCGCTGCGCCGTCCCCCCGGGCGCTGGCATGACGAGCTGCCGCTCGTCCTGTCCCTGACCTTCGTGGTCGCGACCCTCACCTTCTTCACCCAGATCGCCCATCCGATCTCCAACCTCTGGGCGGCTGCGACCACGCTGGCATCGGCCGACGTGACGGAGCTCGGCCTGGTCGGCACGCTGCTCACCGCGGCCATCGTCACCGCGCCCGTGCTCCTGCTCTTGCGCCACGGGCGCCTCCCCGCGGGAGCCGTCGCGATCTTCGTCGGACTCCAGTGCTTCGCGATGGGCTTCGTCTACGACCGCGGCCCGTATCCGACCCTCCCGGTAGCGGGGATGATCGTGGCCGGAGCCGTTGTGGAGCTGCTGCGTGTCGTCCTGCGTCCAGCGGTGTCCCGGCCGGCGGCCTTCCGCTGGTTCGCGTTCGCGCTGCCCGTGCTCCTGTACGCCGGCTACTTCGGCGCGCTTGGCCTCGCGGGCGGCATCAGGTGGTCAACCCATCTGTGGACGGGCGCCGTGGTCTTCTCGGGGATCATCGGCTGGCTCATCTCGTATCTCGTCTTGCCACCGCGGCTGCAGCCGGGCCGCTGACTCAGCAATACGAACTGGCGGCTGAGCGCGGGATTCGGAGCCTGTGGGGACCGAGCGCTCAGGGGCACTGGAGGACGACGACGGCCATGTCGTCCTCGGCGCGGCCGCCGCCGCGGCGGAGGGCATCGTCCACGATCGTCTGGGCCAGAGCGGGAGCGGCCTGGTCCCGCTCGCGGCCGAGCAAATCCATCAGCTCGCTGAGTCCGATGTGGCGGCCGTCGGCCTCCTGCCCGCCGACGACGCCGTCGGTGTAGAGCACCATGCCGTCCCCCGAGCCGACCTTGAGCTCGGTCTGATCGAACACGGCCTCCTCGGAGACTCCCAGCACCATCCCGCCCAGGGCGAGGGTCTGAGGGGCCGCCGCGCGACGGTACAGGACGGGCGGCGGATGGCCGGCGTTGGAGACGACGATCTGACCGGGGCGGGCGGGATCCAGCACCGCGAGCACAAGGGTGACGAACATGGAGGGAGGAATGTCGCGGCAGAGCGAGGCGTTGAGCCAGGCCAGCACCTCGGAAGGCTCGACGAGACTCGCCGAGATCTCGCGGAGCAGGGTGCGCACCATCACCATGAGCAGCGCCGCCGGAATCCCCTTGCCGGCCACATCGCCCACCGCCACGCCCACGCGCTCACCCATCGGGATCAGGTCAAAGAAGTCACCACCCACGACACTGGCGGGGCGGAGCACGGCGCCCGCGGCGAGCCCGGCCACCAGAGCCGGCGGAGCCGGCAAGAGCCGCGCATGGATGTCGCGCGCCGCCTTGAGGTCCCGGCCGAGCTGGGCCAGCGTCTCGGCCGACGACCGGGCACCCAGCTCGCCCACCAGGGAGGCCATCACGCGCATCGGATCCGTTCGCCTGAGGAGCGCCTGGACCCGGGCCAGCACCTCGGCGGGGGCGAAGGGCTTGACCACATAATCGTCGGCCCCGCGCTCGAAGCCCTTCATCTTGTCGGCGAGGGCGGTCTTGGCCGTCAGCATGATGACCGGCAGCTGGGCCGTGGGGCCGTGCTCCCGGATCCGGCTGAGGGTCTCGAAGCCATCCGGTCCCGGCATCATGACGTCCAGCAGGACCAGGTCGGGCGGCTGGCGGCGGATGGTCTCGAGGGCCTCGAGGCCGTCGGAGGCCGTGGCCACGTGGTAGCCCGCGCGCTTGAGGGTGGCCGAGAGGACCGTGGTGACACCGGTCTCGTCGTCCACGACCAGGATGCGAGGGGCGGCGCTCATGGTCGGACCCTCGGGGCTCCGAGCAGCCCGCAGTCGGCGAGCAGTCGGCTCACCGGGCTCGCCCCAGGCTCGACTCTCAGCCCGCGGCCGTCGGCTTCGAGGGCCATCCGGAAGGCCAGCAGCAGCTGAAGGGCCGCGCTGTCGAGCCTCGAGCAGGCGGACAGGTCCATCACCACCTCATCTTTTCTTCGGGCCAGGTCCACGAGCAGGGCGTGAAAGGGGGCGGCCTCGAAGACGTCCAGCGTCCCCGCGAGCGCCACGCGTACGCCGCCCTCGGCCGCCTCAACCGTCCACGCCATCCAGCACCCCTGCCTTTCGTGCCGCGCCGAGGGCGGCGAGGCCCGGCGGCGTGCAGAGCTCGAGGGCTTTCCGGGCGATGCGGGGCAGCGGGAGCACGTGATCGGCGGCACCCAGCGCGATGGCCTCGCCGGGCATGCCGAACACCACCGAAGTCGCCTCGTCCTGCGCGATGGTCTCTGCCCCGGCGCGCTTCATGGCCAGCAGTCCCCGTGCGCCGTCGGCGCCCATGCCGGTCAGGAGGATGCCGACCGCGTCCGGCCCCACCGTGGCGGCCACGGAGAGGAACAGGACGTCGACCGAGGGCCGGTGACCGTTGACGGCCGGTCCCGGCCTCACCCGGACGACGCAGCGGGGGCCTTCGCGGTCGATTCGCATCTGATGGTCGCCGGGAGCGATCAGCGCCTGGCCCGGCCGCACCTCGTCGCCGTCTTCGGCTTCTCTCACGCGGATGGCGGAGTCACTGTTGCAGCGCTCCGCGAAGGAGCGTGTGTACCGCCGCGGCATGTGCTGGACGATGACGAGGGGCGGGCCGTCGGCCGGCATCGCCGTGAGAATCTCCCGGATCGCCTGGGTCCCGCCGGTGGAGGCCCCGATGGCCGCCAGGCGCTGGCGCCCCGCCGGCCCCACGGATCCGAGGGCGGAGGCGCGCCAGGCCTCGCCCCCCGCTTCAGCGGCTCGCGCGGATTGCGGCCGGGCACCGGCCGCGACCTTGATCTTCGCGACGAGCTCCGACAGCCCATCCGATCCGCCCGACCCCCGCTCGGATTTGGCCACGAAGTCCACGGCGCCCAGCTCGAGCGCGCGCAGCGTCGTCTCGCACCCCTCTCGGGTGAAGGAGGACACCATGACCACGGGCATCGGGCGGGCCCGCATGAGCTTCTCGAGGAAGGTCAGCCCGTCCATCCCGGGCATCTGCACGTCCAGAGTCAGCACGTCGGGCTCGAGGCGCGGGATCATGTCCCGGGCGACGTAGGGGTTCGCCGCAGTCCCGACGACCTCGATCCCGCCATCGCGGGCGAGATGATCAGCCAGGATCCGGCGCATCACCTCCGAGTCGTCCACGATCAATACCCGGATCTTGCGGCCCGCGGTGGTGCCACGCACGCCCATGAGCGGCCCCCTCTCTCTCATCCTCATTCGAACAGCGTGATCTCGCCGAAGCGAAGCCCGCGGCGGCGCATCTGCCTCAGGTGTTCGCGCTCCTCGACGCGCGTCAGCTGCAGCGTGGAGCGGCCCAGCCGCCGGACATAGGCCTTGCCGGTATCCGTCAGGAAGCGGATCTGGCGGGGCAGGTGTCCGCCCAGGTCGCGGCCGACGACCACGAGGTCCTCGAACTGCATGAACTCCTCGATGAACCGGATATTTCGCTCTCCCACGGTGCTCCCATTCTCCGGAAGGCCCATGAGCGTCGCGCCGCCGAAGATCCTGGCTTCCAGGCGCCGGCGGTCGGCGCCGGCCTTGAGCATGCGCCCGATCAAGAGATCCATGGCGTGAACCCCGAAGCGCGGGGCATCCACCTGGTCATCGCCGTTGCTCCCGGGCACCGGGAGCATGAAATGGTTCATCCCGCCGACACCGGCCCTCGGGTCGGACAGGCAGACGGCGATGCAGGAGCCGAGCACGGTCTTGAGAACCGTGGGCTCGCGCGTGGCGTAAACTCCGCCGATGTGCACGACCGATTCCCGGCGCTCGACCCGCTCGCGTCGCTCGACCATGGCTCACGCGCTATCGATCGGTCTTCCGGTAGACGCTGTTTCGCAGATTCTCGAGCCCTTGCTCCATGGCCAGTAGCGACTCCGAGCCGCCGAGCACGAGATAGCCTCCGGGCTTGAGCAGCTCCACGAGGCGGGCGACGCACTGCTGCTGGAGCGACCGGTCGAAATAGATCAGGACGTTCCGGCAGAAGATGCAGTCCAGCGAGGTCCGGATCGGCCAGGGCGCGTCGATCAGGTTGATCTGCCGGAAGGTCACCAGCGCCTTCACGCGCGGGCGGACGCTCACGGCCCCGTTCTTGGCCCCCGGGCAGGAGGCGAAGTACGCCTCGCGCATCGCCCGGGGCACGCGTGCCATCTGCTCGGTCGAATACACGCCGGCCTCGGCCTTGGCCAGCATGTCCGTGTTGATGTCGGAGGCCAGGATCCGCACGTCCCACGCCCAGGCCTCCGGGATCGCGTCCAGCACCGTCATCGCCATGCTGTAGGGCTCCTCGCCGCTCGAGCAGCCGGCACTCCAGATCCGCAGCCGGCGCGGCAGGTCGCGCGCGGCGGCGAGAGGGGCCAGGAGCTCGGCGCGCAGGAAGGCGAAGTGGTGCTCCTCTCTGAAGAACTCGGTCTTGGTGGTCGTGATGGCGTTGATCAGACGGCCGAGCTCCGAGTGCTCGGGGTCCCGCTCGGCCAGGTGCTCGGCGTACTGGCTGAAGCTGGCATAGCCGTGCTCGCGGAGGCGCCTCCCGAGCCGGGAGCGGACGAGGTCGCGCTTCTGCTCGCCGAGCGCGATGCCGGTCTGCCGGTAGACGAGGGCCTGGAAGTGCCGGAACTCGCGGTCGGTGATGACGAGCGCATCGGATCCGGCGACACCGCCGGCTCGCGGGGCCAGGGTTCCTCCGACTGCGTGCCGGAGCCGCCCGCTCAGGCGACGGCTCCGGCGGGCGTCGCGTCGTCGCCGACGAGCGCCTGGTCGAGATCGAGCAGGACGAGCAGCTTGTCCCCCGCCCCGGCGAGCCCCTTGACGAAGCGCGCCTCGGGCTCGGTGCCGAAGTCGGGCGGCGGCTGGATCTCCGCCGCCGGGATGCTGACGACGTCGGACACGGCGTCCACGATCATCCCCTTCACCTTGGCGCCCACCTTCACCACGATGATCACGGTGAACGGCCCGGGCTCCGCCGCCCGCATGGAAAGCCGGGACCGCAGGTCCACCACGGGGATGATCGTCCCGCGGAGGTTCATCATGCCCTTGACGTAGCCCGGCGTATTGGGCAACGGGGTGATCGGTGAATATCCACGGATCTCCTGGACCTTCAGGATCTCGACGCCGTACTCCTCACCGCCCAGCGTGAAGGTGAGGTACTGGGTACCCTCCGCGGCGAAGCTCACCTGGTTGCCGAGCACAATGGGCCGCTGCATGACTAGAATTCCTCGAAGCCGTCGTCCACGCTGCGCCTCGCCGCGTCGGCGAAGCGATGCGTCGGCAGCGGGTCGCCGTTCTGGCGCTCGAGCCTGGCCGCCGCGCCGACGACCGCGCGCGGAGCCGTCATCGCGCGCGCGAGGTGTGTGGGGGCCGGCCCGGA
>DASSSH010000246.1:0-10619 GCA_035708525.1 Candidatus Methylomirabilota bacterium
AACTGAGCTACATGGGCCCGTGCGCCAGTCGGTGCCGTCGCTTCGATCGTCGCGCCATTGGTGGAGCGGGAAACGGGATTCGAACCCGCGACCCCCAGCTTGGAAGGCTGGCGCTCTACCGCTGAGCTATTCCCGCGCTCAGGCGTATCGCTCGGCGTGCCCACAGTGGTGGGGAGGAGAGGATTTGAACCTCTGAAGGCGTTCGCCAGCAGATTTACAGTCTGCCCCCTTTGGCCACTTGGGTACCTCCCCGAAAACCGCGGCATGCGCTCGAAAACCCTCGCTGATCTCGTCGAGAAATGCTGGCGCTGGCGGGAGGATTCGAACCCCCGACCCACTGCTTACAAGGCAGTTGCTCTGCCCCTGAGCTACGCCAGCAGTCGCAAAACTTCACTCTAGTTTCAACATCTTCCCAAGTCAAGACGTTTCTCTTCAGGCCTTCACTCTTCCTTCCCGACCGCCCCGGACCGGCCCCGCTGCCGGAGCACTTCGTAGCAGAGGACCGCCGCGGCGGCCGAGACGTTCAGGGATCCGATCCGGCCCTTCATCGGTAGGGTAACAAGGAAATCGCAGGCCTTCGCGACTAAGGGTCGCAACCCCTCGCCTTCGCCCCCGAGCACTAGACACAGGGGCCCGGTCAGATCGAGGGACCATGGGAGCTGGCCCCCGGCGGGAACACTTCCAATGACCCAGACTCCTTCCTTTTTGAGCACTTCCAGAGCGTTGACGAGATTCGTTTCGCGTGCTACCGGGACATGCTCGGCCGCTCCCATGGCCGACTTCGCCGCTGCCGGTGTGAGCCCGACGGCGTGATGCTTGGGCACGATCACGCCGTGCACCCCCGTGGCCTCGGCCGAACGGAGAATGGCGCCGAGGTTGCGCGGGTCCTGCACTTGATCCAGGGCCAGCAGAAAGGCGGGCTCCCCCCGGCGCCCGGGCAGGTCGAGCAGGTCTGCGAGCGACGCGTAGCTGGCGCCGGCGACGCGGGCGATCACGCCTTGATGATGCGGAGTGCCCGCGATGGCCGTGAGCTGATCGCGTGTGCGGAAGGAGATCTTCACCCCTCGCGCGCGCGCCAGCGCCAGAAGCTCGGCGAGCGCGGGGCCGCGGCCCTCCGCCAGGATGGCGATCTCCTCGACGCGACGGCTCTGCGCCCGCAGCAGCTCGAGCACCGGGTTGCGGCCGAAGAGCGGTGCCTCGTCGGTCACGAGTCGATCTTCCACGTCGTCCCGTCGCGCGTGTCCACCAAGGTCACGCCCATGGCCGCCAGCTCGTCGCGCAGGCGGTCCGCCTCAGCGAAGTCGCGCCGCTTCCTCGCCTCCTGGCGCAAGTAAACCAGGGAGTCGATCCGCGCCTTGAGCTGAGCGTCGACGACCGGCTCGGCACGGCGCTCCTGCTCCAGCAGTCCCAGGACCCGCGCCAGCGTCACCAGCTCGCTGACCCCCATCAGGAAGGCGCCGGCGCCCGCGGTGCCCTGCGCCACCTGGTCCCGAGCCGTATAGAGAAGCCGCGCGAAATCGAAGAGGACGCCGATCGCCTGCGGCGTGTTGAAATCATCGTCCATGGCCGCCTCGAAGCGGCTCCGATGCTCGGCCGTGTCGTCGAAGAGCCCGTGGTCAGGCCCGGGTCCCGGCGTGCCCTTGGAGGCGATCTTGTCGGCCTCGTCCTTGAGCGCCCGGAGGCGGCCCAGGCCCTTCGCGGCCTCGCCGATCCGCTCGTCGCTGAACTCGAGCGGGTGCCGGTAATGCATCTGGAGCAGATAGAGGCGAATGGCCTCCGGATCGTGGCGACGCACCATGTCCCGGATCGTGAGCGTGTTCCCCAGGGACTTGGACATCTTCTCGGAGCCCAGATTCACGAAGCCGTTGTGGATCCAGTAGCGGACGAAAGGCTTCCCCGTCGCCGCCTCGGACTGGGCAATCTCGTTCTCATGGTGGGGGAAGATGAGGTCCTCGCCGCCGCCGTGGATGTCGAATCCTTCGCCCAGGTACTGCATGGACATGGCGGAGCATTCGATGTGCCAGCCCGGGCGGCCCGGCCCCCACGGCGCATCCCACGCCGGCTCGCCGGGCTTGGAGGCCTTCCACAGCGCGAAGTCCAGCGGGTCGCGCTTCCGCTCATCCACCTCGACGCGGGCACCTGACCTGAGCTCCTCGAGGTTCTTCCCGGACAGGCGGCCATAGGGCGAGAACCGGCGGACCTCGAAGTAGACGTCGCCGTCCACCGTGTAGGCCATGTCCTTCCGGATGAGGCGCTCGATGAGCGCGATCATCGGCGTGATGTGCTCGGTCGCCTTGGGCTCCTGGTCCCCCGGCAGCACGCCGAGGGCCGCCATGTCGGTGCGGTACGCGGCGATGTAGCGCTCGGAGATCTCCTGGGCGGTGACGCCCTCCTCGTTCGCCCGCCGGATGATCTTGTCGTCCACGTCGGTGTAGTTCCTGACGAACGTGACGTTGAAGCCCCTGAACAGGAGATGCCGGCGGATCACGTCGAAGACGATCGCGCTCCGCGCGTGCCCGATGTGGCAGAGGTCGTAGACCGTGACGCCGCAGACGTAGATGCGCGCCTGGCCCACGACCAGCGGCACGAACTCGTCCTTCCGCCGCGAGAGCGTGTTGAAGATCTTGATCGCCATCAACCGACCTCGACGCTCACCACGGCGAGGGCCGCGACGCCTTCTTCGCGACCCAGCAGTCCCAGGTGCTCGGGGCTCTTGGCCTTGACGTTCACGCGGTCGGGATCCACCGCGAGCGTCGTCGCGAGCTGCTTGGCCATCTCGGGCAGGTATGGGCCGAGCCGCGGCGACTGGCAGATGACGGTGGCATCCACGTTGACCAGGCGGCCTCCCTTGGCCCCGACCAGGTCCATGACGGAGCGCAGCAGAACCAGGCTCGAGACGTCCTTGTACCGTGGGTCGGTGTCGGGAAACAGCCGGCCCAGGTCGCCGAGGGCCAGCGCCCCCAGCAAGGCCTCGCACACCGCGTGGGTCAGCACGTCGGCGTCCGAGTGCCCGCCGAGCCCGCGCTCCGCCGGCACGGTAATGCCGCCCAGCACGAGCGGGCGACCCGCCACCAGCGGATGCAGGTCGAAGCCGAGCCCGGCGCGGGTCACGGCCGGCGACTCCTGATCCGGGATCGGGGAATCCAGAGTCGGGCGGTCTTGAGATCGTCCGGCGTCGTGATCTTGAGATTCCGCGGCAGCCCCGGCACCATCGCGACGCGCGCGCCGAGCCGCTCGACCAGCACCGCGTCATCCGTCCCCGAGTAGCCATCCCGCCGCGCCTTTTCGTGCGCCTCCCAGAGCAGGGCGCGGCTGAATGCTTGCGGCGTCTGGACGAGCCAGAGCCCTTCGCGGTCCACCGTCGCTTCCACCACGGTCTCTTTCACCCGCTTGACGGTTTCGCGCACCGCGACGCCACAGGTCGCGGCTCCGTGGCGACGGGCGGCCGCCAGCACCCGCTCGACGAGGGCGGCGTCGATGAACGGCCGCACCGCGTCGTGCACGACGACCCAGCCGACGGCGGCGGGCACCGCCTGGAGCCCGCGCCACACCGACTCCTGTCGCTCCGCGCCTCCGGCCACCACGTCGAGGACGCGCGGGACACGGAAGCGACGGAGCAGGGCCCGGGTGGCGGTCACGCGCTCCGCGGGAACCGCGACGACCGTCCCCGTCAGGGCCCGCGAGCGGCCAAGCGCGCGCAGCGTATGCACGAGGACCGGGGCGCCAGCGAGCACCAGGTACTGCTTGGGCCGATCCGAGCCCATGCGGAGCCCGGTGCCTCCGGCGGGCACGACGGCGACGGCTCGTGAGCTCATCGGCCCGAGGCTTCTTCTTGAGCTGCGGGGGCCCAGAAATGGCCCCCGCACCGTGCCTCGACTCGCGCCGGACGACCGGCCTCGTCCATCGTTTGGACGCGGGGGCCCAGAAATGGCCCCCGCGCTCCCCCACCTGCAGTCAGTCCGCGGTACTCGCCGCGGCTCATCGGGAGGGTTCCTCTTCTTTTGGGCGGGCGAAGATCATGCGGCCGGCCGGCGTCTGGATCACGCTCGTGACGGTCACGTCCACCGCCTGGCCGATCAGTCGCTTGCCGTGGTCGACGACCACCATGGTGCCGTCGTCCAGGTAGGCGACGCCCTGCCCCGCCTCCTTGCCTTCCTTCACGATCTGGACGTGCATCGGCTCGCCGGGCAGCACCACCGGCTTGAGCGCGTTCGCCAGCTCATTGACGTTGAGCACGGCGACCCCGGAGAGCTCGGCGACCTTGTTGAGGTTGTAGTCGTTCGTGACAACCTTGCCGCCGGTCACCTTGGCCAGCTCGATGAGCTTGCGGTCCACCTCGCGCATCTGCGGGAAGTCCAGGTCGTCGATCCGCACCGTGATCCGCGAGATGCGCTGGAGCCGCTGGAGGATGTCGAAGCCGCGCTTGCCGCGATTGCGCTTGAGCCCGTCCGATGAGTCGGCGATCTGCTGCAGCTCGCGCAGCACGAACTGGGGCACCAGCAGCGTGCCCTCGATGAAACCGGTCTGGCAGACATCCACGATCCGGCCGTCGATGATCACGGAGGTGTCGAGGATCTTGTAGCTGCCGTTCCGCGAGGCGGTCTTCGGAAACATCTTGGCCGACATGTCGGCGAGCTCCTCGCGCTTGGCCATCGCCACCGTCACGCCCAGGTAGGCCAAGAGCAGGGCGAACAGTCCCCGCCCCAGGGGCCCGGTGCCCGGAAAGACGGCGTCCAGCGTCGAGCCCAGCCCGAGGCCGAGCAGCACGCCCAGCATGCCACCCGTGGCACCCCAGAAGAGACGGTCCACCGAGATGCGTCTGGCCTGCCACTCGAGCAGCACGGCGAGCACGCCGGCGAGCGTTCCGGCGCCGCCCAGCCAGATCACTTTCGGCCAACGGATGTCCAGCGCCGGCCCCAGTGCGAAACCGGCCGCTGTGGCCGCCATCAGAATGATGAATCGCGCGATGACAATTCCCATGGCTCTCCTTAGGGTCCGAGGAGGACCTTGACGGCCTCCTCCACCGACCCGATTCCCTGCACGTCCAATGGATGAGTGCGAGCCCCGATAAGATTGTTCTGCGGCACGACGGCGCCCGTGAAGCCGAGCGCCGCCGCCTCCTTGAGTCTCACGTCGAGCGCGCTCACCGCCCGCACTTCGCCCGTGAGCCCGACCTCGCCCATCACGACCAGATCGCCCCGGAGCGGTCGGTCCAGGTAGCTCGAAGCCGCCGCCAGCACGATGCCCAGATCGGCGGCGGGCTCGGAGACTCGCCCGCCGCCGGCCACGTTGACGAACGCGTCCTGGGACTGCAGCGGGAAGCCCACGCGCTTTTCCAGGACCGCGAGGAGCAGGCAGACGCGATTGTAGTCGGCGCCGAGCACCGTGCGCCGCGGCGTGCCGAAGCTGGCGGGCGCGACCAGCGCCTGCAGCTCCAGCAGGAGCGGCCGCGTGCCTTCGAGACTCGCCACCACCACCGAGCCCGCCGCCCCCTTGGGGCGCTCCGAGAGGAAGAAGCCCGACGGGTTCTTGACTTCCGCGAGGCCTCGCTCCGTCATCTCGAAGACACCGATCTCGTTGGTGGAGCCGAATCGGTTCTTCACGGCCCGGAGCACCCGGTAGGCGTGGTGCTGCTCACCCTCGAAGTAGAGGACGGTATCCACCAGGTGCTCGAGCACCCGCGGTCCGGCGATGGCGCCCTCCTTCGTCACATGGCCTACGAGGAAGGTCGCGATGCCCTGCCCCTTGGCGTGCGCCATGAGGCGCGCGCCGCACTCCCTCACCTGGCTCACGCTGCCGGGTGCCGATTCCAGCGCCGGCAAGAACACGGTCTGGATCGAGTCCACGATGAGCACCCGCGGGCGCAGCTCGCCCGCGTGGGCCTCGATCAGGCTCAGGTCCGTCTCCGCGGCAAAGTACAGGCCCGGGGTGGTGATGCCCAGTCGGTCCGCGCGGAGCTTGATCTGGCCCGCCGATTCTTCCCCGGAGACGTACAGGACGGGACCGAAGCGTTCCGCGAGCACCCGGCTCGCCTGGAGCAGCAGGGTCGACTTGCCGATGCCGGGGTCGCCGCCGATCAGCACCAGCGATCCCTGAACCACGCCGCCGCCCAGCACGCGGTCCAGCTCGCCGATTCCCGTCCGCATGCGCTCGCCGCCGGCCTCGGCACGGATTTCGCCGAGCGGCAGTGGCCGGTTCGACGGCGTTCCTTTGGCCCGCGTGCCCGGCCGCGCCGGGAGCACACGCTCCTCGACGAGCTGGACGAAGCGGCCGGTCCGCGCGCAGTCCGGACACGTGCCGGGCTTGGGCGCGGCCAAGCCGCACTCCTGGCAGCGGTAAACGGAGCGGTCGCGCGCCATTACTTTTTCCCGCCCTCCGCCGTCGGGCCGCCGGCCGCCCCCTTGTCGCCGCCATCCCGCGGGATCGTCGAGCGGATCAGGGAGCGGAGCAGGAAGCTGCGGCGGGCGCCCTCGAGGAACTGAACCAGGTTCTCGTAGACGGTCGGGTCCGAGAGAAGAGCGCCCATCGTGCCGTCGCCCGCCTTGAGACGGTCCGTCACCACGCGGAGGTTCGCCATCGCGACGCGGAAGTCGGTCGCCGCCTGGCCCAGCGAGGTGTCGCCATCCTCCTCCTTGAGCAGACTACCGAGCAGGCCGTGGCCGCGGGCGAGCTTCTCGGACACGTCGCGGAAGTTGTGCGTCAGCGCCTGGAGGTCCTGCGCGACGGCCTTGTACTCCGGGTCGAAGAGGAGCGCGGGCAGCAGCCCGTCGCTCGGACCCGGCTTCTCCGCGGCCTGTCCCAGCTTCTCCATGGCGGCCAGCAGCGAGCGCGCCGCCTTGCCGCTGTCGCGCGAGAGCAGGACGCCCGCCGCGCTGTCGCCCGCCTCCGCCCGCGCCAGCATCTGTTGGGTCGAGGCGAGGAGGGCGTTGAGACGCCGCAGACTCTCCGGCTCCTCGTAGATCAGCACATGGAGCCAGCCCTTGCCCTTCTCCACTTCCGCGGACATCCGGTCCACGCGATCCGCGGTGCCGCGCAGGCTCACGGCCAGGTGATCGACGTTTTTCAGCGTGTCGGCGGCGGCGGCGAACATCTGCTGCATCTCGAATGGATCCCGGCTCACGAGGACATCGCCGGACTTGAGCGGCGGCGCGTCGGCAGAACCGACACTGACCTCTACCAGCTTGTCTCCCAGCAGGCCCTGAGTGACGATCCGGGCCTCCGAGTTCCGGCGGATCCGGTCGGCGAAGCGCCGAGTGATGGTCAGCGTGACCCGGACCTTGCCGCCGGGATGGGGCGGCAGCTCGACCCGCGTGACCCGACCAATCTGGACGCCGGCCAGCCGTACCGTCGCTCCTTCGTTCAGGCCGCCGACCTCGGTGAAATCGGCGTACAGCTCGTACTTCCGCTCGAAGTACCGGGCCTGGGCGCCGAGCATGTAGATGATGGCCAGGAACACCACCAGCCCGGCCAGGATGAACGCACCGATGCGGATTTGCAAAGTCACCAAGCGGCTCTCAACGGACATGCTCAGTCCTCCCTCATCTCGCCGGCCAAGAAGCGTCGGACGTCGGGGTTCTCCGAGGCCCGGATCGCGGCGGGTGTCCCCACCTCGGTGAAGCGACCCTGGTGGAGAATCGCCATCTGGTCGGAAACCATCTCGGCGAACTCGATGTCGTGCGTCACGACGATGGCCGTGTCGCACACGCCCTTGCGGAGCTCGGCGATCAGCTCGGCCACGAGCCGCGCGTTCGTCGGGTCAAGCCCCGCCGTGGGCTCGTCGAAGAAGACGACTTCGGGCTCCGTCACGAGCGCCCGCGCGATCCCCACACGCTTCCTCATCCCGCCGGAGAGCTCGGCGGGAAGCTTCTCGTCCGCGTCGGACAAGCCCACCAGCGAGAGAAACCGGTGCACATTGTCCGTGATCTCACCGAGCGACAAGTTGGTGTGCTCTCGCAACGGAAATGCCACGTTCTCAAATGTCGAGACCGAGTCGAATAGCGCCGCGCTCTGGAACACGAATCCCGTCCGGCGGCGCAGCGGCAGCATGGCTTCCTCGCTCAGCCGGTCGATGCGAGCGCCGAACAGGCTCACCTCGCCGGCGTCGGGCCGCAAGAGACCGGCGATGATCCGCAGCAGAACCGTCTTCCCCGACCCGCTGCCCCCCATGACGGCCAACGTCGTGCCTTTGCGCAGCGACAAGCTGATGCCGCGCAGCACCTGATTCTGGCCGAATGACCTCCGGACGTCGCGAAGCTCGACCAGCGGAGGCGTGGGCGGGGCCATCACCAGAAGAGGAAGAACAAGAGCTTGGTGAGGAAGAAATCCGAGATGATGACCGCCATGGTCGCCTGGACCACGGTGGCCGTCGTCGCGCGCCCGAGCCCCTCGGTGCCACCCTCCGTGGCCAGCCCGTTGTAGCACCCGATCAAGGTGACCAGGGCCCCGAACACCATGCCCTTGAAGATGCCGCTCAGAAAGTCCTTGATCACCACCCAGTACGAGATCGTGTTCCAGTACAGGTACGAATCGAGGTTCCGTTCGAAGACCATGACGAGCATGCCACCCAGCATGCCGACGCCGTCGGCGAGGATGACCATCACGGGGAACACGACCACGGCAGCCAGGAGCCGAGGAACGATCAACCGCTTGATGTAATTCACGCCGAGCGCCCGCAGCGCGTCGATCTGCTCCGTGACCTTCATGGAGCCCAGCTCGGCTGTGATTCCCGAGGCCACCTTCCCGCCGACGAGGATCGCGGTCAGCACCGGCCCCAGTTCTCTCAGGAGCGACACGGCCACGATGGGGCCGACATAGGTTTCGGTGCCGAAGCGGGCCATGTTCACTGCACTCTGCAGCGCCAGGACCATGCCCGTGAAGATCGCGGCGGAGACGGCCACCACCAGGGAGCGAACTCCCATGATGTCGACCTCGCGCGCGACGATCCAGAGGTAGGAGGGCGGCAGCGCCAGATTGCGCGCCACGCGCATGGTGAGCAGACCGAGGCCGCCGTACCAGATCAGCGTCTCTCGCCCGTGCATCTTCACGTACTCCGTCGCCGTCATCGCGCCGCTCCCCCGAAGCTCTCCACGAACGCCTCGAAGTCGCCCCGCCCCACCTCGAACGCGGCGACGGGCGCCACGTAGAGGAAATCGTAGACACAACGGCCGTCCTTGATCACCACGGCCTCCACCGTCACCTCCGCGCCGGCCGTCGTGCCCCGGACGACGGTGCGGACGGCCTGCCGTCCGCCCGCTTCGGTCCGGGCGGACTCCAGCGTTTCGCGGTGAGTGAGCCCGAAGGTGAGATGCCGGGACAGCACATCGGCCGGCCGCCCCACCTCACGGCCATCGCATGTCGCATTCGCCAGCATTCCGCCCGGCGGCACCTCCCGTTTGAGCTCGAGGTCGGCCTGCCCGCTGTGCTCGACCCGCCATCCCGCATTGGGCAACCGCACCTGATACCCCTTGGACGAGTAGAACACGCCGTTCTCGATCCGTCCCGTGGTGGTCGCGCAGGCGGACAGGATCATCGCCAGAGCCAGCGGCGCCGCGCGCCTCACGCGCCGGCCTTCCGCTCCCCGTGACGGCGCGCCAGCTCGTGGAAGAGCCGGCGCAGCGGGATGCCGCGCGCCGCCAGCAGCACCATGCTGTGGAACCAGAGGTCGGCCACTTCGGACACCAGCCGTTCCTCGCCCTCTCCGCCGAGGGCCGCCGTGACCACCTCGGTCGCTTCCTCGCCGATCTTGCGGCAGATGTGGGCCTCGCCCTTCTCGAACAGACTCGCCACGTACGAGCCCGGCGGCGGCGCCACCTTCCGGGACTGGAGCACGCGCTCGAGCACCTCGAGCATCGCCGGCCCCGCGCCGCCGGCGGCCGGCGATTCGCCGGATCCGGCGAGCCGGGTGAAGAAGCAGGTCCGCGCGCCCGTATGACACGCCACGCCGTCCTGGTGGACCTGGACCAGGAGCGTGTCTCGGTCACAGTCGGCGTAGATCCCGTCCACGTGCTGAGCGTGCCCCGAGCTCTCGCCCTTGCGCCACGAGGCCTGGCGCGAGCGCGACCAGAAGTGGGTCAAGCCCGTCTGCTGCGTGGCCTCGAGCGCCCGCCGGTCCATCCAGGCGACCATCAGGAGCTCGCCGGTCTCGGTTTCCTGGATCACGGCGGGGATCAAGCCGTTCGTGTCCCACTTGAGCTCGTCGGTCACGCTCACGGCTCGAGTCTCACCGCGACGCCCCGCTCGCGCAGGTACTCCTTCGCTTCCCGGATGCTGTGGCGGCCGAAGTGGAAGAGGGAGGCGACGAGCACGGCGTCGGCGCGGCCGTCGGCAACGCCCTGACGGAGATGCTCGAGCGAGCCCGCGCCGCCCGAGGCGATCACCGGCACCGACACGGCTTCGGAGACGGCGCGGGTCAGCTCGAGATCGTAGCCGTCGCCTGTGCCGTCACGGTCCATGCTGGTGAGCAGGATCTCACCCGCGCCCAGCCGCTCGACCTCCCGCGCCCACTCGACGGCGTCGCGGCCGGTGGGCCGGCGACCGCCGTGGGTGTAGACGATCCAGCGCGCCGGCACCGCACCGGGCTCACGCTTGGCGTCGATGGCGACCACGATGCACTGGCTCCC
>DASSSH010000247.1:0-8256 GCA_035708525.1 Candidatus Methylomirabilota bacterium
TCTTCACCCTCGCGCCCTCGCCCCAGAGGGGAGAGGGAAAATTGCAGTGGGCCCCTCACCCTGGCCCTCTCCCCAACGGGGAGAGGGATCAGAATGGTGGGCCCACTTGGACTCGAACCAAGACCGGACCGGTTATGAGCCGGGGGCTCTGCCAATTGAGCTATGGGCCCGGGGGTCATGATAGCACCGGGCTCACGACTCGAGGAAGCTCCGCAGCTTCTTGGAGCGCGACGGGTGGCGCAGCTTGCGGAGCGCCTTGGCCTCGATCTGGCGGATGCGCTCGCGGGTGACCGCGAAGTCCTGGCCCACCTCTTCGAGGGTGTGCTCGCAGCCGTCCGAGAGACCGAAGCGCAGGCGGAGCACCTTCTCCTCGCGCGGGGTGAGGGAGTTGAGCACACGGTTGGTCTGCTCGCGCAGGGAGAGCCCGATCATGCTCTCCACGGGGGAGCCCACCTGCTTGTCCTCGATGAAGTCGCCCAGGTGGCTGTCCTCCTCCTCGCCGATCGGCGTCTCCAGGGAGATGGGCTCCTGGGCGATCTTGAGGACCTTGCGCACCTTGTCCACCGGCACTTCCATCTTCACGGCGATCTCTTCCGGCGTGGGCTCGCGGCCGAGCTCCTGCACGAGCTGGCGGGAGGTGCGGATGAGCTTGTTGATGGTCTCGATCATGTGCACGGGAATGCGGATGGTGCGGGCCTGGTCGGCGATGGCGCGGGTGATCGCCTGGCGGATCCACCAGGTCGCGTACGTGGAGAACTTGTAGCCGCGCCGGTACTCGAACTTGTCGACGGCCTTCATCAGGCCGATGTTGCCTTCCTGGATCAGGTCCAGGAACTGCAGGCCGCGGTTGGTGTACTTCTTGGCGATGGAGATGACGAGGCGGAGGTTGGCCTCGACCATCTCCTTCTTGGCCCGCGCCGCCTTGGCCTCGCCCGTCTTGATGATCTTGACGATCTGCTTGAGCTCGTCGGCGCGGGCGTTGGCCCCGTCCTCGGCCCGCTTGATCTTCTGCTGGGCGACCCAGACCAGGCGGTCCTTGATCGAGGGGTAGCGGCCGGCGGCCTTCTGGTAGAGGTCGCGGTCGCCCTCGTCCCGGTCATCGTCGGAGAGCGAGGAGAGGAAGGCATCCACGGCCGTGGGCGCGGGCCGCCGGCCGTCGGACCAGAGGGCGATCTCGCGCTCGGCGCGGTGGATCTTGTCGACGAGCTTCTTGAGATCGAGCCCCCAGGCATCCAGCAGTGACTGCTGCAGATTGAGCCCGCGGAGGATGCCCAGCACCTTGGCCTGCTTGCTCAGGGCCTGCCCCTCGCTCTTCTTCCAGGCGGGCTCGCCCTTGCGCTTGCTCTTGCGCCCGCCGGCCTTGATCCGCAGCCGGCGCGCCTGGCTGATCAGCCGCTCGCGCTCGCGCAGCAGGCGATCGACCTGGCCCAGCTCGCGGATCACCGAGCGGCGCAGCGCTTCCTCTTTCTCTTCCGTCGACTCCTCTTCGGGGAAGTCGACCACGTCCTTGATGGGCACGAGCTCCTTGCGCAGCTCGTCGCGCAGGGCGCGGATCTTCTCGATGGCGAGCGTCGTGGAGAGGATGGCCGCGGTGGCCTCGTCCTTGCCTTCCTCGATGCGCTTGGCGAGGGTGATCTCGCCCTCACGGGTGAGCAGGGCGACCTTGCCCATCTCGCGCAGGTAGAGGCGGACGGGGTCCTCGGTGCGGCCCACGGGACCCGGCGTGAGATCGATGCGGCGGGGCTCGACGACCTCGTCTTCCTCGGCCTCGGGCTCGTGCCGGGCGCTCAGCTCCGAGGGCAGGCGGTTGGCTTTGGCCGAGTCCACGACCTCGATGTCCATGGAGCCGAACATCAGCATGATGTCGTCGAGCTGATCCAGGCTGACCACATCGGAGGGGAGCGCGTCGTTGACTTCGTCGTAGGTGAGGAACCCCTTCTGCTTGCCCTTGGCGATGAGCTTGTCCAGCTCCTCGATCTTGGGCTCCTCCGGCTTTGATTCGTCCGCCATGCCTGCGGTTCTCCTGTTGAGGGGGTTCCGGTTTCTAGCTGGCGCTGGGGCCCGCGGCCCCACCCGGGGCGCGTGGGACCGGCGGCGCCAGGGCCAACTCCCTGACGGCCTCCGCCTCTCGTTGCAGGTCGCGCTGCAGGCTCCGCAGCTCCTCTTCGAGCGCGGGCAGCGCGGGATCGCCCGTGGCCTGGGCCTGGACGATGGCCTGGGTCACCTGGCGGATCCGCCGTTTGCGACGCCGAATATCGTACCGCTTCCTCAGCTCGCTGACCTGACTATGTGTGTCCACCCACTGCCGCTCCTCGACCAGCAAGGCTGACAGCAGCCCTCGCTCGGCCTCACCCAGCTCGGCCATCAGGGCCTCCGGCCGGCTCACCGAAGTCCGCCGCAGCGCCGCTAACAGTGCTCGGAGTCCCGGATGCGCCAGATCCTCGTCCGCGATGACGGGCAGCAGCTCCTCTCGAGCCTCTTCGACGTGCAAGAGCAGGGCCAGCAGGTCGCGCTCGGGGAAGCTGGGCGGCGGCCAGGGGGCGGCCTCCGTCTTGGCACCCGCCGCCGACGGCTCGAACCGGCGGCCGCGCTGCCGGGCACCCTGAAGCTGCTGGGCCTCGATCCAGATCTGGGTCGCGTCCACCCCCAGCCGGCGGGCCGCCTCGCGGGCCAGCACGGTCGCCTCCTCGGCGTTGGCGACCCTGGAGAGGATGAGCGAGACGCGCGCGTGGGCGGTCGCGCGGCCCCGCGAGGTCGTGAGGTCCTCCTCGGCCAGGGCCTTGTCGAGGACGAAGGCGAGCAGCGGGCGCGCGGCCTCCAGCCGCGAGCGGAGCGCGTCGGCGCCCTCGGCGCGCAGCAGGCTGTCGGGATCGTGGCCCGGGGGCAGGAGCGCCACCTTGATCGGGAGACCGCCGGCCCGCTCGAAGCCGCCGGTGCGCGCCACGGCCCAGCCGAGGTCCTGGATCTCCATCACGTCGTTCATCATCTCCTCGAGCCGCGTGGAGGCCTTCTGCCCCGCGGCGTCGGCATCGAAGAGGGCCACGGCCTCCTCCGCATAGCGGCGCAGCAGCCCGAGCTGCGCGGGCGTGAAGGCGGTGCCGAGCGCCGCCACGGTCTCGGCGAAGCCGTGCTGGTGGGCCATCAGGCAGTCGAGGTAGCCCTCGACGATGATGGCGCGGTTCTTCTCCCGCATGGCGCTCTTCGCCACGTCGAGGGCGTAGAGCATCTGGCCCTTCACGTAGAGCGGGGTCTCGGGAGAGTTGAGGTACTTGGGCTCCTCCCCCGCCAGCGCGCGGCCGCCGAAGGCCACGACGCGCCCCTGCAGATCGCGGATCGGGAAGAGGAGCCGGCCCCGGAAGCGGTCGTAGAAGCCCGCGCCCGTCTGGCGCGGCAGCGCGAGGCCGGCTTGGACGAGCTGCTCGTCGCTGATGCCCTGCTTGGCCATGTGGGCGAGCAGCGCGTTCCATCCCTCGGGGGCGTAGCCCAGCCCGAAGCGCTTCGCCACGTCGAGCTCGAGGCCGCGGCCGGCGATGTACTCCCGCGCCTTGGCGCCCTCGGCTTCCCAGAGCGCGCGGCTGTAGAACTCGGCGGCGAGCATCATCACCCGACGGAGGGCTTCGAGCTTTCCGTCCGCCTCGGGCTGCTGGCGGCTGGGACTCGGCAGCTCCACGCCCGCCCGCTGGGCGAGTGCGCGCACGGCCTCGGGGAAGGCCATCTTGTCCTGGCGCATGAGGAAGCCGAAGGCGTCCCCGCCGGCGCCGCAGCCGAAGCAGTGGAAGATGTTGCGCTTGGGATTGACGGTGAAGGAGGGGGTCTTCTCGGTGTGGAAGGGGCAGAGCCCCTTCCAGTTCTCGCCGGCGCGCTTGAGGGTGACGTAGTGGCCGACCAGCTCGAGGATGTCCACCCGCGTGCGGATCTCGTCGAGGATGTGCGGGGGGAACCCGGCCATTAGTTGTGACTCAGGGTCGCGACGGTCGCCCCCGCGCCGCCCTCTTGCGGAGAGCCGGGCCGATGCTCGGCGACCAGCGGATGGGTGCTCAGCACTTCCTCCACAGCGCGGCGAAGAGCGCCCGTGCCCTTGCCATGGATGATCCGCACCGAGCCCAGACCCGCGAGGAAGGCATCGTCGAGGTACTTTTCCAGGAGATCCCGCGCCTCGTCAGTGGTGCGTCCGATCAGATGCATCTCCACGGGCACCGCGCTCTTGCCCGGCAGGGAGATTCCCCCCCTCACCCTGGCGCTCTCCCCTGAGGGGAGAGGGGAACCGGAGTCGGAATCCCTCTCCCCCTTGGGAACATGATCCCTCTCCCCCTTGGGGGAGAGGGTAGGGTGAGGGGGAGTTCCCGTCACCCTCAGCGCCTGGAGCGGCACCCTCACGGTCACCGCGCCCGCCTGTACGGTAGCACTTTGTCCGTCCACGCTCACGACTTCTCCCTTGAGACCGAGATGGCTGATCTCGACTCGGTCACCGGCGGCGGCCGGGCGCGCTTCGCCGATCGAGGCCGACTCACCCGCGACGGGCTCGGCATCCCGCGCGACGTCTCTCAGCCGCTTGAGACCCCGCTCGAGCTCGGCGCGGCTCTTCTCGCCCTTGCGAAGCCGCTCCCATTCCTCGTTGACCGCGCGCCGGATGTCACCCAGCAGCCGCTGCGCCTCGGCTTTGGCCTTGGCCACCGTCTCCCGCGCCGTCTTGCGCGCGGTCTCGAGCTCGGCCTGCGCCCGCGCGAGCAGCCCGGCGCTCTCGGCCTCGCGCCGCTCGAGGAGCGCGGCACGCTCGGCTTCCTTCCGGTCGCGGTCGTCGAGCCGCGCGAGCAGCTCCTGCAGCTGGCGCTGCTGCGAGGAGCGATGGCTGTGGGCGCGCTCGATCAGGTGCGCCGGCAGCCCGAGCCTCGCGCCGATCGAGAGGGCGTAGCTCTGGCCCGGCCGGTCGTAGACCAGCCGGAAGGTGGGCTCGAGCCGCTCGGGATCGAACTCCACCGAGGCATTGCGCGCCTTGGGGAAGGTGGAGGCGAAGCCTTTGAGCGGCTCGAGATGGGTCGAGGCCGCGCAGAGCGCCCCGCGCCCGGCGAGCTCTTCCAGCACCGCCTGGGCCAGCGCGGCGCCGTCGTCGGGATCGGTCCCGGCGCCCAGCTCGTCCAGCAGCACCAGCGAGCGGTCATCCACCCGCTCGAGCACCTCGCGCAGGTGCTTGACGAAGGCCGAGAAGGTCGAGAGGTTCTCGGCCACGCTCTGCTCGTCGCCCACGATGGCGAAGACCTGGGAGAAGCAGGGCAGCCGCGCGCCCTCGTGGGCCGGCACATGGCAGCCCGACTGGGCCATGAGCGCCAGCAGCCCGAGCGTCTTGAGCGCCACGGTCTTGCCGCCCGCGTTGGGCCCCGTGATCACCAGCAGCGGCCGCTCCGCGTCGAGTCGGAGATCCATGGGCACGACGGGATGATCCGGTGACTGCCAGCTCTGAGCGAGGAGCAGCGGGTTGCGCGCCGCCGACAGGAACACCTCGCGCCCCTCACCGACCGCCGGCTCGCTCGCCTCCATCCGCTCGGCCAGCTGGGCCCGCGCGAAGGTCAGATCGAGCGCGGCGATGCCGTCCACGAGGGAGGCGAGGTCCGGCAGCTCCGCCCTGACCGCGTCGGTCAGCTCGGCCAGCACGCGGAGGACCTCGGCCTCTTCCTCGCGCGCGGTCTGGACCAGCTCGTTGTTGGCCTCGACGACGCCCTCGGGCTCGACGAAGAGCGTGGCGCCGCTCTGGGACCGGTCGTGGACGATGCCGCGCAGCCGCCCCTTCGCCTCGGCGCGGATCGGCAGCACGTAGCGGCCGTGGCGGACGGTCACGTAGCGCTCCTGGAAGGTGGCCTCGGCGCCGGGCGACTGGAAATAGCCTTCGAGGGTCTTGACGAGCTCGCGCCGGATGTCGCGGATGCGCTGGCGCAGCCGGCGCAGCGCGGGGCTGGCCTCATCCCGCACGGTGCCGTCCTCGTCGAGACAGCGCCGCAGGAGATCGGCGAGCGGCTTGGGGTGGGGGAAGGTCGCGAAGGCCGTGGCGAGGGTGGGGGCCATGGGCTGGATGCCGCGGCCATAGGCGCGCAGGCGCCCGGCGGAATCCAGCAGCGGGATCAGGGCCGCCAGCTCGGCGGCTTCGGCGACGGCACCGGGTACGCGCACGGCCTCGAGCGTGGGCCGCACATCGGGGATCGACTCCCAGGGTGGGGGCCCGGAGGCGCCGAGGGCGGCGCGGGCCTCGGAGGTGTCACCGAGCGCCCGGCGGATGGCGGCGAGATCGGCCACGGGCCACAGGGCCCGGGCCAGCTCCTGTCCCATCGGCGTCCGGGTCTCGCGGGCCAGGAGCGCCTGCACCTCGGCCCACTCGATCCCGCCGCCGCTGGCGGCTACTCGAACGGGCGCGCCCGTTTCTGGGCCTTCTTGCGCGCGGCCAGCATCTTCCGCTTCCGCTTGACGCTGGGCTTCTCGTAATGCTGCCGCCTGCGCAGCTCGAAGAGGAGACCTGATTTCTCGCAGAGCTTCTTGAACCGTTTGAGGGCGTTTTCGAAGGACTCGTCGGATTCGACGACGACCGTCGTCACCTCCCGGCTCACCCCTTTCGGCGGAGTTAGGGATGTATACCACGCACTTTCCGACCCTGCAACGAACCCTCGCCCCCGGAGGGGGAGAGGGCAGGGTGAGGGGAGAGGGCAGGGTGAGGGGGATTTCTCACGCACGGGCCTTTTCGAACCATTTCACCGCTCGCCTCGCCGGGCATCTACTCAGCTCTCGGCTCGCGGCTTCGCCGCTTACCTCGAACCGCCACGCCTGCGGCTCGTCGGCTCCGTCTCAGCTCGCACTACTTACCAGCTTCAACGCCTGATCGGCGGCCTCGTCGACGGCGGTTGCGATCGCCTCGACCTCGTCCGGGTAGAACGGCGAGAGGACGTGGTCCACCACGCGCTCGCGCTTCTCCCCGGGGGCCACGGGCCGGCCGATCCCCACCTTGACGCGGCGGAGCTCCTCGGTGCCGAGGCTCTCGATGATCGAGCGCACCCCGTTGTGGCCGCCGGCCGAGCCCTTCATGCGCACGCGCACCTTCCCCAGCGGGAGGTCCAGATCGTCGAAGACGATGATGAGATCGGCGGGGCCCAGCCGGAGCCTGCGGCTGATGCGCGCCACCGCGGGCCCCGAGACGTTCATGAAGGCCTGCGGCTTGACCAGGTAGACCGTGTCGCCGCGCCAGCGGCCGCGGGCGATCGCATGCCCCACCTCGCGCGCGAAGCGCGCGCGCAGGCGGCGGGCCAGCGCTTCCACGACGCGCTGGCCCACATTGTGCCGCGTGTCCCGGTACTCCGGCCCAGGGTTGCCGAGCCCGACGATGGCCTGGGCCACTTACTTCTTCTTCTCTTCGCGACCGCCTTTCTCTTTGGGCTTCTCCGGTGCCGCCGCCTCGGCCGCGGGCACCTCTTCCTTGGGCTTGCGCTCCGTGAGCACCTCGGGCTCGGCCGGCACGGCCTCGACGGCGGCAGCCACCGGCGCCGCGACCTCTTCTGCCGCGGGCGGGGCCACGGTGACGACGGCCTGATTGGGGTCGTTGAGGATCCGAACGCCCTCCGGCGCCGGGACGTCCTTGACCGTGAGCACGTCGCCGATCTTGAGGCTCGAGACGTCGACCTCGAGGAACTGCGGGATGTTGCCGGGCAGGCAGGAGACCTGCACTTCGCGGAGGATCATCTCCAGGATGCCGAAGGTCTCCTTCACGCCGACGGCCTCGCCCACGTGGTGGATGGCCACGCTGACCTGGATGGCGCGGTCCATGGCCACTTCCTGCAGATCCACGTGCACCAGGTCCTCGGAGACCGGGTCCAGCTGCATGTCGCGGATGATCGCCATCTTCGTCCCGGGCGTTCCCTCGAGCGTGACCTTGAGCAGCTGGGTCGAGCCCTCGCGCCCGTGGATGAGCTTGAAGATGTCCAGCGGATCGACGCTGACCTTGATGGGGCTGGCGCCGCCGTAGAAGATGGCCGGCACCCGCCCGGCGCGGCGGAGGCGCCGGGCGGGCCCCTTGCCCGCTTCCTCGCGCGTCCGGATGGTCAGCTCGTTCATGTCCATTGCTCTTCTCTCCTTGCGTGAATTAGACGAAGAGGGTCGACACCGACTCCTCGTCGTGGATGCGGCGGATCGCCTCCGCCAGCAGCGGGGCGACCGACAGCACGTGGATCTTGGGAATCATCTTCTCGGGCGGCAGCGGGATCGAGTTGGTCACGACCAGCT
>DASSSH010000248.1:0-6299 GCA_035708525.1 Candidatus Methylomirabilota bacterium
TCGCCCGCCGGCGCTAGCAGGCTGCGGAAAAAACTCGCAGGCCGATCAAAAAGGTCCAGATGCGAGGCGGCGAGGGAGGCCGCTGCCCGAGGCGTACGTGCTGTACGTTGAGGGTGGCGGCGACCGAGCCAACGAAGCAGATGGGCCTTTTTCAGCGGCCTGCTCGTGATCGCCTATCTCGTTCGCCGGGTGCTCGCCGTCATCCCCGTGATGGCGGTGGTGGTCACCGTCGTCTTCCTGATCATCCATCTCATTCCCGGGGATCCGGTCAGCGTGATGCTGGGGCCCGACGCGACGCCGGCCCAGATCCAGGCCACGCGGCAGGCGCTGGGCCTGGACCGGCCGCTGCACGAGCAGCTGCTGCGCTTCTACGGCCGCATCCTGCGCGGCGACCTGGGCCAGTCCTACTTCCTCGACCGGGCGGTGACGACGGCGCTCCTCGAGCGGGCCGAGCCGACCCTGATGCTCATGGCCTCAGCGCTCCTGGTCGCCGTCGCCATCGGTGTGCCATCGGGCATCATCGCCGCGGCTCACCGCGGCTCCCTGTGGGATCGGGGGCTCATGCTGGGCTCGCTGCTGGGCGTTTGCATCCCGGGTTTCTGGCTCAGCCTAAACTTCATCTATCTCTTCGCGGTCCGCCTCGGCTGGCTCCCAGCGGCGGGCTATGCCTCGGTGCTCGTGGATCCGCTGGCCGCCACGCGCTACATGGTGCTGCCGGCGCTGTCGCTGGGCTTGAACCAATCGGCGCTGATCGCCCGCATCAGCCGCTCCTGCATGCTGGACGCGCTCCAGCAGGACTACATCCGGACCGCTCAGGCCAAGGGCCTCCCGGAGCGCTCGGTCAACTATGTCCACGCCTTTCGCAACGCGCTCGTGCCGGTCGTCACGGTGATCGGCGTCACCACCGCCGTGCTGATCGGCGGGGCCGTCGTGACGGAGATCGTCTTCAACATCCCGGGGCTGGGCCGGCTGATCATCTCGGCAATCCTCCGCCGCGACTATCCCGTGGTGCAGGGCGTGGTGCTGGTCACGGCGGCGACCTACGTCGTCATCAACCTGGCGGTGGACGTGCTCTACGTCTTCATCGACCCACGGATCCGGTATGACTGATTGGACGCGACGGCTCCTGCGGAACCCAGCCGTGGTCGCCGGTGCGACGCTTCTGACCGTGTTCGTGCTGGCGGCATTCCTGGCCGGCGTCGTATCGACGCACAACCCGACGCGTCTGGTGCCGGCGAGCCGGCTCCTGCCGCCGAGCGCCCAGCACTACCTGGGAACCGACGAGTTCGGGCGCGACATCTACAGCCTCGTGGTGCACGGCAGTCGCGTCTCGCTGCTGGTCGGGCTGACGACGATGCTGCTCACCTCGCTGGGCGGCATCGTGATCGGCCTCGTGGCCGGCTACTTCCGGCGGCTCGACGTGGTCGTGATGCGGGTGATGGACGGGCTGATGGCCTTTCCCGCCATCCTGCTGGCCATCGCGCTGATGGCGGCGCGCGGGCCCGGAGTGTGGAACGTGATCTTCGCTCTCTCGGTCGTCTACACGCCCCGCACGGCGATGTTGATCCGGAGCACGGTGCTCAGCATCCGTGAGCTCGACTACATCCATGCGGCCGAGGCGCTGGGACGGCGGGACTTCGGCATCGCCCTCAGGCACATCCTGCCCAACTGCGTGGGGCCGCTGCTCGTGCAGGGCAGCTTCATCTTCGCCTACGCGATCCTGGCTGAAGCCATTCTGGGGTTCCTCGGCGTGGGCGTGCCCCCCTATGTCCCCTCGTGGGGGAACGTGATCGCCAGCGGCAAGAACGTGATCCGGGAAGCATTCTGGGTTAGCTTGTTTCCGGGCCTGGCGCTCACGCTGGCCGGGCTGAGCCTGAACCTGCTGGGGGACGGCCTCCGCGACGTGCTCGACCCGCGGCTCCGCGTCCGCGAGCGTTAGTGTGGTGAGTTGGAAGCCCCTCGTGAGGTGGAGAGCGGGGTCGGGGCCGCTCTTCCCGGAACCGTGGCTTCTGCGCATTGGTGTGGCAGGGGACCGCGTTATCGTGGCCCGTGAGAGTTGGCGCGTTGGGTTGCAACGCAGCGTGTTCCGGGGGAGCGGGCCCGGCCCCGCCACGGAATTCCGCTGCGGTCATTGAAGATTCCAGCGAGGAGGAAGCATGGGCCAAAAGCGGTGGTCGCTGTCGGTGCCGATCGAGGGCTTCACGCTGCCCGAGCTCGCCGAGCTCGGACGCGAGGCGGAAGGGCTCGGCTATACCGATGCCTGGTCGTACGAGGTGGACGGCGCCGACGGCTTCACGCCGCTGGCGGTGATCGCCCAGTCGAGCGGCCTGCGGGTCGGCACCGCCATCGCCAACGTCTATACGCGCGGCCCGGCCACCCTGGCCTCCACCGCCGCCAGCCTCGCGGAGCTGGCGCCCGGGCGGTTCGTGCTCGGCATCGGCTCCGGCTCCCAGCTGATCGTGGAGGCGTGGAACGGCGATCGGTTCGTCAAGCCCGCCACCCGCGTGCGCGAGATGGCCCAGGTCCTCCGGGCTGCGCTCGCAGGCGAGCGCGTCGTGTTCAAGGGCGAGACCCTCGCGGTGGACGGCTTCCGTCTCACGCGCGTGCCCTCCCGCCCGGTGCCGATCTACATCGCCGCGCTCCGCCCGGGCATGCTGCGCGTGGCGGGTGAGGTCGGCGACGGCGTCATCCTCAACTGGGGCTCACCGGAGGACGTGCCCAAGTCGCTGGCCGTGGTGCGCGAGACCGCCCGCAAGGCCGGCCGCGATCCTGACGCCATCGAGGTCACCGCGCGTCTCTTTCTCAGCATCGATCCGCCGGGCGGGGAATCGGACCTCATGGTCCGGCGTCACATCGCCGCGTACATGAACGTGCCGGTCTACCGCGCCTATCAGGAATGGCTCGGCCGCACCGAGGCGCTCACGCCCATGTGGAGCGCCTGGGCGGCCGGCGACCGGAAAGGCGCCGTCGCGGCCATCCCGGAACGGGTCATCGACGAGCTCATCGGCCGCGGCCCCCTCGAGGCTATCCGCAAGCGCGTCCAGCGCTATATGGACAACGGCCTCGACACCGCCTTCCTCTCTCTCATGACGACGGAGACGGACCCGGAGCGGAAGCGGACCCTGCTCCGTCAGGCGATTCACGCCTTGGCGCCCTCGGCCTGAGCGGCCGGCTGCTGAGAATCGCCACGCTCAATCCATCCGAAGGGAGGCTCCCATGCCCGAGAGAACCTACAAGCTGATCGACCTGGTGGGGGTGTCGGATACGTCGGTGGAAGAGGCGATTCACAATGCGGTCACGCGGGCCGGTCAGACGCTCAAAGGCCTTCACTGGTTCGAGGTCACCCAGGTTCGAGGGCTCATCCGGGAGGGGAAGATCAGTCAGTTCCAGGTCGGCCTCAAGGTCGGCTTTCACCTCATGAGCGATGCCGAGCTCAAGGCCGACTAGCGCGCAGGCGACTTTCTTAGCCGCGATTTCACACGAGGCCCGGACTGGTGTCTTAGTCGTGAAGGAGGCACCAGCCATGGTCATCGGGCGCCCGAATCACGGCTTTCTGGTCCTGGCGGACATCTCCGGCTTCACCGCATTCGTGACCACCACGGAGCTCGAGCACGGGCCGCCGATCATCGCGGCGCTGCTGGAGGAGGTCATCCAGCGGATCTCGCCTCCGCTCGAGGTCCAGGAGCTGGAGGGCGACGCGGTGTTCGCCCTCGGTCCCGACGGCACCCTCGTGCCGCCGGCGATCCTGCTCGACGTGCTGCAGGCCGGGTTCGCCGGCTTCCGGAGTCAGCAGCGCGCGATGCAGGCGGACGACAGCTGCTCCTGCGGGGCGTGCCGGAGCGTCTCGCGGCTTCGCCTCAAGATGATCTGCCACTACGGAACGTTCCTGCGACAGACGGTGGGGGGCCGAGTCCAGGCGGCCGGCTCGGACGTGATCCTCGCGCATCGCCTGCTGAAGAACCGCCTCACGAAGAAGGCCGACTACGCGCTCCTCACGCGGCCGGCGCTCGCGACCCTGGACGTCGATCCCGCGCGCGCCGCCCTGTTCACTCACATCGAGCGCGTCGAGCACTTCGGGGACGTCGAGTGCTTCGTCGCGGATTCTGAGCGCGTGGCATCCTGCGCCGCGTGAGCGGCGGGCTCCATCGGTTCACTGCCAGTCGAAGCCGTACAGTCGCTTCGCCTGCTCGGCCCACTCCGCATCGGCCATCGGCCGCGCGCTCGCGACGTACTCCTCGTCGGTCAGGCGACGCCGGCCGGCCTCGAGCCGCCGGGCGTCCTCGCCCACCAGCCAGCGGAGCCGGGGCTCGCTGGTCGTCACCGCCTCCCAGATGACGCGGGCGACGTCCTCCGGCTGCGAGGGCGTCTTCATCTGCATCTGGTAGAAGAGCAGCAGCCGGCGGACGTGGTCGATGTACGGCGAGGCGGGATCGGCGAAGCGCTTGGCCTTGCTGAAGATGGGCGTGATGACGACGCCGGGCTCCACGATCGCCACGCGGATGCCGAAGCCTTGTACCTCCTGGGCGAGCGCTTCGCTGGCGGCCTCCAGCGCGTGCTTGACCGCGCAGTAGTGGCCGTGGCCGGCGATGACGACGCGGCCCGCGATCGACGAGACGTTGACGATGGCGCCTCGGCGCCGTTGGCGCATGCCTGGCAGCACCGCCCGCACCATGCGGATCACGCCGAAATAGTTTGTCTCGAAGAGGCCCTTCGCGAACTCGACCGGCACGTCCTCGATGGGCCCGCCGCCGCCGATCCCCGCGTTGTTGACCAGGACGTCGATGGCGCCGGCCTTCTGGAGCACCTCACCCACACCGCGCTCGACGGAGCCCGGCTCGTCCACGTCGAGGGCGAGCGGATGGATGGGCAGACGGTCCCGCTCGATGGCCTCGCGCAGGGCGGTGGCGCCGCTGGGGTCGCGCACGCCGGCCCAAACCTCATGACCCTGCCGCGCGAAGTGCACGGCGGTGGCGAGACCGATACCGCTGCTGGTGCCGGTGACGAGCGCGACGGGCATGGCGACCTCCTGTTCAGAGTTGGGGCAAGGGCCCCGCAGCGTAACGATGTCGGCTCATGGGATCTTGGCCGCGCGGGTCTCCGCGATGAGCTGACGCAGCCACTTCATGTAGGGCGTGCCGCCGGTGCCGCGCGGGTCGCTCACGCGCTTGTTGATGTATTCCTCCGCCCAGCCGTAGTGGACTTCACGGAACACGGCCATGGCTTCGAGCACTTCGTTGAAGGGCTCTCGGTCTGCCAGGGGACGGACCGAGGGCATGCGCGCGACCTCCGCGATCAGGGCGCGGTGCTCGGGCGGCATGTAGTTGCGCATGTCGGCGAGGTGATCGGTCAGGTCCGTTGGTTGGTGTTCGATCTTCATGAATGCGACCAGCGTCGGCATGGTGCTGCTCTGCGCGCCGGTTTCGCCCCGATAGCTCATGGGCGTGGCGTCCACGCCTTCGTAGACGACATCCTCGAAGAAGCTGATGTAGGGCCGGAAGGTCTTGTAGTAGATGGCCGGGTCCATCTTTTCCGTGATCCGGTGCAGCACGCCGATCTGCTCGCCCACCGCCGCCGCGACCTCGACCAGGGCGTCGTTCACGCCGGCCCGATCGTTGGCCTCGGAGGCCGCCCGTGCCCGATCGATCGCCGCCAGGATGCGCGCGGCGATCGCCTCGATCTCGACGTGGACCAGGATGAACCAGTGCTCGTCGTACAGGTGCACGAAGTCCTGGAGCGTGTCCAGGTTGCCCAGGGCGATGGGCCCGTCGGGTCGGAAGCGCTTCCAGTTGTAGAGCGCATACCCGTCGTAGCTCAGGATGGGGGGCCGTTGGAGCAGGCGGCACGCCAGGGCGAGGGGGGCGGCGATGTTCCGTGGAAGGACGCGCGCCCTCGGCTCGCCGACCTGATTGATGTAGCCCGAAGCGAGGAAGCCGAGCCGCACGTAGTAGAGCCTGAGCTCGGGCAGGTCCTCGGCGCCGATCCCGGCCTCGGGAAAGGGCGGGATCGTGAGCTCGCGCGCGTATCGGCGGAACCCAGGGTCGTGCAGCAGGCTGGGCAGGTCCCGGCCGAGGGAGTCGAGTGGGGCGAGCTCCGGATGCCGCGTGAAGGTCGTCGCGGGATCATCCAGCGGCAGGAAGCCGCGGCGGCTGAACTGGGACAGCGCCGGGGCTATCGGTCTTTCCTCACGATGAAGCGCCCGGCCACCAGCGCGTCCATGCCGCTCTTGGCGAAGGTGCTGTAGGCATTCTGGATGCTGGTCACGATCGGCTCGCCCTTGAGGTTGAACGAGGTGTTGAGGA
>DASSSH010000249.1:0-6279 GCA_035708525.1 Candidatus Methylomirabilota bacterium
AAGCGCGAGGAGCTCGACGAGTTCTCCGCCCAGAGCCATGAGAAGGCGGGCCGGGCCATCGCCGAGGGGCGGTTCACGCGCGAGATCGTCCCGGTGACGCTGCCCGATGGCAGCGTGTTCGAAGTCGACGAGGGCCCCCGGGTGCCGGTCAACCGAGAGAAGATGGCGTCGCTGGCTCCGGCCTTCAAGCCGGATGGTGTCGTCACCGCCGCCAACTCGTCGCAGATTTCCGACGGCGCGGCCGCGCTGCTGATCATGTCCGAGGAGCGCGCCAAGGCGCTCAAGCTCACGCCGCGGGCACGGGTCGTCGCCACCGCGCTGGCCGGCGTCGATCCCACCATCATGCTCACAGGGCCGATCCCGGCCACCCAGCGCGCGCTCAAGAAGGCGGGGCTCAAGCTCGATCAGATCGACCTGTTCGAGATCAACGAAGCCTTCGCCTCGGTGGTGCTCGCGTGGGAGCGGGAGCTGCACCCCGACATGGCGCGCGTCAATGTCAACGGCGGCGCGATCGCGCTGGGACACCCGCTCGGCTGCTCGGGCGCCAAGCTCATGACGACCCTGCTGCACGAGCTGGAGCGGACCAAGAAGCGGTTCGGGCTGCAGACGATGTGCATCGGCTTCGGGCAGGGGATCGCCACCATCATCGAGCGGTTGTAGCTCCGGGGAGCGCCCGGAGCCGAACGGCCACCCCGGGAGACGGGGTGGCCGTTCGTGCGTCAGGCCAGATGGACCGGCTGGCCGGCGAGGGCGCTCTGGACCGCGCGGTGCAATTCCGGCGGCCGCACGGGCTTGAAGAGCAGGGACGTGATGCCGAGGCCGCGACAGCGAGCCTGGTCTTCTTCGTGGAGCCCCCACCCCGTCACGAAGATCAGCGGGACTTTGGCGTCGCGCGCCCGGATGCGCTCGGCGACCTCCCAGCCGTTCATCCCGGCCATGCCGATGTTCGTCATGACCAGGTCGAAGCCGCCCGGCACGAAGACGCGGATGGCCTCCGCCCCACTCGCCACGGGCAGCACGTGGTGGCCGGCGTCGTTCAGCATCTCCCCCAGGATCGTCATCACCTGCGGATCATTGTCCACGAGCAGGATGCGGCCTTTGCGGTCACCCGCCGACTCGGGACCCTGGGGCGGTTCGGGCACCGAGGTCACGCCCACGGGCAACGTGATGGAGAAGGTCGCGCCGCCGGCCGGTCGGGTCTCGACGTGCATCTCGCCGCCGTGCCGCTTGACGATGGAGTAGGAGACCGACAGGCCCAGCCCCGTGCCCTGCTCACCCTTGGTGGTGAAGAAGGGATCGAAGATGCGCTTGCGAATGGCCTCGGTCATGCCGATGCCGGTGTCGGCCACCGTCAGGACCACGTGCCGCTGGCCCACCGGATGGGTCCGAATGCGCAGCGTGCCGCCCTCGGGCATGGCGTCGATCGCGTTGAGCACCAGGTTGGTGACCACCTCGTGCAGCTCGGCCGGCCGGCCCATGACGACGGGGATCGTCCCGAGCTGGAGCTCGAGCTGCAGCGGCAGCCCCCCCTTGACCTTCTTTTCCTCCCATCGCGGGCGGGTGATCGCCAGCGAGTCGCGAACCACCTGGTTGAGGTCGAGCGCGACGAAAGCCTCCTCGGGCCGCAGCCGGGCGAACTTCTGGATCCGGCGGACCGTCTCGGCGCCGCCCGTCGCGGCCTTCTCGATCACGTCCAGCCCGCGGCGGACGATATCGGCGTTGCTCGGGCTCTTTCCCATGAGCTGCGCGTAGCCCAGGATGGCCTGCAGGAGGTTGTTGAAGTCGTGGGCGATGCCGCCCGCCATCTGCCCCAGCGCCGTCAGCTTCTCGGACTGGTGCATCTGGGCCTCGAGCTCGCGCTGGGTGGTGGTGTCACGGACGATGGCGAGCATGCCCTCGAGGTTGCCCTCACGCCCCATCAGGGACGACAGGGTGACCGCCAGATTGAGCCGCCGGCCGTCTTCCCGCTTGGCCGTGATCTCGAAAGCCGTCGAAGGCCGCTCACGCGAGAGCGCGGCCCGCGCCGTCCGGTACGACTCCTCCGGCAGCACCGTGGTCAGCACCTGCCCGATGGCCCCCTTCTCGGCCAACCCGAAGATGCGCTCGGCCGCCGGATTCCAGCCCTCGATCTTGCCCTCGCTGTCCACGGTGATGATCGCGTCCCCGGCCGACCGGATGACCTGCTCCAGCGACTGCTTGGTCTCGGCCACTTCGCCGTAGAGTCGGGAGTTGCGGATGGCCACGGCGAGATAGTCGGAGAGCATCTCGAGCAGCTCCCGCTCGCTGGGGTCGATGGGGCGGGAGCTGGCGCGGTTGCGCGCCAGCAGGTAGCCCAGGACGGTGCTGTCCTCCCGGATGGCGCAGGTGATCGTGGTCCCGCCGCCGACGGCCTCCGGCAGGGTCGGCCCGAGATGCACGGCCACCTCGTCGTAGCCCAGCGCCTCGCGGAGCTGAGCAGTGATCGCCGCCGTGAGCTGGGCGAGATCGAGCTGGCCGAGAATCCCGCGCGAAATCTCCCGCAGGATGGAGAGCTGGGTCACCCGCAGCGACTGCTCGGCCTGCTCCCGTCGAGCCTCTTCTTCGAGCTCCCGGGTCTTGCTGGCCAGGGAGCGCATCTCCTCGACCAGGGAGGTGAGCTGGCTGCGCGCGCCGAGCTCGGTCTGGCGGCGCGCCAGCGCCCGGCGGGTCGTCTCTTCCAGGTCCTGGCGGCTGAACGGCTTGATCAGGTACTCGAAGGCGCCGTGGGTCAGCGCGTTCTTGACCGTCTCAAGCGAGGCGTAGGCTGTGATCATCACGACTTCGATGCTCGGATCGGTCTTCTTGATCCGGCGCAGGAGCTCGATGCCGTCCATCTGCGGCATCTTGATGTCCATGAAGACCACGTCGGGCCGGAAGGTGTTGAGCGTCTTGAGGGCCTCTTCGCCGCTCTCCGCGGTGGCGATCTCGTACCGCGGCTTGAGAATCATGCGCAGGGATTCCCGCGGGCCGATCTCGTCGTCGACGACGAGGACCCGGGCGCGCTCCGTCATAGGGTCGCTCCCGAGGCCAGGGAGGCCGTGAAGCTCACCTCGCCCCGGCCCTGCTTGACTTCGAGCCGCCCGCCCTGTGCCTCGATGATCCGCTGGCTCACGCACGGCCCCACGTCGATCAGGTTTTCCTGCACCACCTGGATCGGATCGAAGATGCCCTGGAGCTCTTCACTGCGGATTTCGGCCGTCCGGGAGGCGACGGTGAGCCGGACCCGGTCCTCCATGCCGAGCCGCGAGACCGAGACCCCGATCTTGGCCTCCTGGCCCGGCGTCTTGCGGAGCAGGTACCAGATCAGGTAGGCGATCGCCTTCTTGAGCATGCCGTGGTCCGCCTTGACCAGGAAGGAGGACCCTTCGTGGGACAGGGTGGCCGTGACGTGCTTCTGCGTGGACTCGTCCGCGAACGTGAGCAGCCGGGCCTCCTCTTTGGCGGCCGGCAGCGCCTGGGCGCCCATCTCGGCGAGGCACTCCTCGACGATGCTGCGGACGTCGACGGGCTCCCGCTTGTAGTCACCTTCGTTCACGAGCGCGGCGAGCTTGTCGAAGATCTGGACCAGCCGCCGGACATCGCGGCCCACGACCGAGGAGAACTGATGCCGGAAGCTCGCGTCGTCGTAGCGCTCGCCGATGAGCTCCATGAAGGCGTTGATCGAGACCAGCGGGTTCTTGATCTCGTCGGCAATGCGCGCCACGATCCGCGTCAGGAGCTGGAGCTGGTCCGCCGCGCGCTTCTCCATGGCGAGCTGCCGCTGGGCGGTCAGGTCCTCGAAGACGATCACGGCGCCCATGGGCTCGGTGCCGTCGCCCATGACCGGATACGTCGAGACCTCGAGCGGCAGGTTGCGCAGGGCCAGGTGCACCTCGGCCCGATTGATCAGCCGCCCGCGCGAGAGCGTCTCGAACAGCAGGTCGCCCAGCGGGGACGGGAGCACCCGGAGGTCGCGGTTCAGCACGTCCTTGGCCGACATGCCCAGGATCTCTTCCGCCTGCCGATTCATCATCACCACCGTCTCGTCGGGCGCGATGGTAATGACGCCGTTGGACATGCGGGCGAGGATCCGCTCGTTGAACTCCTTCTGGTACTGGAGCAGGTGGTGCACGCGGATGTCACGGATCGCCTTGGCCAGGTGCGTGCCCAGATTGAAGAGGATCTCGGTCTCGCGCCGGCCGTACATCCCACCCGTGATCCGCTGCCCGAGCGTGAGGATCGCGACCAGCTCGCCGTGGGAGAGCAGCGGGATGGCGACCACGGCCTGGAGCATGGCCATCTCCCGGGCCATCTGGCGCGCCATGGGATCGTTCATGCGCGCCTGCGCCTCGTCGATCTGGATCAGCCGCCCCTCGGCGGTCAGCCAGAGCGGCAGCCCGCTGTCCGCCGGCAGCGCCAGCGACTCGACCACGTGCGGGGCCAGCCCGCGATAGGAGCGGACCCGGTAGTGGCGGCCGGCCTGGTCGGCGAGCAGGAGCGCGCTGCGGCTTGGGCGCGCCATCTCGGAGACCGCGTCCAGGAAGAGGTCGAGCACCCGGGGCAGGTCGAAGCCCGCGGCCAGGGCCTTGGCGAACTCCTTGGCGACCTGAGTGAGGGCGTGCGAGGCGGCGTCCAGTCCGAGCACGGGCTCCTCGGCGCCGTTTTCCCCCACGCTCGTCCGCCGGGCCGAGCGGAGTGCCGCCACTTCCTGGAGCAGCCGCAGCTTGTCCTCGGCCTGGCGCATCAGGGTCTGCAGCTGGCGCGAGCTGAACGGCTGGAGCAGCGCGAAGTCCGCGGCATCGCCGGCGGCTTCTTCCTCGGGCGAGGTGGCGCCGGCCGGCAGCACGCACATCACCACGGCATTGGGGCAGAGGTGCCGAACTCGGGCGATGAAGGCCGGCACCTCGCGCATCGGCGGCCCGGCCTCCTTGATGACCAGCTCCATTTCGGTGATCCGGAGGGTCTTGAGCGCTTCTTCATCGCTGCCGGCCGGGAAGACCGAGCAGTCCTCGAGGGCGCGGAGCAGGCGCGCGCGCAGGCCCTCGTCCCCGGAGACCAGGAGGACGGTTCTCACGCGCTGACTCCGACCTCGTTCGCGATCGCAACGGAGAATTCCAGCGTGAAGGTGCTGCCTGGCCGTCCGATGTTGTTTCGCGCGACGAGCCGGGCCCGGTGAGCGTCGGCGATGCCGCGGCAGATGGCCAGCCCGAGACCCGTGCCCTTCGCCTTGGTCGTCACGAACGGATCGAAGATCCGGTCCAGGAGCTGCTCGGGGATGCCGGGGCCGGTGTCCGACACTTCCACCAGCAGGGTCGTCCCACCGCCCGCGCACAGATCGGCCACCCGGATCGTCAACTCGCCGCCGGCCTCCATGGCTTCGACGGCATTTAAGCATAAATTCAAGAAAAGTTGTTCCAACTGCGATGCGTTGCCGAGGATCGGGCGGGGGGCGCCGTCGGCCACCTGGCGGAGGCGAACCCGCCGTTGCTCGAGCTGGGGCCGCAGCAATTCCAGGGTGTCCCGCAGCGGACGGGTGATGTCCAGCGGCTCCATCGCCTGCCGGGAGGCCGCCGAGAGGGTGCGAAAGCGGCTCAGCAGATCGTCGATCCGGCCGATCTCCCGGCTCAGCGCTCGCGAGAAGCTCTCCCGGAACTCCGGCTCGACGCCCCGGGAGGGCAGCAGCTGCGAGAATGTCTTGATGCCGACGAGGGGATTGCGGATCTCGTGAACCAGGCCGGAGGCAATCGCCTCGACCGAGGCCAGCCGCTCGGCCCGCCGGCGCTCCTGCTCGAGCTCCTTGAGCCGGGAGAGGTCGCTGATCACCGCCACCGCTCCCAGCGGTTGGCCTCGATGACCCAGGAGCGGCGAAGTAGAGTAGATGAACGGAACGAGCTGGCCGGCGGCATCCGGGAGCGCGAACTCGATCTCCGAGCGCGGCTTGCCATCGCGCGCGGTGGCCTCCAGCGCCCCGGCCAACGCCACCGGCAACTGGGCCGCCGGCGCGCCACGCATGGCCTGAGCGGACAGCCCCGTAAAGCGCTCGGCGGCCCGGTTGAACAGGCTCACCCGTCCGGTCGGCCCCACGGCGATGACCCCACTCTCGATGGTGCCGAGGACCTTCTGCAGCTCTTCGTTCACCTGCACGACCCGGCCGTGGGTCTGGGCGTTGCGGATCGCGACGGCCGACTGGTTGGCCAGCGTGGTGAGCAGGTCCGCGTCGTCGCTGAAGTAGGGATCGCCCGATCGCTTTGGGCCGAGGACGAGCAGGCCGAGGACCTCGCC
>DASSSH010000250.1:0-7117 GCA_035708525.1 Candidatus Methylomirabilota bacterium
GTCGAAGGCGATGCAGCGGAAGTGGTCCGTGACGGCGGAGTCGCACAGGAGATGGCGGAACTGTCGGCCGTCGGCGCCGGCGGTGTGAAGGCAGAGGAGCGGAATGCCCCGGCCCGCCTCCTCGACGTAGATCCGGCACGCCTCGCCGGCCACGCGCACCGTGAGATATCGCCCGACGATCGGCTCGAACTCCGGCATCGCGTCACCCCTTCCGCGGCGGCCGCGGCGCGGCCAGCGCGTCCTTGAAGTACTGGAGATTCTGGATGAGCGGGAGCAGATCGCCGTCGATCTTCGCAAGGCCCGCAGCGAGCATCGCCCAGAGATCGTGGTGGTCGCGGCGCGGCACCGGCTTCCAGAACTCCGTCCAGGTCGCTTCGCTCGCGCGGATCGTGAATCGGCCCGTCATCGTCGCGAGCCGCCGGGGCTCCACTGAGACGATCCGGCCCCGCTCGATCGTCACCAGGTAGTCGTGCTCGCCGACGCCGAGCAGGAAGGAGAGGCTGACGTACCGGCCGCGCCGGATCAGGGCCGCGTCGGCGTTGACGCTTTCCGTGATGCGCTCGATCACTTCACGAGGGCCGCGACGACCTGGGCCAGCGTCGGGGGCGCGGAGGCGTCCTTGCAGGGGGCCAACCGCCGGTAGATCTCAGCGGCCGCCTTGGAGAAGCCGCCGGGAAGCCCGGCCTGCTCGAACGCCGCCGCCATCTCCTCCATCTCGCCCACGAAGCGCCAGGCCTTGGCCGGCGTGCTGCGAACCGCGCGCTCGGCCAGCGCCGGCAGCTCCGGCTGGGAGCGCTTCCACTCGCTCAGCAGGTCCTCGTCCACGCCCGCGCGGGAAGCGAAGGCGCGGATGGACATCAGAAGCGCCGCCGTGCCCTTGGTATAAGCCGCGTAGGCCATCTTGAGCGCGGATGCCGCCCCGGGCCCACCGTCCAGCGCGATGGCTTCCAGAGGGCCCTGGACGAAGAGCTCGGCGATGCGTCCGGCCTTCGGTCCCGAGAGGTACAGGCGGGTACTGCCGCGGGTCTTCGGCGGCGACCCGATGATGCCGCCGTCGACGAACGTGGCGCCCGCCTGCTCGACAATTCGACCGACCTCCTGCGCCGTCCCGGGCGAGACGGCGTTGGCGTCGACGTAGAGACCGGCGAAGCGGTGCGCCGCCACCGTGCGGGCCTGATCAATGGCAGCGTCAGGCGGGCAGATCGAGAGGATCAAGTCGCTCGACGCGACGAGTTGCTCCAGCGTCTTCACGTCCTCGAGACCGGCGTTCGCCGCGCGCGCGCCGCTGCCGGGACTCCGGCCTTCAGAGGCCCAGAGCAGGCGCGCGCCATTGGCTCGGGCCGCGGCGCCCACGACGCTGCCCATCTCGCCCGGATGCAGGATGCCGACCGTCATTGGTGCCATCGCTTCTCCTCGCCGCTCACTTGCTTGTCCTGTCTCAGGGGGGTCCGCGGTCCCGCGGAGCCCGCCACCGCCTGCATATCACGATCGAGCGCGTTCCGCCCGGCCAGCAGGACGACGCCCGAGACGCCGAGCAGCGCGCCGGCCCCGAGGACGGGGATCGTCAAGCCGACGCGGTCCGACACCACGCCGATCAGCCACGGCGAGGCGGCATCGCCGAGCATATGGATGGCCAGGATGGTGAGCGCGAACCCTCGCGCCCGCAGGTCCGCCGGCAGGACGTTGGCCATCGCGGCGTTCAACGGCCCGACATTCAAGAACAGCAGGAACAGGGCGCCGAACATCGCCGGCCAGTACACGGCGGGGTCGGGCGCCAGGATCGCAGTGAGCGTGAAGACGAGGGAGGCGATCAGGCTCCAGCCGGAGACGGAGAACTGCGCCCCGCGCAGCTTTCGCGCCACGCGATCGCCGAGCTGGCCTCCGGCGAGCGTGCCCACGAAGCCGGCGATCAGGAGCAGCACCCCGAAGGTGGTCGCCGCGGTGGCCAGCGGGATGTGCCGCTCGCGGACGAAGTAGGTGGGCATCCAGACCGCCAGGCCGCCCATGGCGAAGGTGTACAGGACCTGGGCGGCGGTGTTGTAGACATAGCTCGGACGGGCCAGGAGCGCGCGCAGTGAAGCTCCCAGGGCCAGTGGGCTCGCCGCCGGCGGAGCGCCGCTCTCGAACGTGCCGCGTGGCGGCTCACTGAGGGAGGCGAGCAAGAGCGCCAGCACCAGTCCCGGCGCCCCCGCGACGAAGAAGGCGGCCTGCCAGCCCAGGTGGCTGCCGACCGTGCCGCCGACCGCATACCCCAGCGCGGTTCCGACCGGCATGGCGGCATAGAAGATGGCCATCGCCCGCCCACGCTGCTCCCGCGGGTAGAAGTCGGAGAGCAGCGACGGGGTCACGACGGCATAGCCCGCCTCCCCGACGCCGGTGACCGCCCGGGCGAGGAGCAGGAGGAGGAAGGTCGGCGCCAGCCCGGAGGCGATGACGGCGATGCTCCAGATCACCACCCCCGCGGCCGCGATGGGCAGGCGCGGGTATCGATCCCCCGCCCATCCCGCCATGGGGGAGACGAGGGAGTAGGTGACGATGAAGGCCGACTGGAGGAGCCCGCCTTGGGCGTCGGAAAGGGCGAGGCCGGCCAGGATGAGGGGCAGCACCGCTGCCCCGACATACCGGTCGGCATAGTTGAGCGCGTTCAGCGTGGTGAGAACGGACAGCGCCCGTCGCCCAGCTCGGCCGTCTTCCATCGCTGCCACGGAGTGTGACACAGGCCGGTTGAGGGTGTCGACGGATTGAATCCAGGCGGCCTCGCTCAACCTGACTGTCGAAAGGCTTTACGCTCGCGCTGCGGCCACGTCGCGGCCCCTCGAGAAGCACGCACCGAACAAGCATTGGGAGTCGTGGCACGCTGACTGCAGCATGGCTTCGGGTGCCATGTGGTCCTCCACTTCGGTCCAGCAACGAGACGAGCAGCGAAGGTGCGACGACCGCCGCCGCCAGCCAACGGGCATGCTGTCCCCCTTCCTCCTGCGGGGCCGCCGTCGCGGCGGTCGCCGGAGCGGTGAGCACTCTCGCATCTTTGTGGATCGGCCGGCGCCTGGCCTGATCGCGGCGTTTTGGCTCGTGGTCGGGCTGTCAGCGGCGGACGCGTACCTCACCGTGAATGCGCCTGGAGCCCACGAGCTCAACCCGGTGATGGGGGCGGCGCTGGCCTTGGGCCCGATGGTGTTCACCGGGGTCAAGCTGGCCCTCACGTGCGTGGGGGGCGCCGTCCTGTGCCTTCACGGGACCTGGACGCTCGGACGGGCTGGTCTCTTGAGCGCCGTCGTCGTGTACGTCTTCATCGTTGTCTACCACGTCTACGGGTATGCCGGCCTGATCTCGCCTCCCTGAGGCTCTCGCCTCCCGCTGTCCGCTGGGCTCGCGGCCCGGCGGCTCCGGGTGGCAGCCTTTGACACGGCCTTACGCGACTACTAGACTCCCTTTGGCGTCGGCCGAGCGGACCGGAGGGGGTGCCGAGCATGAACAGCAAACGAAGTTTCGCCCTCGGTGGTGTCCTCCTCGTCGCCCTGCTGTGGGTGGACGTCCTCGACGCGCCGGCCCAGCCCAAGCCCGAAGGCGAGATGCGCTTCGCGATGTACGTCACGCTCGCGCCCGTCTGGCTCGATCCGGCCGAGGTGGTGGGCGTCATCACCCCCTTCTGGCTCCTCTACGCCGTCCACGACGCGCTCGTGAAGCCCATGCCCGGCAACCTCCTGGCGCCGAGCCTGGCGGAGTCGTGGACGGTGAGCGCGGACCAAAAGGTCTACGAGTTCAAGCTGCGCGAGGGGCTCAAGTTCCACAACGGCGATCCCTTCACGGCCGAGGACGTGAGGTTCAGCTTCCAGCGCGCCAAGGGCAAGGTCTTGCACGAGAAGGTGCGCGAGGTGGTCGTGGTCGATCCCACCCGGGTGCGCTTCCTGCTGCACGAGCCCTGGCCCGACTTCATGATGTTCTACGGGACTTTCGCGTCGGGCGCCGGCTGGATCGTGCCGAAGAAGTACGTCGAGCAGGTCGGCAACGACGGTTTCAAGAAGCATCCCATCGGCCTGGGGCCCTACAAGTTCGTGAGCCAGACACCCGGCGTCGAGCTGGTCCTGGAGGCCAACGAGCAGTACTGGCGTAAGATCCCCGCGGTGAAGCGGCTGGTGTTCAAGAGCGTTCCGGAGGCCACGACGCGGCTTGCCATGCTGAAGCGCGGAGAAGTCGACCTCGCCTATCTCCTGGACGGCCCGCAGGCGCTGGAGGTGAAGCGTGATCCCAACCTCAAGCTGGTGTTCTCCGGCGGGATCGGCACCTTCTACCTGGATTACTTCGACCAGTGGGACCCCAAGTCGCCCTGGGCCGACCGGCGTGTGCGGCTGGCCGCGATCCTGGCCATCGACGGCCGCGCGCTGAACGAGGCGGAGAACCTCGGGGCCTCGCGACTGACGGGGAGCATGATCCCCCGCAAGTTCGACTTCAGCCTGCCCCTCGATCCATACCCCTACGATCCGGCGAAGGCCAAGCAGCTTCTCACCGAGGCGGGCTACCCCAACGGCTTCGACGCCGGCGATCTCTATCCCTGGCCTCCCTACTTCTCCATGGGTGAAGCCGTCACAGGCTATCTCGGGGCCGTGGGCATCAAGACCAAGCTCCGGACGATGGAGCGCGCGGCGTTCTACGCGGCGCTGGCCACGAAGAAGCTCAAGGGGCTCTGCGTCTGCATCAACGCGGTCTACGGGAATGCCGCCTCGCGTCTGTCCGAGATCGTGCCGAGCGACGGGGCGTTCGCCTACGGCGGTTATCCCGATGTCGACGCCCTGTACAAGCAGCAGGCCCGCGAGACCGACCGGAAGAAGCGCGAAGCCCTGCTCCACCAGATCCAGCGGCTCCTGTACGAGCGGGTGAGATATGCGCCCATCTACGAGTACATCTGGCCGAGCGGTCTGGGACCGCGGGTGGCTGATCCCGCGCTGATGCTGATCGATCCTTATCCCTGGTCGGCGCCGCTCGAGGAGGTGCGGCTCAAGAAGAACTGAGCCTTCGCCAGCCGGGTAGTTCGAACGGATCAGCGCCACACGAGGGCCCCCGTGGGCGCCTGGAGCCACCTTGCGGAGACGGCCGGGGGCAGGGTAGAATCCCGGCGCTCCGATATCGGCAGCCCGGGGCAGGGTTCTTCCACTTCCCGCTGTTTCACCGGAGAGAGAGCGCGAGAGGAGGCGACTGATGGACAACCAGCAGACCACACCCCTAGCACCGCGCCGCAAGTTTCTGGCGGGGACGGCGGCCGCCGTCGGCGCAGCGGCGCTCGCCTTCCCGAGGATCGCCAAGGCGCAGGGGCCCATCACGATGCGCTGGCAGAGTACCTGGCCGCAGAAGGACATCTTCCACGAGTACGCGCTCGACTTCGCCAAGAAGGTCAACGACATGACCGGCGGCGACCTGAAGATCGAGGTGCTGCCCGCCGGCGCGGTCGTGCCGGCGTTCGGGCTGCTCGACGCCGTGTCGAAGGGCACGCTCGACGGCGGCCACGGCGTGTTCGTGTACCACTACGGCAAGCAGACGGCGGTCGCGCTCTGGGGATCGAGTCCCGCCTTCGGCATGGACGCCAATATGATGCTGAGCTGGCACAAGTACGGCGGCGGCAAGGCGCTGCTCGAGAAGGCCTACAAGGCGATCGACGCCAACATTGTCTCCTTCCCGTACGGGCCGATGGCGACCCAGGCGCTCGGCTGGTTCAAGAAGCCGATCACCAAGGTCGACGACTTCAAGGGCCTCAAGTTCCGCACCGTGGGGATCTCCATCGATCTGTTCCAGGGCCTCGGGGCGGCGGTGAACGCCCTGCCCGGCGGCGAGATCGTGCCGGCAATGGATCGAGGACTCCTCGATGCCGCCGAGTTCAACAACGCGACCTCCGACCGCATCCTCGGCTTTGCCGACGTCTCCAAGGTGTGCATGCTCCAGAGCTACCACCAGAACGCCGAGACGTTCGAGATCACGTTCAACAAGACGAAATACGATGCGCTGCCCGCCAAGATCAAGGTGATCATCGAGAACGCGGTGGAGGCGGCCTCGGCCGACATGTCCTGGAAGGCGATCGACCGCTACTCAAAGGATTATATCGAGCTGCAGACAAAGGACAAGGTTCGGTTCTACAAGACCCCGGACTCGATCCTCCAGAAGCAGCTCGAGATCTTCGATCGGGTTGCGGAAAAGAAATCGGCAGAGAACCCGATATTCAAGGAGATCGTCGAATCACAGCGTGCCTTCGCCGCGCGCGCCGTGAAGTGGGACCTGGACACCAACGTCAACCGACGCATGGCCTATAACCATTATTTCGGCAAGCCAGCGGCCAAGCCGGCTCCCAAGAGCTAGTCCCCGCGTGGCTCCTTCCCTGCAGGCCAGCCCTCCGGCGCGCGCCGGAGGGCTGGCCGATCTCCCACGCTGATGAGCGCCCAGCGTCTGCTCTGGGCCATCGATCAGGTCAGCTATTGGTCCGGCAAGGCCTTCGCCTGGCTGATCGTCGCCCTCACCTTCGTGGTCTCCATCGAGGTCTTCAAGCGGTACATCCTCAACGCGCCGACGGCATGGATCTTCGACTTCAACAACATGCTGTACGGCACCCTCTTCATGATGTGTGGGGCCTACACGCTGGCCTTGGCCGGCCACGTGCGCGCCGATTTCGTGTACATCTACATGAAACCGCGGGGCCAGGCGGCGCTCGACCTGTCGCTGTACCTTCTCTTCTTCATTCCGGGCATCCTGGGGCTCATCTACGCGGGCTACGACTACGCCGCCCTCTCCTGGCGCATCGGCGAGCACTCGACCGTCACAGCCGAGGGGCCCCCCGTCTACCACTTCAAGACGGTGATCCCGGTCGCGGGCGCGCTGGTGATGCTCCAGGGGTTGGCGGAAATCGTCCGCTGCCTCGTCTGCCTGCGGACCGGTGCCTGGCCCGGGCGGCTCGAGGACGTCGAGGAGATCGACGTCATCGACACCCAGCTCTCGCACAGCGAGTACGTGGACGAGGAGTCGCGCCGGGCCGCCATGGTATCGGCGCACGCGATCGACGAGGCCGCCCGCCACCGCAGCGTGATGGAGGAGGGCGTGGTGCACGAGCAGGCGATCAAAGAGGACAAGCAGGACC
>DASSSH010000251.1:0-6087 GCA_035708525.1 Candidatus Methylomirabilota bacterium
CACCTGGCAGCAAGCTCAGGTGTGGCACGACTCCATCACGCTCTGGACTCAGGCCATGGTGGTCCATCCGGACAGTCGGGCGGCCCACTTCAACCTCGGCGGCGCCTACGAGGGTGAAGCGCGCTATGCGGAGGCGCTGGCTGAATACCAGGAGGTGATGAGACTGTCAGGGAACAAGGCGATGTGGTACGTCACGATCGGATGGGCGTGGGAGAAAACGGGCGTGGACCGCGGCGCCGAGCAGGCGTTCCGAGAAGCGCTCAGACTGGCACCGGGATCACTGGATGCTTGCGCGGGGCTCGCCCGCGTCCTGGAACGGATGGGGCAGCGCCCGGAGTCTCCGGCGGGCTGCCCGCCGCCGAAATAGTAGAGGGGGTGACGAGCCTCGCGGCCCGTCACCCCCGCGTCTGGCTATGGTCCTGGGCTCAGCAGCCGATGCCGGCGTTCGAGTTGGCCGGCGGCGCCGCGCTGTTGACATCGCAGCGCAACACGACCCCCGACGCCGTCGCGAACATCGCCGTCGACATGCCGCTGGCATTGCCGCCGATGCCCGAAATGCCGATGGTCCCCAGCAGCGCCGGTGGGTTGGCGTTGGTCACCGTCAGCTGCGCGGTGGCCAGGTTCCAGCGGCCGTCGTAGGTATTGAAGCTCGTCGTGTCCACGCCCACGCGCTGGGCGACTTCGCTGATCACGCAGTTGCCGCCGGCGCCCTTGACCTGCACGCAAGCCGACAGCGCCGTCATCGCCGACCCCGCCAGCGCCTTGGCCTCCGCCAGCCGCGCGTCGCGGGTGTAGCCGAGATACAGCGGCAGCGCCACCGCCGACAGAATGCCGACGATCAGCACCACGATCAGCAGCTCGACCAGAGTGAAGCCCCGGTCGCGCCCCCTTCCGAACAACGCCGACCACGTCTGTTTGAACATCCCTGTTCCTCCTCGGTTGGGGTGATCAACTCCGGCCGGGTTTCCTCCTCGGCCCGTGTTACCAAAATCTGGCAGTACTTCCATGGTCATAGCAAACTCTCCGCCCATGATGGTAGCAAAGCCTATGCCCGGGTTCGTGGTAGATGTAACGCATTAAGAATCAACCAGTTGCCCTGAGCAAATCGGGAGTCGGACCCCTTCTCGACCCTCGATTTTCTGAGTCTCCTACAATTTTGGGGGATAACGCGGTTTCAGACTGGAAGGGCTAGCGGAGCTGAACGACCTCGTTGGCTACCCCGAGCCGGGCGATCTCCCGGCTAGCGGCCTCGGCCTCCTGGCGGGTGGCGAAGTTGCCATGACGGAGCGTGATCTGACCCGCGTGGCTGGCTTCGGCAGCGACGTTAGCGTCGTGGCCCGCGCTGCGCAGCTGCTCGGCCGTCCGCACCGCGGTACGCAGAGGCAGGGACTGGGCGACTCGAACCGCGAGTTCGTCCCTGACCGCGAGGACCACAGCTTGGGTGAAGCCCTCCAGCCGCAGTCGCTCGACGATGGCCTGCGCCTCCTCGGCGGTGCGGACCTGGGGGATCAGCACGCTGAAGAGGCGGGAGGGCGCCTGCTGTCTGAAGCGCACCGTAGAAAAGCCGGCCTGGTTCAGCCGCGCCTCGATTCGTTCGGCATCATCCGCGATCGGGAAGGTTCCCAGTGCCAGGGCGTAGCGGGCGGAGGCTGGAGCCGCGGAGTGAGTAGCCGCGCGCGAGGCCTCACCGGGGGCCGGCGCCGCGGCAGGGTCAGCCTTGGCCAGCGCGGGCGTCCCGGCGGGCGCCGACTCGCTCTGCGCCGGCGCCTCGTCGGCACGATCCGCGGCTGGCGCTGGAGCGGAGGCCGACGGGGCCGAGGACGCCGAGGCCGTCTGGGGCACGGTAGGCGGCGCCTCCCGGACGCCGCGCGAGGCAGGCCAGAGCTGGAGCAGCCGGCTCAGCCCGCCGGTCGGGCCGGGGGACAGGAAGTGCTCGCCCCAGGTCAGCAGGCCGGCCAGCAGGACGGCGAGCGCCGCCAGCAAGAGGAATCCGGGCCACGCGTGGCGGTATCTCACCGGGAGCCTCGCGATTCAAGAACTGCCATCGTAATCATGCGCCCGACTTGATAGAGTACACGCCATGACTCGCCAGGTCATCCGCGGAGTGCTGGTCGTCCTGCTGGTCGGCGCCGCGGCCACGGCGGGCTATCTCGTCCGGGATCGCCTGGCGCGTCCCGCTCCGGCCGAGAGCGCGAAGGCGGGAGCCACCTCCTCGCTCGCCGAGGCGCTGCAGGGCAGCTTCGTCGGTGTGGCCGAGCACGTGCGGCCCGCGGTGGTCCACATCGGCACGATCCAGCGCGCCAAGCCTCGACGCCCGCCGGTCGCCCCGCCCGGAACCGACGACCCGTACTTCCGTGATTTCTTCAACCAGTTCTTCGGCTCCGAGGGCCCCGACACGCGCTCCGAGTTCCGCCGGCCGGGGCTCGGCTCCGGCGTCATCATCGACAAGCGCGGCCTCGTGCTCACGAACTTTCACGTGGTCAAGGGCGCCGACGAGATCCTGATCCGGCTCGCGGACAAGCACGAGTACCGGGGCCAGATCCTCGGAACCGACGCGAAAACCGATCTGGCCGTGGTCCGATTCCAGCCCGACCATGAGCTGCCGGTTGCGATCCTCGGGAATTCGGACGCGCTGCGCGTGGGGGAGTGGGCCATCGCCATCGGCAATCCCTTCGGCCTCGACCAGACGGTGACCGTGGGAGTGATCAGCGCGACCGGCAGGTCCGACGTGGGTGTCGCGACCTACGAGAACTTCATCCAGACGGACGCCTCCATCAACCCGGGCAACTCCGGCGGGCCGCTGCTCAATCTCAAGGGCGAGGTGGTGGGCATCAACACGGCCATCGTGGCCGCGGGGCAAGGCATCGGCTTCGCGATTCCGATCAACATGGTCAAGCGGGTGGTCGGCCAGCTGGTGGACAGCGGCAAGGTGGTCCGCGGCTGGATCGGAGTGGGGCTTCAGCCCCTGTCTCCGGAGCTGGCGCAGACCCTCGGCGTGACGGGCGCCGCGGGCGCGGTGGTCAGCTCGACCATCGCCGGCGGCCCCGCCGAGAAAGCGGGCCTCCAGCAGGGCGACGTCGTCCTCTCCTACGACAAGGTCCCGGTGGAGGACTACCGGCATATGCAGCGACTGGTGGCCGAGACCAAGGTCGGCAAGAGCGTCGCTCTCGAAGTGCTCCGGAAGAAGCAGAAGATCGCCCTCTCGATCACCATCGCCGAAGTGCCGGACGAGGGCGCCCGGCGCAGCGCGGGCGCGCCCGCCCGGAAGTGACTCCTACGCCACGAACGGCGGAATGGGCGGGACGTCCACCTGCTGGGCCTTGACGTCCCGTACTCCGGGGACGCCGCGCGCCACGTCCAGGGCCTCGTCCATGGCGGCGGTGCCCTCCAGCGTGACCACCCCCAGCCTCGCCTCCACCGTGATCCGATACTTGCGCGTCTCCGGATGGGTCGCGAGAGCTACCTGCACGCGCGAGGCCAGCGAGCGGTCGGCGACCAGCTGCGCGCCCGCCTCCGTCGTCTGAAGCTCCGGGCGGCGCGCCACGCCCGCGATGACCTCGACGGCGGCCCCCACCGAAAGCTTCTCCGTGTTGATCAGCAGCTCGTACAGCGACGGATCGGTCAGATCCACCTCGTAGAGGTAGCGCATGCGCCCGGCTTTCTCGTTGTCGTCGCGGCGGACCATTTCGGTCACCGTCCGCATGTTGGTTGGCTCTCCCATGGAGCCGGCCAGCTTCTTGGCCAAGCGCTTGACCCGCTGCTCGAAGGGCGCCATGACCCGCACCCGGACGACATGGGGAATCCCGCGGAGCAGCCACTGGCCGCCGCGACCCATCAGGACCACGTTGTCCTGTTCCGCGAACTCGTAGAGCGAGGTCTGAATGGCGGTGATGTAGCGGCGGGTCTCGGCGTCGAAGCGCTCGAAGAGCGAGGGCTTGGACTCGTCGAGGTGCGAGAGCTTCTCCTCCAGGAGCCCGTACCGGTGGGCCGTCTCGGAGATGAGCTCCTGGTCCACGTGCTTGTATCCGAGCCGATCGGCCAGCTGCTGGCCGATCTCAGGACCGCCCGATCCGATCTCGTGCGAGATGGTCACGATGGCCATGGCGTGTCACTCCTTCCGGTACTTGGCCTTGAGGGCCGCCGGGGCGATGGCGATGCGCTTGCCGCTGACGTCGTCGAGGACGTAGACCTCGTCGGCAAGCGTCCCACTGGCGAAGACTTCGAAAACGTCGAGCGCCTCCTCGAGCGTGCTCCCGGGCGGGCGCCCTTCCATCATCCGCTCCACCTCGTCCCGCTTGAGCCGCACCGCGGCCCTACCCCAGCGCCTTCTCGGCCTTGTCGGCGTTGGCGACGGCCAGCACCACCTGGCAGGCGCCGCCGCCCGGGGCGGGGGTCGTCGCGTAGGCGCACTTGATGTTGATCTTGGCCGCCGCCAGGCGCGAGGCGACACTCGCCAGCGCGCCCGGGCGATCTTCCAGCGAGAGCAGCAGCGCCGGCTCTTCGCCGCATCGGATCTTGGCGCCGGCCAGCGCCTGCTTGGCACGCCCGGGATCGCTGACGACCATCCGGATCTTGCCCCGCCCCGCTGTTTCGCCGGCGCAGATGGCGGTGATGTTCACGCCGGCGTCGGCCAGCGCTCGCGCCACCTTGGACAGGACACCGGGCTTGGATTGAGCGGTCACGGTGAGCTGCGTGATCTTCGCCATGGGGGTGGCCTCCTTGAGGACGGCGACTCGGCTCCTGAGTACCAAGAAAAAGCGGTGAAAACAAGGGGCCCGGGTGCGGCGGCGATGGCACCATAGAGCCGCGATGAGGACCGCCTTCCTCCGAGGGACGGTCGCCTGGTCGATCCTCGCGGGGTTCGCCCTCGCGGCCTGCGCGCGCCCCACGATCACCACGCCCCCGGTGCCGCCCCGCCTGGGCCTCGAGGAGACGGGTCTGGCCTCCTGGTATGGCAACCCCTACCATGGGCGGCACACCGCCAGCGGCGAAATCTACGACATGCGTGATCTCACGGCCGCCCACCGGACCTTGCCCATGGGCACGAGGCTCATGGTCACCAACCTCGACAACGGCCAGGCCGTGGAGGTGCGTGTCAATGATCGGGGGCCCTTCGTCGAGGGCCGGATCCTGGATCTCTCCTACGCCGCCGCGAGCGTTCTCGGCGCGATCGGGCGCGGAGTGATCCCGGTGCGGCTGCGCGTCATCGCGCTGGCGGGCGCCCCGGTCGCGGCCTCGGCGCCCGGCTTCTCCGTCCAGCTCGGCGCCTTCACGACGCGAGCCCGAGCCGAGGCGCTGCGGAGCGCCGTGAGCCGCGACGGAGTCGAGGCGGCGATCGCGGAAACCGTCGTCGGCGGCGAGGCCTTCTACCGCGTTCGTGTTGGCATCTACCCGGACCGCGCGGCGGCGCAGGCCGCGGCGCAGCGGCTAGCCGCGCGAGGCTACCGCGCGCTCGTCGTCGAGCGCTGAGCCTCGGCTTCGAGCGTCCGCGCTTCCTGGGCGAGCGCGGCGGCATCTTGGCGCTGCTCCGAACCCGTCATCTCCTGGGCGCGGGCGCGGAGCGCCGTGGCGAGGGCAATCTTCAGCTCGCGGGAGTTGGGGATCATCGAGAGCGCCGCTCGGAGGACCGGGACCGCTTCCGCGTAGCGCTTCTGCTCGATCAAGAGAACTCCGAGGGACCCTCGGCCGGCAGGAGTCTCGGGGTACTTCTCGATGAAGGCTCGAAACGCCGCCTCGGCCTCCGGGTAGCGCTTCTGGACCGCGAGGGCGGCGCCCAGGTTGTGGTAGGGGTTGGGCCGCTCGGGATGCAGCCGGATGGCCTCGCGGAAATGACGCTCGGCCAGCGAGGCGCGCAGCGGCGAGTAGGGCGGGGTTTCGAGGATCACCGAGCCGAGGTTGTTGTGGCAGAGGGCGCAGTCGGGATCCACATCGACCGCCCAGCGCCAGAGCGTCTCCGAGTCCCGCCACAGCCGGCTCTGCCGCCAGCTCTCAGCCCCCCAGATCCCGACCACCAGGAAGGCCCCGGCCGTGAGCAGCCCCACCACCGGCGCCCCCAGCCGCCCCCGCGCGGAGGCCGTGAACACCCAG
>DASSSH010000252.1:0-8660 GCA_035708525.1 Candidatus Methylomirabilota bacterium
CGAGGCGAGGGGCTCGAGCAGCTCGATCTCGCTGCCCCCGGCCGCGAGCAGCGCGGCGCGCACGCCCTGGTCCTTGAGCTCAGCTTCGCGGATGACCGGGAGCTCCAGGGTATCGCGCCAGAATCGGTAGGCGTCCCTGAGGCTCCGGACCACGATGCCGATGTGATGGACGCTTGTCACCATGTCGAGCCGTCGCTCAGCGCCTTGGAGGATCGACCGGATGGGCGCAGCCGTCCGAGGCGTCGATGGTGATCACGGGGTATCACGCTAGCCGACGGCCAGCCGATATTCAAGGGTTTTCGAGGGCGTCCTGCGTCGCCAGCACGGTGCAGCGCGCGTGGCGCTGGAGAATCGAAGCGGGCACCTCGGAGGTGGCGGGTCCGGCCAGCATGGCCCGGAGCGGCGTCCGCTTGTGAGCGCCGGCGACGAGCACCACCACTTCCCTCGCCTCGGCGATGGTGGCGAGCCCCAAGGTGACCGCGCGTGAGGAGACGGCGCCCTGGATGACCTCGTCGGTGAGGATGTAGTCGACCGTGCCCGGCAAGAGCGCCACGGGCCGGGTGCGCGAGTGCCCTGGGCTGCCCGGCTCATTGGAGGCCAGATGGGCGTTCGGCCCCAGCCCCAGCATCACGAGGTCCAGGCCCCCCACGGCGGCGATGGCGGCCTCATAGTCGCGGCACATCGCCTCGAGGTCCGGCGCGGCCACATCGAACGGATGCAGATTGGCGGGCGGAATCTGCGCCCAGTCGAGCAGCTCGCGGCGAATCTGGCGCCAGAAGTACCCGTCCGGCGGCGCGGGCGGGCAAAGCTCGTCCACCGCGAAGACATGCATGCGCGAGAAGGGCGCCGGGTCGGCAGCGTGCACGCTGCGCAGCCGCGCGTACAGCGTCCGCGGCGTCCGGCCCGCCGGCACCGCGATCACCAGATCGGGCTTGGCGCGAAGGCGGTCGAGCCAGAGCGCGGCGGCCCGACTCGCCAGCTCCGCGGTGTCGGCGCAGGCGGTGACGTGCATCAACCTTGAGTGAAGAGCTTCTCCCGCGGTGCCGGCGGGACGGCGACCAGCCGGGCGTTCTCCTCTACGTGGGCCGTGTTCTTCATTCCGCAGAGCGCCGTGCCCACGCCCGGCGTCGAGCGGACGAACTGCAGCGCGCGCTGCGCGTCGGTCTCGAGCCCTGTGAGGACCTCGGCCAGAGCGGCAGGCAGCTCCCGCGCGAGCTTGCCCTGCAGGATGGAGGCCGAGGTCATCACATAGACGTCCAACCGCCGGGCCGCCTCGAGCGCGGAGACCATCTCGCGACCCACCGGCTGGGTGGCGCTGGTGAGCGCTTCGGTCATCGCCAGGTTGTACGGCAGCTGGATCACCTTGAAGTGATGGTCGGCGCCGCCAACCTCTCGCGCGAGCCCGACCAGCTCGGCAAGCGAGAGGTGATCCTGAGCCGACGGCGGCGCGCGGTACCCGTTCCACGTGGCGGTCCCGTAGACGCCGATCTTGCCGTCGCTCACCGCGGCCTCCAAGAATTCGAAGGCGGCCCGCATCCGAGCGAGGAAGGTCGGGCGGTCCACTTCGCCGAGCTGCATCTCCGGGTTATGGACGTAGTAGACGTCGACGGTCGCGATCCCGAGATTCGCGCGGCTCCGGTCGAGCTGGTCGGCCAGGTAGCGGGGCGTCATGCAGTGGCAGCCCGCCACGACGTCCTCGGTGCTGAAGACGCCCGGCCGGACGTACGTTTCGACGAGATACGCATTCGGGTTGGGCGGACGCTGCCCGTCGAAGCAAATGAAGCCGCCCTTGGTGGCGAGCAGCACCTCCTCGCGCGCGAGGCGACCCGCGCCGGTCAACCCCCGCAGCGCGGCGCCGATGCTCCGCTCGCTGCGCTGGTTCCGGTAGTTGATGGCCGAATCCACCACGTTGAGCCCGAGCTCGAGCGCGCGGGTGATCGCGGCGGTATACGCGGCGTCGGTCGCGGCGTCGTCATCGCCCAGATACGTGCCGACGCCGACCGAGGAGACCTGCAGGTCGCGCCAGCGCCCGAAATGGCCCTCGGCCGCTCGGGCTGCGAGCCTCGCGCGGTAGGCGGCGGTGCCGTCGGCGGTCGCGTATCCGGTCAGCATGCCAGACTCGGCCCTTCCGAGAGGCGATCAAGTCTCACGGTAGAAGAGCAGAATCAGCCCGATCATCAGCATCGCGAGCGCCGAGACCCAGCCCGGAATGCGACGGTCGGACGCGGGCAGTCTCAGCTCGAGCCAGCGCCCCCAGCCCATCAACACCGCCAGGATTCCCATGGGCGCATGCGAGACCTCGGCGAGGAACTCGTTCTTCAGGCTGAACATGGCGTGCGAGTGGGTCAACAAGATGGCGCCCCCCACGGCGCAGAGGACCGGGAAGACGCCCCGCCAGCCGGGACGCTGGAGGCGGCCGATCCGCACGAGCCACTCGAAGAGGGCCAGCCCCACGATGAGCGCCACGACCATCCGGTGCTGGAGCACGTCGGGCAGCACCATGCTTTCCCAGAAGCCGCTCGGGCCAAGCGGCCAGGCCCGCGGATCGTTGCGAACGAACAGGAAGGCGGCCAGCCCCAGGAAGAGCAGCGGCCAGTGCCGCGCCCAGCGCGCGCGTCCCGTGCGCTCCAGCACGGCGAGGACACCCATGAGGAAGACGAAGAGGCCGGCCATGTGGTGGTTGTATTCCGACCACGCGTATTCCTCGGGCTGGCGCGTGGCCAGGGTGTCGTCAATGGGCGCCGCGACTGCCAGGAGCTGACCGATCGCCGGCGAGGTCAGCCGGGGCACCTTCGGCACGAATCGCACCGCGACCTCCGCCGGCGTCGCTCGGTCGGCCACGACGTCCGCGGCGGGCGGCAGCGAGGTCAGCGAGGCCGCGGCCAGCAGCAGGGTGACGCCGATCCCGACTTCGGCCTCGACGAACGGTGGAACGCGCACCGCGATCCCCGAGGCGCTCTCGGGGCGGCGCAGCAGGAGGAAATTCAGCCCGCCCAGCAGCAGCGCCGCCAGGAGGAGCGCCACCTTGGTCAGCACCATGACCCCGTAGCCCGTCCCGATGAGGCCGCCCCAGCTGCCGATGTAGGCGAGGGTGAGATAGATGCCCGGGACGAGCACGAGGGCCATCGCGGCGATCGCGACGGCCGAGAAGCGGGCGAGGATCCGCGGACCGAGCGAGGCGGCCGCGGGATCCCCTGCCGACCGGGCGCGCCGCCAGACCAGGGCGAAACCCACGAGATGGATGAGCCCGCCCACCCAGATCACGGCGCCGAGCTGGTGGAGCACCGTGACGGCCATGAGCGGAGCGCGATCGTGGAGCCGGCTCACGGCGTGGGCGAGCCAGGCGGCGTTGAGCATCAACAGAGCGGCGAGGAGGGCCGCCGCCGCCCACCGGCGGCGCGACGCGGGCCGGCGGCCGAGCCAGATCGCGGCAGCGCCCAGCGCGCCGCCCAGCAGGACGCGGAGGAGGCCGGCACGGCCGATCTCGGTATTGAGAAACTCGCCGACCGGCCAGTGTCCGTTCGCGTCCACCAGCGCCCAGGGATGAATCACGAAGAGCAGCACGGCCTGGGCGGCGGCCACGACGCCAGCGCCGAGGGCGATCAGCCTGAGCGCGCTGCCGAGCGCCGCGCGGCCGAGGGGCGACGGAGTCCCGAGCGCGCCCAGCACGAGCACCGCGTACGCGAGGCCCCCGACCGCCGCGGACAGCCCCGCGAGCCCGACGCCCCGCAGGAGCACATCCAGGAACCCCGCCAGAAGCGTCATCGCCTACTGCTCCGCGCTGACGGTGAACCGGAGGGCACCCTCGGTGATGTGCCCGTCCAGGGCCAGCACGCGGTAGCGGAGCACGTAGGTCCCGGGCCCGAGCGGCCGCAGCGGGATGACGAGCCGGTCCACGGCCTCGGCCTCGGCGCCACGAGTCGCGATGGAGACGGGCAGCGGCACGCCGTCCGCTGCGGTGAGGGTGACGCGCGTGAGACGCTTTTCGATCTGGACGTTGAAGCGGAGCATCACGTGGCCGGGGGCGCGCGCGAGCGTAGCGTCGTGGGCGGGGAACGACTCGAGCACGATGGCGTGAGCCAGCAGAGCGGCGGGGCACGCCAGGAACAGCAGGGCGACCAGGGCCGCCGGCGCCGCCTGCACTGCGGCCCGGCCGAGGCGTCGAATCACGGGCTCAGCGCCAGTCGTCGAGCACCAGGTCGCTGGGGTCCTCGTAGTCTTCCTGCTTGCCCCGCTTCATGCGCACCATGGTGAAATCCACGTGGTAGCCGCGCTCCAGGAGCGTCTGGTAGGCGGTCCAGTAGTAAGTGTAGGCGGGCGCCACGACGCGCTGGAGCTGCGCCGCGCCGGCCATCTCCTCCACCGCGCCGAGCAGCGCGTGCAGGTACTCCGGCTTGCGGTGACGGGAATCGATGGCCAGGAACTTGACGTAGGCGCAGCCGTGGGGCGCCTCGCTGTTGGGCGGCAGATGGCAGATGGCGAAGCCGATGACCTCCCGGCCCTTCTCCAGCAGCAGGGTGTCGCCCAGGGTGAGGCCATCCACGATCTCGACTTCCTTGGCCAGGTCCATTCCCCGCCAGAACGCGTTGGTGATCCGGCGGATCTTCTGCATGGCCTGCTTCTTCTTGGCCTCTTCGAGCGTGGAGTAGCGGCGGATCCCTAACCCCGGCTTGATGGTCCGGGTCGCGTGGACGATCTCCCGCCGGTCGAGCGGCTTGCCGGTAATGACCACCAGCCCCTTGGGCTTGTAGCCGAACTTCTGGTAGAGCATGAGGTGCTTGGGGCTGTAGGGATAGGTGCAGAGACCCTGCACCGTCGCGTTGTTCTCCTCGAAGAACTCCTGACAGGCGGTGAGCAGCTGCTGGCCGATGTCCTGGTTCTGGTAGTTGGTCAGCACGGCCACGGGCCCCACCAGTCCCAGCGTGCCCCACATCACGGCCACGGCCGCGCCGACGATCTTGCCGTCGCCCTCCTCGGCAACGAAGCAGCCCCATGGTTCCATCAGCCAGCGGTGGTGGACGTACTGGGCGCCGCCGAAGACCTGCCGCGGGCGTGTGCCGACCTGGCGCTCGAAGAAATCGCCGAAGGCCTGCTCCATGACGTCGCGGACCTTGCTGAGGTCACCCTTGCGGACGCGCCGGATCTTGATGAGCGGCGAGCGACCCTGGGAGTCGAGCCCTGGCCGGTCGACCGTGGCTCTCATGCCTTCTCCGGGAGGCCGGCCAGTTCTTCCAGCAGGGTGATGACGCCCGAATGGTCCAGGCCGCCCTTGCCCTTGACCCGCAAGGCGTTGAACAACTCCTGGACGACCGCAGTCGTCGGCAGCGGCACCCCCAACGCGCGTGAGGCCTCCATGATCAGGCCCAGGTCCTTGAAGTGCAGGTCGATCTTGAAGCCGGGGTTGTAGGTCCCCGCGACGTAATTCGGCGTTTTTTGCTCGAGGCACTTGGAGCCCGCGAGCCCGCCGCCCAGCGCCTTGAGCGTCAGGGCGCGATCGAGGCCGGCCTTTCGCGCCAGCGTGAGCGCCTCGCCGAGCGCGGTGAGGTTCATCGCCACGATGATCTGGTTGGCGAGCTTGGTGAAGCCGCCGGCGCCGAGCGGCCCCAGGAGGGTGATCGTCTTGCCCAGCGCCTGAAAGACCGGCAGAGCCGCGTCGAAGTCGGCCTGCTCCCCGCCGACCATGATGCTGAGGGCGGCGTCGATCGCGCCCTTTTCCCCGCCCGACACCGGGGCGTCGAGCATTCGCACCCCTTTCGCCGCAAGTGCCTTGCCGATCTTCTGCGAGACGATCGGCGAGATCGTGGACATGTCCAAGTAGAGCAGGCCCCGGCGCGCGCCCTCGGCGATTCCATCCCGGCCCAGGGCGACCAGCTCCACGTCGGGCGAGTTCGGCAGCATGGTGATGAGAACATCGACCTGCCCCGCAACCTCTCTGGGAGAGGGGGCTGACTTGGCCCCCGCCCCCACCAGTTCCTGGACCGGGCGCTGGCTTCGGCTGTGGACAACCAGTGGATAGCCGGCTTTGAGCAAGTTCTTGGCCATGGGACGGCCCATGATTCCGAGCCCAATGAATCCAACGACTTGCGCCATGATTCCCTCGCGGGGACCGGGAATGGAAGGAACGCCTGCGGCCCGCTCTGAATTATCACGGCCTGCCGCAGGCCGTCAAGGAGGAAGTGCTGTTTTGACGCGAACGAACTGTAAAGCTTCCCGACACTTTTCACGTCCTAGGGACCACGGATCGCTTCGCACTCAACCATTTGATTTCAGGATGCATTTCTCTCGAGAGATCGGGCAGTCTTACAGATCCGGCGCCCCTTGCTCAAGGCAACGGCGTAACTAACCGTTCTGTAAGCTCTTCACCACATGGCGAAAGGTTTGCACAGCAGTCGACAAGAAATGGACAGCGCGGCGAATCGAGAAGTTTAGATCGGTGCTCACTCGGCCCCAACTGGAGGAAGCAACATGAAAGCTCGCATCGCATGGATCCTAGCCGTCGCGGTCCCCCTCTTGCTCCTCCCTGGCCAAGGCCAGGCATTCGTCCTGAATTCCGGTGACATACTCATCTCGAATCATGGAGGCTCCAACGTCCAGCGACTCGAGCCGCTGAGCGGCACCGTCTCGACGCTCACGAACATTGCCGGGACCCCTATAGGACTGGCGTTTGATACCAGCTTCAACCTCTACATCAATAGTGGCTCCAACATTTTCCAGCTGAACAAGACGACCGACGCCTTGACGACCTTCTTCACCTCGGTCGTCGGAACAGCAGAAGGTTTGACCTTCGACCCCGTCACGGGCCACCTCTTCAGCGCCCGCTTCGGGACGAATACGGTTCAGGAGATCGACCTCGCCGGGAATCTGGTGCGGAACATCACGGTGGCTGGAGCATCAAGCGTCATCGGAATAAACGCGCGCGGCGGGAACCTCCTCGTCACTGATTTCTCTACGGGTAAGGTCTTCATTGGCACCACGACGGGCGTCAGTTTCACTGAGGTCGGGACGGTCGCCGCTGGGAACACCTACGCCGTCGACATCGACAAGGACGGCAACATCTATGTCAACAATTTCGCCACGGGCAAGGTCATCAAGTTCACCCCCATCGGCGGTTCCTTCGTTGCCTCTGATTTCATTACGGGCCTGAATCAGCCGGCCAACGGCCTCTCCATTGGCGACGACGGGAGCTTCACCATCAGCGAGTTCGGCGCCGACGCGATCAGCATCTGGAACAGCGACGGAACCCTTCGGGATCGGTTCTTCGGAATTTCAAACCCTGACGAGCTGGTAGTCTTCGCCCCCATCAGACAGGGTGGCGGCGACGGCGGGTCCGCCGGCGTGCCCGAGCCTGGAACGCTCATCCTCCTCGGTGTCGGTCTCTCCGCCCTCGGAGCCTCTTCCTGGTGGCGGCACCGCCGTAGCTAGCACGGCACTCGCCAATCGCGCTTCCAGGAGCGTCGGAGTCACCTCCGACGCTCCTGCCGTTTCCGGAAGAATCCGGAGCGTGAACCTGCCGTTCTTAGGGCGATCGTTAGCGCTGAGAGGGCGAACTGGCGCTAGCGACGGGGCCGATCCTGGAGCTGCCGGCGCACCCAGTCGCGGTCGAACTCGGTGATCTTCCATGACCGGTCTGGCTGCTGGCTCATCCGGAATCGCACGACACCCCGGCGGGCATCGCTGTAGCTGACCCAGGCCTCCGTGCCCTGGCGCGAGACCTCGAAGACCCGGAAGGCCCCCAAGAAATCAGCCGGGATTGCAATCGAGGCCTGCTGGGGTCCGGCGGTCTCGACCATCCTTCTGATCTCCGCTCGCACCCGGACCGCCACCACCGGCCGCATCCCCTCCACTGCCACGCCGCGCGGGGAATATTCGGCGGCGAACATCTCGCTGGCGGCGACCGCAATCGCATCGACGTCGAAGTAGTGCTCGGCGGCAGCCAGATCGCGGCTCTGGATCGCGGCGCTCAGGCGATAGAGCGAGTACTGGGGTCGACCGGTGAGATCGAACCAGCTCCAGAGGAGAGCGGCGACGAGACCCGCCATCACCGCCCAGCGCAGACGCCGCGAGCGCTGCCGGCGCGCGGGGGCCGCCTCGGCGGGGGCGCGCTCCGTCGTCACGGCGTATGCCGGGTCAAGTGCCGAGCCAGACGAGGCCCGAGGGAGGAGCCAGCCGGAGGCGTACGTGGCAGTTCGAGCTGAGCCGCGCAGCGGCGAGGCGAGAGCTGAGTAAGTATGACGAAGGCAATTGACCCGGCATCACCCGCCCATGAACTGGCCCAGCAAGGTGACCCGCTCGCCTCCCTTGAGCGGGGAGTCGAGCTCGTGGGTGACCCCCAGCACCGCGTCGTTGACGAGCACCTCAATGTGCTCGCCGAGGCGCTGGCCGCTGGAATCCCACAGGGCGCTGTGAAGCTCCGGGAAGCGCTGCGACACACGGCGCAGCAGCGCACCTACCGTGTCGCCATCACGCAGCGGCTCTTCGACGAGCCGGCTACCCGACCCGTCGCCTCCGACGAGCTTGGTCACCCAGGTGGTGATTTCGACGGTGGCCGCGGTCTTGCTGGCTATTTGCGCCACAGGTCCTTGGCCAGCCGGTCGAGGCCGAGCTTCCTGAGCGTCTCGGGCTTGGGCTTGCCTGTCTTGCGATCGTAGCCCACGAGCGTG
>DASSSH010000253.1:0-9481 GCA_035708525.1 Candidatus Methylomirabilota bacterium
CGGACGCTCCTTGGTCATGTAGTAGATCCCGAAGACCATGTCCTGGGTCGGAACAGCCACCGGGGAGCCGTTGGAGGGCGACAGGATGTTGTTCGACGAGAGCATCAACACCTGCGCCTCCATCTGCGCTTCCATGGAGAGTGGCACGTGCACGGCCATCTGGTCGCCGTCGAAGTCCGCGTTGAACGCGGTGCAGACGAGGGGGTGGATCTCGATGGCCTTGCCCTCGACCAGGAGCGGCTCGAAGGCCTGGATGCCCAGGCGGTGGAGCGTCGGGGCGCGGTTGAGCAGCACCGGGTGCTCCTTGATGACCTCCTCGAGGATGTCCCAGACCTCGGGCCGCTCCTTCTCCACGTACTTCTTCGCGGCCTTGATCGAGGAGGCGATGCCCCGCTCTTCGAGCTTGCGCAGGATGAAGGGCTTGAACAGCTCGAGCGCCATCTTCTTGGGCAGCCCGCACTGGTGCAGCTTGAGGTATGGCCCGACCACGATGACCGAGCGGCCCGAGTAGTCCACGCGCTTGCCGAGCAGGTTCTGACGGAACCGGCCCTGCTTGCCCTTGAGCGTGTCGGAAAGTGACTTGAGCGGCCGGTTATTCGGCCCGGTGATCACGCGGCCGCGGCGGCCGTTGTCGAACAGCGCATCCACGGCCTCCTGCAGCATCCGCTTCTCGTTGCGGATGATGATCTCGGGCGCCCGAAGCTCCATGAGCCGCTTGAGCCGGTTGTTCCGGTTGATCACGCGGCGGTAGAGGTCGTTGAGGTCCGAGGTCGCGAAGCGGCCACCGTCGAGCGGCACCAGCGGACGCAGCTCGGGCGGGATGACCGGCAGCACCTCGAGGATCATCCACTCCGGCTGGTTCCCGGACTTGAGGAAGGCCTCCATGACCTTCAGCCGCTTGACGATCTTCTTCCGCTTCTGAGCCGAAGTCTCCACGCCCATCTGGGCGCGCAGCTCACGGGCCAGCGATTCCAGATCCATGTCCCGCAGCAGCTCGCGGATGGCCTCGGCGCCCATGCCCACGGTGAGCGCGTCCGGGCCGTGCTCCTCGCGGAGCTTGCGGACCTTGTCCACCGAGACGAGATCCTTCTTCTTGACCCCCGGGACCTTGCCGGGGTCGAGGACCACGTACTCCTCGAAGTAGAGGATCTTCTCCAGCTCCCGGAGGGACATGTCCAGGAGCTGGCCGATGCGGCTCGGGAGCCCCTTGAAGAACCAGACGTGGGACACCGGTGAGGCCAGCTCGATGTGCCCCATGCGCTCGCGGCGCACCCGGGCCCGCGTCACCTCCACGCCGCACTTGTCGCAGATCACACCCGCGAACTTCATGCGCTTGTACTTCCCGCAGGCGCACTCGTAGTCCTTCGTCGGCCCGAAGATGCGCGCGCAGAAGAGGCCGTCGCGCTCGGGCTTGAACGTCCGGTAGTTGATGGTCTCGGGCTTCTTGACCTCGCCGTGCGACCAATCGCGGATCTTTTGCGGCGCGGCCAGCTTGATCCGGATCGCCCCGAACGTCAGGGGCTTCGGATGCCGATCGAGGATGCCCCACAGGTCCTTGGTGGGCTTCTCCTCACGCACCAGGCTGCCGAAAGGCCGATCCGTCAACATTCTCTGAGTCTCCTTTAGGACGGCTTCTTGCCGTCCTTCGGAACGAGCTCCACGTCCAGAGCCAGGCTCTGCAGCTCCTTCACCAGCACGTTGAAGGACTCAGGGGTTCCGGGCTCCAGGAAATTCTCGCCCTTCACGATGGCTTCGTAGATCCGGTTCCGCCCTTCCACGTCGTCCGACTTGACCGTGAGCATCTCCTGCAGCGTGTGGGCGGCGCCGTAGGCTTCCAGGGCCCAGACCTCCATCTCGCCGAACCGCTGGCCGCCGAATTGCGCTTTCCCGCCGAGAGGCTGCTGAGTCACCAGTGAATACGGACCGATGGAGCGGGCGTGCATCTTGTCGTCCACCAGGTGGGCCAGCTTGAGCATGTAGATCTGCCCCACGGTGACCTCCTGATGGAACGGCTTGCCCGTGCGGCCGTCGTACAGCCGCGTCTTGCCCGAAGTGGGCAGGCCGGCCTGCGTCAGATGGGCCGTGATCTCCTCCTCGGTGGCGCCGTCGAAGACGGGGCTTGCCACCCAGAGGCCGAGCACCTGAGCCGCCCACCCGAGATGGGTTTCCAGGATCTGCCCCACGTTCATCCGGGAGGGGACACCGAGCGGATTGAGCACGATCTCGACGGGCGTGCCATCGGGCAGGTAGGGCATGTCCTCCTCGGGCAGGATGCGCGAGACGACGCCCTTGTTGCCGTGACGGCCGGCCATCTTGTCGCCGACCGAGAGCTTGCGCTTCACCGCCACGTACACCTTCACCATCTTGATCACGCCCGGCGGCAGGTCGTCGCCGCGGCGCAGCCGGCCGACGCGCTCCTCGAGCATACGGTCGAAGAACGCGATCTGGTCGTCGGCCAGGTCCTCGATCTTCTTGATGGTGGCCACGAGCCCCTCGTCTTCCTTGATCCTGATCTTCTTGAGCTCGTGCCAGGAGAAGTTCTCCAGGTCCGGACGGTCGACCTTGTCGCCCTTCTTGGCGAGCCGCTCCTTGGTGGTCGGGTCCATCAGGTCCTGGGTCAGCGTCTTGCCCACGAGGAGATTCTTCAGCTTTTGGTCGCGCTCCATCTCGACCATGGCGATCTCGTCCTGGTAGTCCTTCTCCAGGCCCGCAATCTCCTCGTCCTCGATGGACTTGGCGCGTTCGTCCTTGTCCACGCCCCGCCGCGAGAATACCTTGACGTCGACCACGGTGCCCTCGATACCGGGCGGCACCGTCAGCGAGGTATCCCGCACGTCGCCGGCCTTCTCGCCGAAGATCGCGCGCAGCAGCTTCTCCTCGGGGGTCAGCTGCGTCTCCCCCTTCGGCGTGATCTTGCCCACGAGGATGTCGCCGGCCTTGACCTTGGCGCCGATGCGGACGATGCCGGATTCATCGAGGTCCTTCAGCGCCTCTTCCGAGACGTTGGGGATGTCCCGCGTCACCTCTTCCTTGCCGAGCTTGGTGTCGCGCGCCTGGACCTCGAACTCCTCGATGTGGATCGAGGTGTAGCGGTCGTCCTTGACGAGCCGCTCCGAGACCAGGATCGCGTCCTCGAAGTTGTATCCGCCCCATGGCATGAAGGCCACCAGCACGTTACGGCCCAGGGCCAGCTCGCCCTGGTCGGTGGCCGGTCCGTCCGCGATCACGTCGCCCGCCTTGACACGGTCGCCCTTGTTGACGATCGGTCGCTGGTTGATGCACGTGTTCTGGTTCGACCGCCGGTACTTGGTCAGGTTGTAGATGTCCAGCGGTAGGTCCTGGACCGGGTCGGTCTTCTTGGACCGGGTCTCGGCCCGCACGACGATGCGGTTGGCCGACACGTACTCCACCACGCCGGGCCGCCTGGCGAGCACCACGGCGCCGGAATCACGGGCGACGATGTGCTCCATCCCCGTGCCGACCAGCGGCGCCTCGGGCTGGAGCAGCGGCACCGCCTGGCGCTGCATGTTGGCGCCCATGAGCGCGCGGTTGGCGTCATCGTTCTCGAGAAACGGCACCATGGCCGCGGCCACCGACACCAGCTGCTTGGGCGAGATGTCGATGAAATGCAGCTCCTCCGGGGAGACCATCTTGTACTCGCCGCCCTTGCGCGCCGACACCCGGTCCCGGGCGAACCGGTTGCGGGCGTCCAGCTCCGCGTTGGCCTGAGCGATGACGTACCGCTCCTCCTCCAGGGCCGTCAGGTACACCGGCTCGGCTGGTAGCACCGCGCCGGCCTCCACCTTGCGGTACGGCGTCTCGATGAAGCCAAACTCGTTGATCCGCGCGTACGTGCTCAAGGACGAGATCAGCCCGATGTTCGGGCCTTCAGGCGTCTCGATGGGGCAGATCCGGCCGTAGTGCGTCGGGTGCACGTCGCGCACTTCGAACCCCGCGCGCTCGCGGCTCAGCCCGCGCGGCCCGAGGGCGGAGAGCCGCCGCTTGTGGGTCAGCTCGGCCAGCGGGTTGGTCTGATCCATGAACTGGCTGAGCTGCGAGGAGCCGAAAAATTCCTTGACCACGGCCGAGACGGGCTTGGCGTTGATCAGGTCGTGCGGCATCAAGTTGGTGATGTCCGAGATGGACATGCGCTCCTTGACGGCGCGCTCCATCCGGGTCAATCCGACGCGGAACTGGTTCTCGAGCAGCTCGCCGACCGAACGCACACGCCGGTTCCCGAGATGGTCGATGTCGTCGGTGGGCTTGCTGCCCAGCTTGACCTGGAACAGGTGCCGGACCACCGCGATCACGTCCTCGCTGCGCAGCGTCTTGATGTTCAGGTTGGCGCTGATGCCGAGCTTCTTGTTGATCATGAAGCGGCCGACGCGCGCCAGGTCGTAGCGCCGCGGGTCCATGAACATGCCGCGGAAGAGGGCGCGCGCCGAGTCCACCGTCGGTGGATCGCCCGGGCGCAGGCGCCGGTAGATCTCCACGAGCGCTTCGTCCGGGTTCTTGAAATGGTCGCGCGCCAGTGTCTCGTGCAGCGACGCATCCGTCTTGCCGGGGATCAGGGCAAGCAGCTTGAAGGGCGCCACCCGGCGCGACATAACCTGCGCCAGCAGCGTCGAAGTCAGCTCTTGGTTCGTCTCGACCAGCACTTCGCCGGTCTCGGAATCCACGATCCGTCCACCCGTCCGCCGGCCCACGAGGGACTCAGCCTTGACGGGAATCTTCGTCACGCCCGCCTCCACGAGCTTCTCGATGAGCCGCGGATTCAGCGTCTTGCCGGACTGGACCAGAACGTCCTTCCCGCGGGGCGCCTTGACGTCCTCGGCCACCTTGATCGCGTTGTGGGCCTCGGCATGCAGCTTGACCCACGCCGCACGCTCCTCGAAGGCCAGCACCTCTTCCATCTCGTAGAAGTGGCCCAGGATCTCTTCGTCGGAGAGGATCACGCCCTTCTCGAGAAACCAGAACGCGCGCAGGAAGGCCGTCGCCAGCATCTTGCGGCGGCGGTCCACCCGGACGTACAGGATATCGTTGGCGTCGAACTCGAACTCGACCCAGGAGCCGCGGTACGGAATGACGCGGGCGGAGTAGAGCAGCTTGCCCGACGCCACCGTCTTGCCTTTGTCGTCGTCGAAGAAGACACCGGCCGAGCGCTGCAGCTGTGAGACGACCACCCGCTCGGTGCCGTTGATGATGAAGGTGCCCTTGTCGGTCATGAGCGGCAGCTCGCCGAGGTACACCTCCTGCTCGCGGACCTCACGCACCGTCTGGGTCTTCGTCTCCTTGTCGTGGTCCACGACCTTGAGCCGCAGCGTGACCTTCAGAGGAATCGCGAAGGTCATGCCACGGTCGTGGCATTCCTCAACCGTGTACTTCGGATCCCCGAAGTGGTAGCTGTGAAACTCCAGCGTGGCGTTCCCGTTGTAATCGGCGATGGGGAACACCGACTTGAAGACGGCTTGCAGGCCGGTCTCGTCCCGGCGCTCCGCCGCCATATCCTTCTGCAGGAACTGCTCGTACGACTGCCGCTGGATCTCGATGAGATTCGGGATCTCAACGATTGACGGGATCTTGCCGAAGTCCTTGCGGACCCGACGCCCGCATTCGATGTTGCTCGCCATTACATCCTCCGCGCCCCGGTTGACGGGGCTGGGCTCGATGTTGAGGGGGCCGACCCCCGGCCCCCGGTCCCGATCGCTCCGAGAGCGGAGGCTATTTCACTTCCACCGTCGCCCCGACCTCCTCGAGCTTCTTCCTCATCTCCGCCGCGTCGCCCTTGGATACCTTCTCCTTGACCGGCTTGGGGGCGCCGTCCACCAGATCCTTCGCCTCCTTCAGCCCCAGGCCCGTCAGCTCGCGCACGACCTTGATGACCTGGATCTTCTTGTCGCCCGCGCCCACCAGGATCACGTCGAACTCTGTCTTCTCCTCGCCCGCAGCCGCGCCGCCGCCCGCTGCCGCGCCGCCCGCGGCCGGAGCCGCGACCGCGACGGCCGCCGCCGCCGAGACGCCCCACTTCTCCTGTAGGAGCTTCGAGAGCTGGGCCGCCTCGAGCAGCGTCAGCGAGTCCAGCTTCTCCGCGATCTCTTCGATGTTTGCCGCCATGTCGACTGCCTCCTGTTAGTGCTGCCTCGTGTTGGAAAAGTTCGCCGTGCTACTGGGAAGTGCCGCCCTTGCCCCGGGCCTCCAGCACGTGCACCAGCTGACGCATGGGAGCCTGCAGGAGGCTCACGAGCTGACTCATCGGTCCCTGCAGGGCGCCCACGAGCTGTGCCCGCAGCTGCTCCCTCGAGGGCAGGTCCGCCAGGGCCCTGAGCTCCGCGGGCTGGAGCACCCTCCCCTCGATCAGCCCCAGCTTGATGGTCAGCGCCGGATTGTTCTTCACGAACGTCTGCAGCGCCTTCGCCACCGCCACCGGGTCCTGCTTCGTGAACACCAGACCCATGGGGCCCTTGAAGTGCGCGCCCAACGAGTCCAGGGGGGAGTCTTTGACCGCCAGACGGGCCAGCCGATTCTTCACGACCTTGTACTCGGCCGCCGCCGCCTTGAGCTGCTTGCGCAGATCGGACAGCTGGCGGACCGTCAGCCCCCGGTATTCGGTCAGCACCGCCGTCTTGGCGGCGCCCAGCCGCTCCTTCAGGGCCGCGACGCTCTCCACCTTCGCTTGAGTCGGCACCTCGACGCTCCTGTCTGGGTTCCGCTGGCCCGACGTGCTATTGGGCCGACTTCTTGAAGAGATTGGCCACGCGCTGGACGTCCACGCGCACACCCGGCCCCATGGTGGCCGCCACCGTCGCCGAGCGCAGGTACTGCCCCTTGGAGGCCGCCGGCTTGGCCCGCATGATGGCTTCCAGCAACGCCATCGCGTTGGCCACCAGCTGCTCCGGGGAGAACGACTTCTTGCCGAGAGGCACGTGCACGTTGCCGGCCTTGTCCACTCGGAACTCGACCTTGCCCGCCTTGACCTCGCGAACCGCGCGTGCGACATCGAAGGTCACCGTCCCCAGCTTGGGGTTCGGCATCAGGCCGCGCGGGCCAAGCACCTTGCCCAGCCGCCCGACCTGTCCCATGAGATCCGGCGTGGCGATCGTGGAGTCGAACTCCATCCAACCGCCCTGGATCCTCTCGACGAGATCCTCGGCCCCCACCACGTCGGCGCCCGCCTCGCGGGCCTCGCGCTCCTTCTCGCCCTTGGCGAAGACCGCGACGCGCACCGTCTTGCCGATGCCATGGGGCAGGACGACGGCACCGCGAACCATCTGGTCGGCGTGCTTGGGATCGACGCCGAGGCGCAGCGAGAGATTCACCGTCTCGTCGAACTTGGCCGCGGGCAGCTTCTTGAGGATCTCGACCGCCTCATCCACCGAGTGCTCCTTGGCGCGGTCGTAGAGCGTGAGAGCCGTCTTCAGCCGCTTCGTCATCACCGCCATGTGCCAAGTCTCCCGTTCGCGATCATTTCGCCGGTACCGACTTCCATATCCGCTCGCCTCGGACGGCGGGGCCCCAGCCCCGCGACGTCCTGCGGCTCGCTCCCTCCGAACCTTTTCACCGCTCGTCTCGCCCGCTCCTCGCCTGCGGCTCGTCGGCCGCGGCTAATCTCGGCCCCTCCGAACCATTTCACCGCTCGCAATCAACTCAGCCCTCGGCTCGCGGCTCCGCCGCTCACCTCGAACGGCCACGCGCTCGTGCCTGCGGCAGCTCGGCCGCCGCTCAGCTCGCACTACACGACATCAATCCCCATGCTGCGCGCGGTACCCTCGACCGTGCGCATGGCCGCCTCGATGGAGTCGGTGTTCAGGTCCACCAGCTTGGTCTGGGCGATCTCGCGCACCTGCGCGCGCGTCACCTTGCCGATCTTGTCCTTGTGCGGCACCGCCGAGGCCTTGGCGATCCCGGCCGCGCGCTTGAGCAGGACCGCGGCCGGCGGCGTCTTGATCACGAAGGTGAAGGACCGGTCCTGGTAGATCGTGACGACCACCGGCAGGATCAGGCCCTCCTGGGAGCCCGTCTGGGCGTTGAAGCCCTTGCAGAACTCCATGATGTTCACCCCGTGCTGGCCGAGCGCGGGCCCGACGGGCGGCGAGGGGTTGGCCTTGCCCGCCGGGATCTGCAGCTTCACCACCGCCTGCACCTTCTTCATGTCAGAGCCTTTCGACCTGGTAGTACTCGAGCTCGACGGGCGTCATCCGCCCGAAGATCGCGACCATGACCTTCAGCTTGCCGCGCTCGGGATTGAGGTCGTCGATGGTGCCCTGGAAATTGACGAAGGGCCCCTCGATGACCCGCACCTTGTCTCCCTTCTGGAAGGTGGACTTGAGCTTGGGCTTCTCGGCGCCTTCCTCCATCTGGCGGAGGATGCCCTCGACCTCCTCGGCCGGCAGCGGCACCGGCTTGGCCCCCGATCCGACGAAACCCGTCACTTTGGGCGTGGAGCGCACCAGGTGCCAGGTGTCGTCGGTCAGCTCCATCTCCACCAGGAGGTAACCGGGGAAGAATTTCTGCTCGGTCTCGATCTTCCTGCCGCCCCGGATCTCCCGCACCTTCTCCGTCGGCACCACGATGCGGCCGAACATATCCTGCAGCCCGAAGCTCTTGGCCCGGGACTCGATCCCCTCCCGCACTTTCTCCTCGAAGCCCGAGTAGGTATGGACCACGAACCACTGCTTCGCGGCGGTGCCGGTTCCATTCATTTCAGAATGACCCCCACGATCCGCGAAAGGATCACGTCCACGAGCCCCAGATACAGGGCCAAGGCGAACACCACGGCGAGGACCACCACCGTGGAGGCCGCCACTTCGGCGCGGCTCGGCCAGTTCACCCGCCGAAACTCGGCCGCCACCTCGCGAAAGAACTCCTGAACCTTCCTCACAAACTCCATTCCGCCGTCCTTGTCTTCCTTCGCCGCCGCAAAACTGGCAGGCGTGGAGGGATTTGAACCCCCATCCCCCGGATTTGGAGTCCGGTGCTCTAGCCGTTCGAGCTACACGCCTCCGAAGCTGTCATTCGCTACTTCGATTCCTTGTGCAGCACGTGCTTGTGATCGGCGGGGGCCTCGACGGCCCCCTCCGAAACCTCCCCCATTCGATTGCGCGGGCACAGCCCGCGCTCGAAGCGGAACTCTCTTCCTCAGGCCACCTGATCTCGCCCGCGGCCCCGCAGTCCCGTCACTCGCTACTTCGATTCCTTGTGCAGCACGTGCTTCCGGCACCATTTGCAGAACTTCTTGATCTCCAAGCGGTCCGGATGCGTGCGCCGGTTTTTCGTCGTCGAGTAGTTCCGCCGCTGGCATTCGGTGCAGGCGAGCGAGATGATGTCGCGCATTGCTTACTCCACGATCTCGGCGACGACGCCGGCGCCCACCGTGCGCCCCCCCTCCCGGATCGCAAACCGCAACTCCTTCTCCATCGCCACCGGCTGAATCAGCTCGATCGCCATCGTCACGTTGTCCCCCGGCATCACCATCTCTACCCCC
>DASSSH010000254.1:0-2815 GCA_035708525.1 Candidatus Methylomirabilota bacterium
GGACGGGTACATCCGCGTGGGCGGGCACAAGGAAATCCGGCTGACCGGCAAGGGGCTCGGCATCGCCGAGATCATGGCGCGCCGGCACCGGCTGCTCGAGCGCTGGCTCACGGACGTGCTGGGCCTGGACTGGTCGAAGGCTCACGACGAGGCGCACCGACTGGAGCATGCGCTCTCGCCTGTGGTGGAGGAGCGACTGGCGGAGAAGCTCGGCATGCCCAGCACCTGTCCCCACGGCAATCCCATCCCCGGCATGCCGGCGCCCGAGGCGCATCACCCGATCCCGCTGAGTCAGGCCCCGACGGAGCGCACCTTCGTCGTGGACCGCATCACGGAGGAAGCCGAGGCGGACCGCCAGCTTCTCCGCTTCCTGTGGGAGAGCGGCATCCGTCCGGGCACCCGGCTCGTGGTGAGCGAGATCGCGCCCTACGCGGGGACGATCTCGGTGATGCTGAACGGCCGGACCGTCACGATGGGGCTCGTCGCCTCGAGCAAGATCTGGGTGTACGACCCCCAGGAGCCCTCGCGCCCAGAATCGAAAGCCGCGCGCGCACGGAAGGCCAAGAAGGCCCGCGCCTAGTGCCGTGCCAACTAACTTCGCCATATCGACTCAGCCCTCGCCTCGCCGTTACGCGGCTCAGCTCGAACTGCCACGTTCTCGGTCGTCGCCAGCCGTCAACGTACGATCGATTCAGCTCTCGCCTCGCCGCTGCGCGGCTCAGCTCGAACTGCCACGTACGCCTCCGGCCGGCTCCTCCCTCGGGCCTCGTCTGGCTCGTCATTTGGCCCGGCACGTTGAGGGCGGCGGCGACCAACCCAACGAAGCAGCTGGGCCTTTCCGAGCGGCCGGCTAGATGAGCGTCAAGGCCCTCTACGCCTTCCAGAACGGGCTGCTCGGGTTCGAGAAGACCGGCCTCTTCTACGGCGAGCGCTCTGGCGAGCGCGTCCAGATCCCGGTGACCTGCTATCTCGTCCGGGCGGGCGACAGCACCATCCTCTTCGACACCGGTCTCTCGCCCCGGGCCGTGCCGGGGCTCGTCCGTACCGATCCCCTGGCTCGGTTCTCAGACGAGGACCTGCTGGTCCACCGGCTGGACTCCATCGGCCTCGAGCCCGCCAACGTGGACCTCGTGGTGCTCTCCCATCTGCACTACGACCATGCCGGCGGGGCGCACATCTTCGACAAGTCCACGCTGGTCGTGCAGCAGGACGAATACTCCTACGCCCACTACCCGGCGCAGTTCTATGCATCGCTCTATTACCGGAAGAATTTCGACCTGCCGGACTACAAGTGGCGGCTCCTCGACGGCGACACGGAGCTCGTGCCGGGGGTGACCGTGCTACGCAGCGACGGCCACACGCCGGGCCACCAGTCGCTGCTGGTCGAGCTGCCCGAGACCGGGCCGGTGATCCTGGCGGGGGACTGCTGTTACTGGCAGCGGAACATCGACGAGGACCTGCCGCCGGGCGTGGTCTGGGACCCGACGCGGGCGATGCACTCCATCAAGCGGCTCAAGACCATCGCGCGGCTGACCGGCGGGCGCATCTTCCCGAGCCACGACCCGGCGTTCTGGGCCACCGTCACCAAGGCCCCCGACTTCTACCGCTGAATGATCTCCCCTCACCCCGACCCTCTCCCCAGAGGGGAGAGGGAGTCCTGAGACCCTCTCCCTAGAGAGAGAGAGGGGGGACCTGTCACCCTCGCCCCCGAAGGGGGGAGGGCAGATTCGAAAGGAGATTCCATGGGCGTTCTCGACGGGATCAAGGTGATCGAGCTGGCGCGGGTTCCGCCCGCCGAGCTGCCGGGGATGATGTTCGCGGACATGGGCGCCGACGTGCTGAAGATCGAGACGCCACTCGATCAACCCGAGGATGACGACTCGAAGCGGCGGGCGGCCTTCGTCTATGTCAACCGCAACAAGCGCTCGCTGGCGCTGAACATGAAAGCGCCCGAAGGCCAGGCGGTGTTCAAGCGCCTGGCCGCGGCAGCCGACGTGATCATCGAGGGCTTCCGGCCCGGCGTGATGAAGCGTTTGGGCGCCGACTATGAGTCGATCCGCGCCCTCAACCCGCGCGTCATCTACTGCTCGCTCTCGGGCTTCGGCCAGACCGGCCCCTATCGCGACTACCCGGCCCACGACGGTAACTACCTCTCGCTGGCGGGAGTCCTCGGGCTCATCGGCGAGCCCGATCGCAAGCCCGTCTTCCCGCTGAACCTGGTCGCCGATTACGCGGGCGCGAGCCTGCACGGCGCTCTCGGTGTCATGTTCGCGCTGTTCGCCCGCGAGCGGACAGGCAAGGGCCAGCACGTCGACGTCTCCTACCTCGACACCTCGGTGGCGCTGCTGGCGGCCACGCCCAACATGCGCTTCTTCTTCAGCGACGGGCTGGCGCCCAAGCGCGGCGAGGGCTTCCTCGGCGGCTCCTATCCCTACTACGCGGTGTACGAGACCAAGGACCGGAAGCTCCTCACCATCGGCTGCACCGAGCCCTGGCTCTGGGAGAACTTCTGCAAGGCCATCGGCCGACCGGACTTCGTGCGCTTCGCTCGCACCGCGGACCAATTCGTCCGCGCGGCCAACGCCGAGGAGATCAAGGCGCGCGAGGAGATCGAGGCCATCATCCGGACGCGGACGCGCGACGAGTGGTACGAGCGGCTGGTCAAGGCCGACGTCTGCGTGGGCAAGGTCTACGACGCCGAGGAAGTGCCGAGCGATCCGCAGATCCGGCACCGCCAGATGGTCGTCGAGGTCGAGCACCCGACGCACGGGCGCGTGAAGCAGTTTGGCATCGCGATCAAGATGTCCGACACGCC
>DASSSH010000255.1:0-3155 GCA_035708525.1 Candidatus Methylomirabilota bacterium
TCAAGCGTCTGGCCTATGTCCACGGAACCGAGTTCACCTCTCCCGGCGTCGAGGAGCTGGCGGGGGAGCTTGCCCGTCGGGCGCCGGTGGACGACGCGCGACTCTTCCTCGTCTCGGGCGGCTCGGAAGCGACCGAGACCGCGGTGAAGCTGGCCCGTCAGTACCAGCTCGCTCGAGGAGAGGCGGGGCGCTACAAGGTCATTCACCGCTGGCCGTCCTATCATGGGGCTTCCCTCGGCGCTCTCGCCGTCTCGGGCCGGTCTCAGCTTCGCGCCCCGTTCGCCCCGCTGCTGACGGCGATGCCCCATGTCCCGGCGCCTTATCCCTATCGCTGCCGTCTGGAGGGATGCGGCCCGGTCTGCTCCCTGCGCTGCGCGGAAGCCCTCGATGCCACGATCCGCGCCGAGGGAGCGGGGACCATCGCCGCCTTCATCGCCGAGCCGGTGATCGGAGCCTCGGCTGGCGCGGTGGTCCCGCCTCCCGACTACTACCGGCTCGTCGCCGAGACCTGCCAGCGTCACGGGGTTCTCTTCATCGCCGACGAGGTGATGAGCGGGATGGGGCGGACCGGCAAGTGGTTCGGCATCGAGCAGTGGCCGGGGGTGAGACCCGACATCATCACGTGCGGCAAAGGGCTCACCAGCGGCTATGTGCCGGGCGGCGCCGTGCTGGCCCGCGGCGAGATCGTGGAGGCCGTGTACCGATCGGGCTTCCCCCACGGCTTCACCTTCAGCCACAATCCCGTCGTCGCCGCGGCGGGGCTGGCCGTCCTCGGCTACGTCGAGCGCCACGGCCTCGTCGAGCGCGCCCGGGTGATGGGCGAGCATCTGATGAGACGACTCGAGGGGCTCCTCGATCTGCCGAGTGTCGGAGAGGTGCGCGGCCTCGGCCTCCTCGCCGCTGTCGAGATCGTCAAGGACCAGGCGACCCGCGCCTCCTATCCGGTGGGCGAGCACACCGCGGAGCGGATCCAGGCCGAAGCGCTCAGGCGCGGCGTGGTGGTCTACGCCTCGGGGGGTCAGGACGGGGGCGCGGGGGATCTGCTCCTGGTCGGCCCGCCCTTCACAATCGAGCGCGGCCAGATCGATGAGGCCGTCTCCGCCCTGGGCGACGCCATCAGCGCCGTGACGCGGCGGTGAGGCGGACTTGATAGAATAGGCGCCTCATGACCCGCACCCCCGCCTCGCCGCTGGTCGGCATCATCATGGGCTCCAAGTCGGACTGGGAGACCATGGGCCACGCCGCCAAGACCCTCGACGCCCTCGGCATCGCCTACGAGGTCAACGTCATGTCGGCCCACCGCACGCCCGAGCTGGTGGACGAGTACGTGGGCAGCGCCGAGAAGCGCGGGCTCGAGGTGATCATCGCCGGAGCCGGCGGCGCGGCCCACCTGGCCGGGGTGGCGGCCGCGCGCACGCTCCTGCCGGTCCTGGGCGTGCCGATTCAGTCCAAGGCCCTGAGCGGGATCGATTCGCTCCTGTCCACCGTGCAGATGCCAGGCGGAATCCCGGTCGGCACGCTCGCCATCGGCAACTCCGGGGCGACGAACGCGGCGCTGCTGGCCGCGGCCATTCTGGCCAACAAGTACCCGGATGTCCGCAAGGCCCTGCGCCGCTTCCGCGAGGAACAGACCAAGGCTCTGCTGGCTCAGACCGATCCGCGGAAGGCCCCTCCCTCGACCTGACCTGCTCGAGGAGCTCGAACCGCTCAAGAGGCACGAAGACCTCAGGGTCATCACTCGCGCCGAGCAACACGGAGGAAGAGCCGCCATGGCCACGACGATGAGCCCGTTCCGGACCGAGCTCGAGAACGCCGTCAACGCGCGGCACAGCCGGATGAACCCGTTCACCGAGAAGTGGGTCAACGGGGACCTGACCCGCGCCCAGCTCGGCAGCTGGGCCAAGCAGCACTACCAGTACGTCTCGCAGTTCGCCCGCTGGTGCGCCACGGTATACGGCGACTGCCCGGATGCGGACGCCCGTGATTTCCTGCTGGAGAACATCATCGAGGAAGAGTCGGGCACCAAGCACGTCGACCTGCTGATCCGCTTCGCGGAGGCCTGCGGCGTGAGCCGGCAGGAAGTGGAGACGGCGCGTCAGCTGCCGACCACCCGCGGCCTCACCGCCTGGTGCTACGAGATGTCCCGCAAGCCCTTCCACATCGCCGCCGCGGGCCTGCTGGTCGGGCTCGAATCCCAGGTGCCGGGCATCTACAAGCGGAACCTGCCGCCGCTCAAGTCGCACTACGGTTTCACGGACCACGAGGTGGAGTTCTTTGCCATCCATATCGAGGCCGACGAAGTCCACGGCGAGCGCGGCTATCAGATCGTCGAGCGCCACTGCACCACGCCCGAGAAGCAGGCCGAGGCCGTGGACGCCGTGCGCCAGGCGACCGAGATGCGGTGGCAGTACATGACGGGCCTGTATCGCGCCTACATCCTCAAGGAGGACCTGTAGGTCGTGAAGCTGCGGGCCGCCTCTCTCGAGGAGGTGCCGCCGGGCCAGCCCCGGCTGGTCGAGGTCAACGGCTCTCGGGTCGTCCTGGTCCGGGTCGGCGAGCAGGTCTACGCGTGCGGTGACACGTGGGCCCACAAGGGGGGTCCACTGAGCGAGGGCAAGCTCAGCGGGTCCCGCCTCGCCTGCCCGTGGCACGGCTGGATCTACGACGTGCGAACGGGGCAGTGCGCCTTCCCCGGCCGGGGCGCCAGCGTGCCGTCCTACGCGGTGCGGGTCGAAGCCAACGACGTCTTCGTGGAGATGCCCTGACATGGCGTTGACGCTCACGCATGCCCTCGAGTGCATCGACAAGGGCGCCGCCAAGGCCCGTGAGCTGGGCTTTCGCGTGGCCATCGCCGTCGTGGACGAGGCCGGCCATCTGGTGGCCTGCCACCGGATGGATGGGGCGCTGTGGGTGACGCCGGAGATCGCGCGGGCCAAGGCCAACGCGGCCGCGGCGTTCCGGGCCTCGACCGAGGAGCTGGAGAAGCGCTTCAGCGGGGCCCGGGAGCTCTTCGCCAACAACGTGGCCGCGCTTCCCGGCGTTGAGCTGGTCTTCGGCAAGGGCGCGGTCCCGCTGGTGGAAGACGGGCGCATCATCGGCGCCGTCGGCGTGAGCGGGGCCGTCCCTGCCGACAACGACCACGCCATCGCCGACAC
>DASSSH010000256.1:0-26549 GCA_035708525.1 Candidatus Methylomirabilota bacterium
AACATCCGCTTCCTGCCGTATCAGCCACGCCAACGGCTCGCCGAGTCCTTCGCCAGCGCCGACGTCTTCGTGATCTCGCTCAAGGCGGGCCTCAGCGGCTGCATCGTCCCGAGCAAGCTCTACGGCATTCTGGCGGCGGGCCGTCCGTATGTGGCCGCCGTGGAGGAGCCGAGCGAGGTCGCGTCCATCACCAAGACCTACGACTGCGGGCTCCTGGCGCCGCCGGGCGATCCGGAGGCGCTGAGCGCGGCCATCCTGCAGCTCTACCGGGACCGCGATTTCGCGCGCCGGCTCGGGACGAACGCGCGGCGCGCGGCGCTGGACTTCGACCGCCCGCTCCAGGTGGCGAAGTATGCGCGGCTGCTCCGGGAGCTGGCATCCGGCCCCGTCCCGAGCGATTCCGCGCTCAAGCGCCCGTTCGACCTGGCCCTGTCGGGGCTCGGACTGCTCGGGTCACTGCCGCTCTGGGCGCTCTTCGCCGTACTCATCAAGCTCGACGACGGCGGGCCCGTCTTCTACGGGCAAGTGCGGGTCGGCCGGGGCGGCCGGCGGTTCAGGAGCTGGAAATTCCGCTCCATGATTCCGGACTCGGACCGACGCTTCGGCCCGCTCCAGGCGGCCGAGGGCGACGCCCGCATCACCCGCGTCGGGCGTCTGCTCCGCGCGACGGCCATGGACGAGCTGCCCCAGCTCTGGAACATCTTCGTTGGGGACATGAGCTTCGTTGGGCCGCGGGCGCTGGCGCCGTCCGAAATCGAGCGGGAGAGCTCGGCGGAGGCCGTGCCCCTCGAGAAGGTCGCGGGCTACGAGGCGCGGCACCGGGTGCGCCCCGGGCTGACGGGCATCGCCCAGATCTACGCCCGCCGCGACCTGCCGCGGCGGCAGAAGTTCCGGCTCGATCTCCTTTATATTCGGAAGCAGTCCTTCTGGCTCGACCTGCGCCTGATCGCGCTGTCCTTCTGGATCACCTTCAGGGGGAAGTGGGAGGCTCGGGGGCGCAAGTTCTAGGACGCTCCGCCGGCGAACAAAGCTTGGTGCGGCCTCGGCGGCCCCGTATCATGGGGCATGCGCGACGTCGCCGTCATCGGGGCGGGGCCGGCGGGATTGCTGGCCGCGCGGCGCTGCGCCGAGGCCGGCCTGGATGTGGAGGTCCTGGAAGAGCACCCCCTCGTCGGCCAGCCGACCCACTGCACCGGCGTCATCTCCCTCGAGACCGCGACCCTCGCCAAGATTCCCGACGACATCATTCTCAAGCGCCTCAGTCGCGCCCGTCTGATCGGCCCCCGCGGGGCCCGATGCGAGCTGCACTGGCACGGCCAGGGCAGCGAGGAGATCCTGGTGATCGACCGGGGCGCCTTCGATCGCGAGCTGGCCGAGCAGGCAGTCGCCGCTGGCGCGCTGATCGAGACGGGCTGCCGCGTCGAGGCCCTCGCGATCACTGCTCACGGCGTGACTCTTGGCGTGGGCACCGGGATCGTGAGAGCGCGAGCTGTCATTCTCGCCTGCGGGGTGAGCTACCGCTTCCAGCGCCAGCTGGGGCTCGGGCTGCCGGGCCGCGTGGCTCACACGGCCCAGATCGAGGTGGACGCCGACCAGACCGACTCCGTGGAGCTGTACCTCGGCCGGGACGTTGCTCCTGAAGGCTTTCTCTGGGTCGTGCCGATCAGTCGCGGCGATCGTCACGGCTTCAGGATCGGTGTGTTGGCCCGCGGCGACGCCGGCGCCTGCCTCGAGCGTTTTCTCCGGCGGCCGGAGGTGCGCGCCCGCCTCGCCACCCATCCCCAGCGCCCGGTCCGGCGGCTGCTGCCGCTTCAGCCTCTGCCCAAGACCTTCGCCGACCGGCTCTTGGTCGTGGGTGACGCGGGCGGCTTCACCAAGCCGACCACGGGCGGCGGGATCTTCTACAGCCTCGTCTCGGCGTCGCTGGCAGCGGAGACCCTGCTCGAGGCCTTTGACGGCGGCGGGCTCGACGAGGCGTTTCTCGCCCGGTATGAAAGGCGCTGGCAGGCCGAGCTCGGCCAGGAGTTCCGTGTGGCCGGCTGGCTCCGGCAATTCCTCGGTCGGTGCCCGGACGCAGACATCGAGCGGATGGTCCGCGCATCAGCCGCGGAACCCGTTCAGGCTGTCATCCGTCGCACGGCGCGCTTCAACCGGCACCGCGACGTGATCCTGGCCCTGCTCCGCGAGCCCGGGATCGCCTCGCTGCTCTTGCGCAACCTGTTCCGCTAGGGGCGGCGGTCGCTCCGCGGCTAGAAATCTTCCCGCTCCGCACACTCGAGGCGAAACCGCTCTTCGGGTGACAGCAGCCGTTCCCGCAGCTCGTCGACCGTCGGCGCGCCGTTCCGGTGGAACAAGATGTCGCCGAGCCGCCCGATCCAACGGTCGAGCGCGGGGTCCGCGTAGCGAACCTCGTCGAGCGAGAAGCAGAGAATGGTGTGGGCGTAGCGGGCGGCGAACTCCTCGGGCGACAGGCCCTCGGAAAAGAGCTCGGTCGCCATCTCCACGTGTCCGGGATCGGCCAAGGGGAGATTGCCCCGGTCGCTCAATGCTTCTGCGTCCCCATGCGGCTCCATGGACCCTCCTCGTCACCGACAGTGTCAATTCTGTGCAACCGAGTCCGGCCGGCGCCCCTTCTGGGGCCGCTTTCGAGGAATGGTGGCAAGCCGCGTGCCAGGGAGTGGCCGCGGATGGGGCAGGCGGGAGCTAGTCTCCGCTGGGAGCCAGGGCTTCCATCACCTCCAGCGCGCGCTCGATCGTCGCGCCCTCAGGATCGAAATTGCCGTCGAGGAAGAGCTCGGTGAGCCCCTCCGCCGCGTATCGCCGGACATCCTCCCGGATCTCGTCCAGCGTGCCCCAGAGCGGCCGCCGCTCCTTGCCGTGGGGCTGCGCGAAGAGCCGGAAGCTGCCGCGGCAGACGATGTGCAGCCGCGCCGGGTCCTTCCCCGCCGCCGCCGCGGCGGCCTTGACGTCGCGGACCAGCGGCGCGACCTCCGCGAGGGGCATGTTGCCGCCGTTGAAGCCGTCGCCGAGGGTGACGGCGCGGCGGACGACGGCGGCACCCGCGTAGCCGGCGATGGTCAGCGGCGGGTATGGCTTCTGGATCGGCTTCGGCTCGATCCGCGACTTGGGGACGCGGTAGAACTCGCCGCTGAACTCCACGATCTCGTCGCTCCAGATGGCCCTCAGGCACTTGAGGAACTCATCCGCCCGCCGGCCGCGGTCGCGGTAGGGCACGCCCACCGCCTCGTACTCGTCCATGGACCAGCCGATCCCGAGCCCCACGTCTAGCCGGCCGCCCGAGACGATGTCCAGCGTCGCTAGCTGCTTGGCGAGGACAATGGGCGTGTAGTACGGCATGATCAGCACGCTCGTGCCGAGCCTGATCCGTGTGGTCGCCCCGGCGATGAAGGCAAGCGTGACGGTCGGATCCACGACGCGCTGGAAGGGCTTGGGCCAAGTGGGGCCCGGCGCGGGTGGGTAAGGGTTCTTGGGCTCCAGCGCGTAGAGCAGCCGCTGGAAGACCCAGAGCGAGTGGTACCCCAGGGCTTCGGCGCGCCGGGCGACGCGGAGCTGGTTCTCCGGCGTGGCCCAGGCGCCGGCGGTTGGGAGCGAGAATCCGAGCTTCATCTCCATGCCTCCGGGATCGCAGATGATCGAGCCGCCATTGTAGCGGATCAGGGTCCCCGCTGCTCCGCGCCAGGGGCCGCGGCTCGTCACGGCTTGACCTGGGTGGGCGGGAGTGCTATTTCCGCCAGCACAGGACCCAAGTCTTCCCCGGAGGTGGACCATGGCCGTCGCGCGCGTCACCAAGATCACCGCTTCGTCGACCAATAGCTGGCAGGACGCCGTCGAGCAGGGGCTCAAGCGGGCCAGCAAGACCCTGAGGGGGATCACCGGGATCGAAGTGGTGAGCATGAAAGGCCACGTGGAGAAGGGCAAGATCACCGAGTACCGCGCCACCCTGGAGATCACCTTCATCCTGGAAGGCTGATCGCCGCGCGGGCCCCGGCAGGGAGGGCGGAGATGAATGCTCAGGCGACGATTCCCGAGGCCATCAAGAAGACGTGCGAGGCCTACACTGAAGGGCTGTCCACCGTGATGCGCGCCCTCGAGAGCCTCCCCAGGGAGGCTGGCGAGTCGCACCGGCGCATGGTCGAGCAGTGGCTCGTCCTGGCCCGGACGAGCAAGGACAGCTTCATCGCAGCGCTCAACCAGGGGTTCGATCTCTGGGAGCGGGAGTGCCGGCGCGCCGTCGGCGCTCCCCACGCGACCGGAGCGTTCGGAGCGTGGGCCAATCCCCTCGAGCCCTGGGCCGACACCTGGAGGCGCACCGTCGAGACGTTCACCGGCGGGGCGATGGCGAACGCCTACAGCGAGGCGATCCGGCGGCAGAGCGACATGGTCCAGCAGTCGCTCGAGGAGAGCATGCGGGCCTGGCAGCGGCTCTGGCAGCCGGTGGAGCGAAAGTAGCGCGTTTCCCCAGTCGCGCCGGCCGTTTGATGCTCCGCGTTCGAGCGCCGGCTCTACCGGCGCAACGATTCCAGGGGGAGGCTCGGAGGGGCCGTCGAGGCCCCCTTCGATGACCTAGCGCAGCTCGCGGAAGAAGGCGCGGATGTCGGCGGCCAGCGCCTCGGGCTCTTCGAGCGCGGCGAAGTGGCCGCCCGCCGGCATCTGGGTCCAGCGGCGGATGTTGTACATGCGCTCGGCCAGCGAGCGGGGCGGCCGCACGATCTCCTTCGGGAAGGCCGCATAGGCCGTCGGCACCTCGATACGCTGGCCGTCCGGGATGGGCCACGGCTCGTGGAAGCGCGAGTAGTATGGCCAGAAGGACGAATTGATCGCGCCCGTGACCCAGTAGATCATGATGTTCGTCAGCAGCACGTCCTTGGAGAAGCGGCGCTCCACGTCGCCGCTGCAGTCGCTCCACGCGCGGAACTTCTCCACGATCCAGGCCGCCAGCCCGGCCGGGGAGTCGGTGAGCCCGTAGGCCAGGGTCTGCGGGCGCGTGCCCTGGATCCACTGGTAGCCCGTCTCCTCATTGAGCCAGCGGCGGAGCTCGTCGAAATAGGCCCGCTCCTCTTCGGTCGGCGCGCTGTCGCGCAGCACCTCGCGCTTGACGGCCAGCAGGTTGACATGGATGCCCGCGAGGCGATCCGGGTAAGCCGCGCCGAGCCGCGACGTCACGAAACCGCCCCAGTCGCCGCCCTGGGCGGCGAAGCGTCGGTAGCCAAGCACGTCGGTCATGAGTGTCGCGAACGCGTCGGCGATCTCCACGATACCGAAGCGGGGCTGGCCCGGCGTGAAGGAGAAGCCGTAGCCGGGCAGCGACGGCGCGACCACGGTGAAGGAGTCGGCGGGATCGCCGCCGAAGCGTGCCGGGTCGGTCAGCATGGGGATGATCCTGTGGAACTCCCAGACCGAGCCCGGCCAGCCGTGGGAGAGGAGGAGCGGCAGCGGCCGGGGCCCGCGGCCTTCCTCGTGGATGAAGTGCAGCGTGATCCCCGCGATGGGCGCCGTGAGCTGGCGGAACTCGTTGAGGGCGGCCTCGTGACGGCGCCAATCGTAACGCTCGCGCCAGTACGCGACCAGCTCCTTCATGTAGGCGAGGCTCGTGCCGTAGCGCCAGGCCGGTCCCGGCGCTTCGTCGGGCCAGCGCACAGACGCGAGCCGCTGGCGCAGGTCGGCGAGCACGTCGTCCGGCACCTGGATCCGGAAGGGAGTGGGTGCGGTCATCTCAACTCCAGGACGAGGTAGGCGAGCGCATAGCCTGCCGCGATGGCCACCGCGAAGCGGGCGCCGCCGGCGAGAGCGGCCGCCACGCGCCGCTCCTCCTCGCCCACCGCGCGGGCGGCGACCGGAAGGATCGCAAGGAACATGAGGAACTCCCCGAGCGGAATATACAGGGCGCAGAACTCACCCAGCATGGCGCGGGCGGGCTCGTACTTCCACCAGCCGGCGCGGTAGGCAAGAAACTCGTAGAAGCCGACGGTCACGCCGGCTCCGGACGCGCAGAGGACCGACGACGCTGCGGCCGCGCGCAGGGTGCGGAAGCGGCGACGCCAGCGACCGAAGAGTCGAAGCGCCGGGTAGCCGATCTCGACGATGACGCAGGCCCAGGCCAACGGCATCCAGACGGGCGAGCCAAGGAGCACCACGTCGTTTCCCGTGAGGTAGACGAGCCGCCCCGTCGGGACCCAGTGGATGAGTCCCCAGTCCACGAGTAGTTCGAGCGTTCCGGCGACCATTCCGAGCGCGAAGAGTCGGAAGAGGATCTCGCCGCCGCGGTTCCTGAGAAGGTCCGCGGCGCCGAGGTAGAGGCCTCCGCGGATCAGGAGGCTCGCGTACGCCCAGAACTTGCCGGACGGCGATCCCGGGTACGGGAACAGAAAGGCGGCCACGAGTGTCAGCGCGACCCCGGTAGCGAGTCCCAGCAGCCAGACGCGGTCGGAGGCTGGGCGGAGCTGCTCGAGGCGCGTGAGGACGCCCGGCGCCTCCAGCCACCCTGTCCGCTGAGGGCCAGTCACGGGAACGGAGGCTCAGAACACCGGCCGCTCGACGTAGGTGCCGAAGACCTGACGCAGCCGCGCGACGATCTCCCCCAGGGTGGCGCTCGCCTTGACCAGCTCGATGGTGACGGGCATGAGGTTGACCGAGGCCTCCCGTGCCTCGGCCGCGAGTCGGTCCAGCAGTCGGGCGACGAGGGCCCCGTCCCGGCGGGCGCGCACCGCCGCGGTCTTCGCGATCTGGCGAGCCTCGACCGCTGGATCGACTTTGTGAATCGGGATGGGCGGCGGCTCGAAGGGCTCGACATGGATGTTGACGCCGATCAGCGGCTGCCCGCCGGAGGCGCGGCGCCGCGCCGTCTCGTAGGCCGAATCGGCGATCTCGCGCTGGAAGTAACCTTCTTCGATGGCCTTGATGGTGCCGCCCATGGCGTCCACCTTGGCGAGGATCCGGAAGACCTCGGCCTCGATCTGGCTCGTGAGGGCCTCGACGTAGTACGAGCCGCCCAGCGGGTCCACCACGCTGGCCACCCCGGTCTCGAGGGCGAGGACCTGCTGGGTGCGCAGCGCCACCTTCATCGCCTCCTCGGACGGGATGGCGTAGGCCTCGTCCATGCCGTTGGTGTGGAGCGACTGGGCGCCGCCGAGGACCGCGGAGAGCGCCTGGAGCGCGGTCCGGACGATATTGTTCATCGGCTGGGCCTTGGTGAGCGTGGCCGCTGCCGTCTGGCAGTGGAAGCGCAGCCGCATGGACTCGGGCTGGCGCGCGCCGAACCGCTCCTTCATGAGCTTGGCGTAGATCCGTCGCGCGGCGCGGAACTTGGCGATCTCCTCGAAGAAGTCGGACTGGGCCACGAAATAGAAGGCCAGCCGCGGCGCGAACTCGTCAACCGGCACGCCGGCGCGCGTCACCTCCTCGATGTAGGCCACGGCGTTCGCCATCGTGAAGGCCAGCTCCTGGACCGAGGTCGCGCCCGCCTCGGAGATGTGATACCCGCTGATGTTGATCGGGTTGTAGCGTGCGAGGGCCCGCGCGGAGTACACGATCATGTCACGCATGATCCGCATCGAGGGGCGGATGGGGAACACCCACTCCTTCTGCGCGATGTACTCCTTGAGGATGTCGGCCTGCACCGTGCCCGACAGCTTGTTCAGGTCGAGGCCCCGCGACTGGGCCAGCGCGATATACATCGCCAGGAGGATCCACGCCGTGGGATTGATGGTCATCGACACGGAGATCCGCTCGAGGTCGATGCCGTCGAAGAGCGCCTCCATGTCGTCCAGCGTGTCCACCGCGACGCCCTCGCGGCCGACCTCGCCGAGCGAGCGGGGGTCATCGGAGTCGTAGCCCATGAGGGTGGGCATGTCGAAGTCCACGCTCAGCCCTGTCTGCCCCTGAGCGATCAGGTAGCGGAAGCGCTGGTTGGTGTCCTCGCCTGTCCCATAGCCGGCGATCTGCCGCATCGTCCACACGCGGCCGCGGTACATCGTGGGGTAGGGGCCCCGCGTGAAGGGATACCGACCCGGCAGGCCGATATCCTCCAGCGGCGTCGCAGCGACATCCTCGGCCGTATAGACGCGCTTGAGCGGAAGCCCGGAGAGCGTCCGGTACTCGCCGCGCCCCTCGGGCTGGCGCTCGAGGAAGGCCTTGAGCTCGGCCGCCTCCCACTGGGCCCGCGCGGCCGCGGCGCGCTTCAGGGCTTCGGAATCGAACATTTGCCTTCTCCTTCTTTCATCTTGCTTGAACGTCGTCTTTATCGGTTTGGCGGTTTGGCCTCTTCGCGCCCAAGGCGCTCATCGGGGCGCCCGCGCCACCGGGGCTCCTTCGCGCAAGCGCTCATCTTTCATCTCGGTTGAACGTCGAACCATCCAGTTGTGCGGTTTGGCTCCTTCGCGCAAGCGCTCATCCGAACTGCTTCGCGTCAGCGCGATGTTTCGCCAAGGGTGCGGCGATACAAGTCGCGGTCGTCGATGACACGACGGGCCTTGAACTCGGTGCGGGGCAAGGTGCCCTCGGGGACGAGATCGATGACCGGATGCACCCCGAGCCGGGCCCTGAGACGGTCCTTCATCATTCGCGCCAACCCCTCGCGCCGGGCTGGATCGCCGTGGCTCGCTGAATACTCCGCGCGGATCAGCAGCTCGTCCATGGCCTCGCGCCGCGACACGATCATCCGGAACTCGCCGCCGAACCCCTCGATGGCGCGCAGCGTGTCCTCGATGGCGCTCGGATAGATGTTCTCGCCGCGCACGATGACCATGTCGTCGAAGCGGCCGTAGAGGCCGTGGGGCAGGCGCGGGTAGGTCCGGCCGCAGGGGCAGGGATCGTTGACCCATCGGGCCCGGTCGCCGGAGACGAGGCGGATCATCGGCTGTGAGGTGCGCTCGAGATGGGTGTAGACGGGCGTCCCCTCGGCGCCGTAGGGCAGCGGCACGAAGGTGTCGGGGTCGCAGACCTGGGTGTAGACGAGGTCCTGCCAGAGGTGCATGCCGGTGCGGTGGCGGCACTCGCCGTTGGTCATCCAGGGGCTCATCTCGGCCATGCTGCCCATGTCCACGCAGATCCCGCCGAAGGTCTTTTCGATGAGCGCCTTGGTGGCGGGGATCCCAGCCCCCGGCTCGCCCGAGAAGAAGAGGATCCTGAAGCCGAGCGAGCGCGGGTCGATCCCCTCGCGCCTCGCCGTCTCGGCGAAGTGGAGCGCGTAGGACGGGGTGCCGTAGAAGACCGTCGCCCTGAGCTCACGGGCCCACTGCACCGCCATGAGCGTCTGTCCCGGCACGCCGGCGCCGAAGGGGAACATGGCCGCGCCGAGGCGCTCGCCTCCGACCAGCGCCCCCCACGAGCCGAGGTACAGACTGAAGAAGGAGCAGATCAGGATGCGGTCGTGGGGCCGGATGCCCGCGCCCCACAGGATGCGGGCATGGGCCTCGCCGATGCGGCGCCAGTCCTCCGCGCCTATGCCGAACACCGTCGGCCGGCCGGTGGTGCCGCTGGTGCCGTGGATCCGGGCGACCTCCGACGGCTCGATGCAGAGGTAGTCACCGAAGGGAGGCGCCGTCTCCTGCGCCGCGCGGAGCTCGGTCTTCTGGACCACCGGGAACCGCGCCAGGTCATCCAGGCTCTTGAGCGTGTCCGGCGACACCCCCGCCTCCTGCCACTTGCGGCGGTAGAAGGCGCTCCGCTCCCACGCGTAGCGGAGCTGGCGCTGGAGCTTGGCGAAGATGAGCTCGTCGCGCGCGGTCGAGTCGGCGCACTCGATTTCGGGCAGCCAGTGCTCCCCGTCGGCCGCGGGCCGATATGTCGGGTCGTAGATCGTGGGCCAGACCGTGAGGTCGACCCCGCGGGAGCCCTTCAGCGTCGTCAGGTCGAGGGATGACATCGGCTCAGCGGGGGTGCCGCGCGGCCACCAGCTGGCGGACGCGAGTCACGATCTGCTCGGGCGGCGTGTCCTGCAGGACCAAATCGGCCACGCCCAGCTCCTTGAGCGCCGGCACGTCCTCGTCGGGAATCACGCCGCCGCCGACGAGCACGATGTCGTCCGCCTTCATCACCCGCATGAGCTCGAGGATACGCGGGAAGATCGTCATGTGCGCGCCCGAGAGCAGACTGATACCGAGCACGTCGACGTCTTCCTGGACGGCCGCGGCGACCACCTCTTCGGGCGTTCGGTGCAGCCCCGTGTAAACCACTTCCATGCCGGCGTCGCGGAGACAGCGGGCCACGATCTTCGCCCCGCGATCGTGCCCGTCCAGACCGACCTTGGCGACGAGCACCCGGATGGGCCGCTCGGGGCGAGAGGAGGAATCGTGCATCGGGCAAAGCGGCAGGGTCAGACGCGGGACGGCTTGCTGCCCAGGCCCTCCGAGCGTTCGACCTGGGCCACGGCTTCGGGTCGCCCGGGCCCCACATTGCCGTTGTTGACGGCCCCGGCGCGCGCCGAGTCGAGCACCTCGCGGACCTTGGCAGCCAGGGCGTCCGGCGTGAAGGGCTTGGACAGGAACGCCATGCCCGCGCCGAGGACGCCGTGGCGCACGATGGCGTCGTCGGTGTAGCCGGACATGTAGAGCACCCGCATCTCCGGGCGCAGCGGCGCCAAGCGCTGGGCGAGCTCACGGCCGCTCATCTGGGGCATGACCACGTCGGTGACCATCAGATGGATGGGGCCCGGATGCTTGCCGCTGATCTCGAGCGCTTCGGCGCCGTGGCGGGCTTCGAGCACCCCGTAGCCGTTCATCTCGAGGATCTCCCGGACGACCGCTCGAACGCGCTGGGCATCCTCGACGAGAAGGATCGTTTCCCCCCTGGCGGTCTTCGGTCCGTCGTCCACGATCGGGGTCTCGATGGGCGTGACGGCCGCCACAGGGACCTCGACCGGGGGCGGTGGCGGAGGCGGCGGCGCAGGATCTTCCCGCCGGCGCGCCGGCGGGGCCGTCGGAGCGGGGGCGGGGGGCGCGGCGGGCGGGGCCACGGCCACGGGCACCGGCGGTTCCATCTGCAGGCGCTGGGCTGCGAAGTCCTCGCGGCGCCGCATCGGCGTCGCCGGCGCCTTTGCCTCGGCCGGGACCTCGATACGCGGCAGGTAAACCCGGAAGGTGGTGCCGCGCCCCGGCTCGCTCTCGACCCAGACATGGCCCCCGCTCTGATTCACGATGCCGTACACGGTGCTCAGGCCCAGCCCGGTGCCCTTGCCCTGGTCCTTGGTCGTGAAGAACGGCTCGAAGATGTGGGACTTGGTCTCGGAGTCCATGCCGACGCCCGTGTCCGACACCTCGAGCATCACGTACTGCCCGGGCTTGGCGTTCCCGCGCCGCCGCGCGGTCGCTTCGTCCAGCTCCACGTTGGCCGTGCGGAGCGTGAGCCGGCCGCCGTCGGGCATGGCGTCGCGACCGTTGACGGCCAGGTTCAGGATCATCTGCTCGACCTGGCCGGGGTCAGCCTTGACGGGTCCGAGGTCCGGCGCCGTTACCGTGACCAGGTTGATGGTCTCGCCGATGAGCCGCTGCAGCATCTTGTGGATCCCGCCCACGATCGTGTTGATATCTAGAACCTGCGGCGCGACCACCTGCTTGCGGCTGAAGGCCAACAGCTGGCGCGTGAGCGTCGCGGCCTGCTCGGAGGCCTCCCGGATGCCCTCGGCGTTCTGGCGGAGCGGATGGGCCTGGGGCAGCCGGCGCAGGATGAGGTCGCTGTCGCCCCGGATCACCATGAGCAGGTTGTTGAAGTCGTGGGCGATGCCGCCGGCGAGCTTGCCCACCGCGTCCATCTTCTGCGCCTGCCGGAGCTGCTCTTCGCTCTGGCGGAGGGCTTCCTCCGAGCGCCTGAGCTCCGTGAGATCCACGGTCAGCCCGCGCAGCTGTGCGGGGCGCCCGTCGGAGTCGGTCACCACGTGCACGATGTCGCGGAGCCAGATCTCGCGGCCGTCGGCAACGATGCTGCGGTACTCGAACTCGTGGTCCGTAGCCTTGGCCACAGCCTCTCGGCAGATCTTCATGCAGCGCTCGCGGTCGTCGGGATGGATCCGCGTGACCCAGAAATCCCGCTCGCGGAGCCAGCGGTCGACCCCGTAGCCCAGGATGGTCTCCGCCCGCTGGCTGACGAAGGAGAACTTGAGCGTCGCCGCGTCGGCCTCCCACACGATGGCGTCGAGTCCCTGGACCAGGTCGCGGAAGCGCTGCTCGGAGGCCTGGTGCGCCGCCTGCAGGCGCTCTTCCTCCGTGAGGTCCTCGACGATCAGCAGGAGCCGGGCCGGTTCCTCCTCGGCCATCCGGATGCCCGTCATCGTGATGCGCACGGGCCGAGTCTCCTGGCGGGCGTTGACGTACAGGTCGAACAGCACGTCGTGCTGGGGCGCGCCGGTCTGGAGCACCTCCCGCGCCCGCCGGGTCAGCCCTTCGGCTCGCACCACCTCCTGCAGGTCGCGTCCGATCACGTCGTCCTGATGGAGCTGGAAGGACTCGAAGAAGGACCGGTTGGCCGAGAGGATACGCATCTCGGCCGAGAGCACGAGCAGGCCCGAGGGCACGCTGGCCACGATCTTCTCCGCGTAGCCCTTCAGGTTGAAGATGGCGCGCTCCTGCCGCATCTGCGCCTTGAGCAGGTGAGCCCGCTGCTGCTGCCGGTACAGGCTGATCAGCAAGCCCGCCAGGGCGAGCAGCAGGAAGGCCGCGGCGGCTCCGGCGAGCTGGCCGGCCTGGTGGAAGCCCTTGAGCGCTTCGTCGCGGTCGATCTTCAGCACGAGTCCCCAGCCTGCCGGCGGGACGGAGCGTATGGCGGCGAAGGTGGGCACCGCGCGATAGTCGGTCAGCTCGACGAAGGTGTCCTTTCCCGCCTGGGCGCCCTTCGCCAGATCGCGCAGCGTCTCGAGCGAACGGCTCATGGCCGCCCACCCTGCGGGCGTATGGCGCAGCGGCGAGAGGTAGGTCGGCTCGGTGCCATCGAGCCGGAAGAGCAGGGTCTCGCCCGTCTGCGTCGGAACCGTCTCGTCGGTCAGGAGCGGAAAGAGCTCGGTCTCCGGCTTCATCCGCAGCGAGACGACTCCCAGCACGGGACGGTTGGCCGCCGCCTCCCCTCGACCCGGCGCGCCGTCGGCGAAGATCGGGACGGCGATGGTCAGGACCCGTCGGCCGGTCTTCTCCCCGGAGAGATCGATCTTGAACTGGCGGCCCCGGGCGACCGCCGCGATGAGCTCAGGGTTCTCGGGCGCCAGGTCGGCGGCGCCGTTGGAGCGCGCGACCCAGCGCCCCTGGCCATCGTAGATGGTGATCGCCGTGTAGCCGTAGGCGGACGCCACACGGTTGAGCACCTGGATCACCGAATCGTCGCCCCTGCTCGGGCCGGAGAGCAGGGCGCGCACCGACGGGAACCCCGCGAGCACCTCGGCGTCGGCCCGCCGCGCGTTGAGCCAATTGGCCACGAGCCGGGACCGGTCATCGGCGATGGTCGAGACGCGGCCCTTCCAGTTGGCCACGGTTTCCCGGCGCTGGTTGTCGATGTGGTACCAGATCGCAACCAGCACGAGCGCCGTGCCGACCAGGAAGGCGAGGAAGTAGGCCCACGGGATGCTGCTGGGCGGGTCAAGGCGCCGAGCGGACGGGTGGCCCAGCGGGTCTCGCCCCGCTCGGGTGGTCGACCTGGTGGGCTCGCGGCGGCTGCTCATGCGCGCAGATCCAAGACGATCCGATCGCTGCCGACTGCTGCTTCGGGCTGTCGCGGTAGCGGCTTGGCGCCCGTCACTCCCGCGTCCTCAGGCAGTCCAAATTGGGACAGCAACCCCGTCACCATGGGGAGCCCGTCTCGTAAGCATACGAAAATTCGATGGCTTCCACAAGATCTATGGGTCCGAAGCGGGGCCTGAGGACGAGCCATCTCTGCCGCATTCTCCGCCAAGAAGGGCTTGAAATTCAATAGCTTGGATCAGGCTAAAGCGGTCAGGTGGAATTCCTGAGCATCGTCTCCCTGGGATCGGGATGGAGATAGACCTGGTCTGCCGCCTCGCTGATCCGGAAGCGGGACACATGGTGATTGATCAAGGTTATGGGGACGATGAGCGGCACCAGTCCCAGCGTGAAATCGCCGATGCGATCGGTAAGCTCCCGCCCCTCGCCGGCCCCGAGCCTGGACTTGAATAGACCCAGGATGTGCTCCAGGACTTCGACGTGCTTCCTGGTGCTCGCCGGCACCGCGAGCGCCCGCATGAAGCCCTCGCTATAGCGTTCGAGCAGGTCCGGCCGTGGCCCCGACCGGACCGCGGCCAGGAGTCGGCCCAGGCGCATGTGCTCGGACGGGCTGTGGGCGAGGAGCAGGTAGTGGTGAGCGGTATGGAAGGCGACGATGTCGGAAGGCCCAGGCGCTGACCCCCGCAGCGCCGTGAGCCGGCGGAAGGCGAATACGCGGGTGATGAAATTGTCGCGCAGGCGCGGATCGATCAATCGCCCCTCCTCTTCCACCGGCAGCAGCGGCAGAGCGTCCAGCAGCGCGCGGGCGAAGAGCCCGCTGCCCGCGCCCGACGCCAGCCCCGCTTCCGTGTAGATCGGGACGCGCTCCATTCCGCACGAGGGTGAGGCCCGCTTGAGCAGATAGCCCGAGAGCCCCTCCCGCGCGAGCGCGTCCACGCGGCGCCGCGCATAGGCCGCCATGGTGTCGGTCAAGTCGCGGCCGCTCTGGGTCGCCACCATGCGCGGGCGCACGGGGTCGCCGACGAGCCGGACGGCTTCGCGCGGCGCACCCAGGCCGATCTCCATTTCGGGGCAGACCGACACCCAGCTGAAATACCGCCCCAGGACGCCGGTGATGTAGCTGTCCTTCCGATGGCCGCCGTCGTAGCGCACCTCTTCGCCCAGCAGGCAGGCGGAGATGCCGATCGTGATCGGCGGCGATGGGGAGCGCCAGGCTGGCGGGGCGGCCGCCATCAGCCGACGCGGTAGCGGATCTCGAAGAGGAGACAGCCCGCAGGGGAGCGGAACGGGCCGTGGGGCATGCCGGGCGGACGAACGGCGACCGAGCCCGCCCGGTAGAGGTGGCCGTCCGACTCCAGGGTTCCCGAGACGATGAAGATCTCTTCCCAGAAGTCGTGGGTGATCACGCCGTCGTTGCCCGCGCCGGGCTCGAAGCGCAGGAAGCGCGTCTTCACGCCCTCGTCGACGCCTCCGGCGATGATCTGTTCCCACACGCCGGCCGGATAGCCGGGGGCCGATCGCCACGGCAGGTCCTTGGGGTCGAAGAATTCGCGCGTCTCTTTCACGGCGTGTATTCTACCCGACGTGCCCACCCTGGATCCGACGCGACTGGAAGCGACGGGCGCGCGCATCTTCACGGCGATGGGCGCGCCGGAGGATGACGCGGCGTGGATCGCGACCCTGCTCGTCCGCGCCAACCTGCGCGGACACGACTCCCACGGCGTCATTCGCATCCCGCAGTACTGGCAGTGGGTGAAGAAGGGGGAGGTCAATCCCAAGTCGCCGGTGACGGTCATCGCCGAGACACCCGTCACGGCGCGGCTCGACGGCGGCCGCGGCTTCGGTCAGGTGGTGGCCCGGCGCGGTATGGAGCTGGCCATCGCCAAGGCGAAGACCGCGGGGCTGAGCGCCGTCGGTCTCTCCCAGACGAGCCACGTGGGGCGGCTGGCGGATTACTGCGAGATGGCGACCGAGCGAGGGCTGATCGCCTTCATGTGGGTCAACGCGGTGCACGGGCTCAACGTCGCCCCGTGGGGCGGAGCGGCCCGTCGGCTGGGGACGAATCCCCACGCGATTGGCGTGCCGGGCTCGGACGGGCCCGCCATGATCCTCGACTTCGCCACCAGTGTGGTCGCCGAGGGCAAGATGCGGGTGAAGCGGAATCGCAAGCAGCCGGCGCGGCTCGGCTGGTTCATCGACGCCGAGGGTCGTCCCGCCACCGACCCGGAGGTCTTCTATGGCACGCCGCCGGGCTCGCTGCTCACCGCGGGCGAGCACAAGGGCTATGGCCTCTCGCTGGCCGTCGAGATCCTGGGTGGAATCCTCTCCGGGAGCGGCGCGGCCGGCCCCGGGTCCGGCCTCTTCCAGAACGGCACCTTGATGGCGTGTCTCGACGTCGAGTGCTTTCTGCCCCGCCCCGAGTTCGACCGGCAGGTCGCCGCCCTCTTCGGCTGGATCAAGTCGGCGCCCCTGGCCCAGGGCTCGAGCGAGATTCTCATTCCCGGCGAGCCTGAGGGCCGCCTCGAGGCCGAGCGCCGCACGAACGGCATTCCTGTCGACGACGAGACCTGGGCGCAGATCGAGGCGACGGCCAAGGAGCTCGGCGTCACCTAGAGTTGATCGTACGTTGAGGATCGGCGACGACCGAGAACGTGGCAGTTCGAGCTGAGCCGCGCAGCGGCGAGGCGAGGGCTGGGTGAATCGTTCGAGCTGAGCCGCGCAGCGGCGAGGCGAGGGCTGGGTGAATCGTTCGAGCTGAGCCGCGCAGCGGCGAGGCGAGGGCTGGATCGAACTGGCGAAGTGAGCTGGCCTGGTCTACGGGAAGAGCCGCTCGATGTTCCTGTAGGCGATCTTCTCGGCCACATCGCGCGGCAGCTGCCCGAGGAAGCGCCGCGCCTCTTCGGCGATGGAACCCACGGACTCCCAGCGCGAGGTCGTCCAGGTATCGCTGCCCAGCATGAAGCGGTCGGCGTGGCGGATGAGCAGGGCCTTCCACTGCGGATCGAGCGTCCCGCCCGGCGCGACGTCGCCGTACCGGTACGAAAGATCGGCCCAGAGGTTCGCGTGGCGGTCCATCATGGCGCCCACCGCGGACGGACCGGAGGACATGCCCGCGTGCGCCCAGATGATCCGCGCGCGCGGCTCGATCTCGAAGAGCGTCTCCACGGCGGCATCGTCGGAATGGGCGTGCAGGTAGATGCCGCGCTCCACCGCCAGCTCGGCGATGCGCTTGAGCACCGGCGTCTTGATGTCACGGCCGCTCACGTGGAACTCTCCGATCCCCCGGTGGACGCCGCGCTTGAGCCGCTCCTCGAGGTACGGCAGGATGCTCGGATCCCGCCACCAGGTCGCCATGTCGTCCCGCGTGCGATAGGGCCGCAGGATCGGGACGATGCGCTTGGCGTCCTTCGCGTGGAGGGCAAGCGTCCCGTCGTCCGGGGTGCTCGACACCAAGGCGCGCCGGATGCCGGCTTTCTCGAGGATGGCCAGGACCCGCTCCGGCGGGTAGACGCCCCAGTCGGGCCGGCTGTAGTGGATGTGGCCGTCGGTGAGCGGCAGGTCCACCGATTGCGCGCTCGAAGGCGTCGAGCCTGCCAGCACGGCGATCAGACCGGACAAGCCGAGGAGCGCGAAGGGGCGCATCGGCTGGAGCCTACCACGAGCCGTCGCCTTGCGCAGCAGACTCCGCTCCGCTAGCCTGAAAGTATGAAGCCTCTCGCGGTGCTGGTGCTGTGCGTGGTGTGGGCTGCCTCGGGGGTGCCGGCTCAGGCCCAGGCGCAGCGGAACGTCCCCGGCGGCCGCCCGCCGGACGCCATCGACCACGCGACGGGACTGGCGACGCGGCCGTACACGACCCTGCCGCTGCCGGCGACGCCGCCCCAGGTCTATGTGCCAGAGCGGCGGGTCTTCTCGCCCGAGCTCGGGCGCGAGGTGGTGGTGCCCGGCCACTGGGAGCGCCGGGTCTCGGGTCAGCGGGTGGACGTGCCGAGCCTGCCCGTCCTCGATCCCCGCACCGGCCGGATCATCACGGTCCCGGCGGGCGAGCGCCCGCCCGTCGACCAACGCCAGGGACCCTGAGCGCGGTCGTCGCCTTCTCGACGACGCGGAGCCGTCATGCTCGAAGCCGTCGGGATGGACGAGATCAACAAGATCTTCGCCGTGACCGATGCGATGGGCATCCATCGCGAGGCCGTGGTGATTCCGCTCGGCACGGGCCGGGGCCGCGTGCGGAAGCTGCTCAACGGCAAGCTCGAGATCGTCGTTGACGCCGAGATCCCCATCGACGAATGGCTCCAGGGCCTCCCTGATCTGATCCGGGCCGCGACGGCTCCGTGACCGCCTCGACCCGGTGACCTCCCGCGTCCAACGGGAGCTCGGCTTCCTCCCGCTCGTCGCCGTCCTCTTCTTCAACGTCAGCGGTGGCCCCTACGGCATTGAGGACGCGGTCTCCTCCTTCGGCCCGGGCCTGACCCTGCTGCTCCTCGTCATCACCCCGCTGGTCTGGAGCCTGCCGGTGTCGCTGGCGATGGCCGAGATGGCTTCAGCGCTGCCGGAAGAGGGCGGCTACGTCGCCTGGGTGCGGCGTGCGTTCGGTCCCTTCTGGGGATTCCAGGCAGGCTGGTGGAGCTGGGTCAACAGCTTCGTGGACGTGGCCGTGTACCCGGCGCTCTTCGCCGACTACCTGCGACTCTGGTGGCCGGGAATGTCGCCGATCGGGCGCTGGATCGTGGCGCTGCTGTTCATCTGGATCCTCACCGGGTTCAATCTGGCGGGCGTGCGGATCACGGGCTGGCTCGCTGTGGCGCTGGCCGCCGGCGCTCTCGCGCCGGTCGCCGCGTTCACCATCGTGGGAACCCTCCATGCCGGCCAGCCGCCGTGGCTGCCGCTGACGGCAAGCGGCCAGGACCTGGCCTCCGGGCTGGGGCTGGGCGTGGCAGTGATGATGTGGAACTACTCGGGCTGGGATACGCCGACGACCGTGCTGGGCGAGACGCGCGACCCAGCCACGGCGTTCCGCCGCGCGCTGTGGCTGGCAATTCCGCTCATCACGCTGGCTTATCTGCTGCCGGTCGGCGCGGCCCTCGCCACTGCATCCGAGTGGAGCCAGTGGAAGACCGGACACCTGCCTGTCGTCGCGGCCGAGCTGGGCGGACCGTGGCTGGCCGGCACCGTGCTGGCCGGCGCGCTGGTCGCCGCTGCGGGGCTGTTTCTCTCGCTGCTGCTCACCAACTCGCGACTGCCCTTCGTGTTGGCTCGCGGCGGCCAGCTGCCGGGCCTGCTCGCGCGCGTGCATCCGCGATTGGGCACACCCTGGGCCGCCGTCGTGGTCTCCAGCCTCTGCTACAGTCTCGTCGCCTTCTGGAGCTTCAAGGAGCTGATCGTGCTGAACGTGTGGCTCTATTCGCTGGCGCTCCTGCTGGAGCTGGCGGCCTTTGTCGCCCTGCGGCTGCGCGAGCCCGGGCTGTCGCGGCCCTGGCGGGTGGGGGGCGGGCGGCCGGGCCTCTGGCTGACCGCGGCGCTGCCGGGATCGTGCTGCGTGCTCGCGATGGCCACCGCGGGCTGGCTCGACACCGCGGTCGGCGCCGCGGCTGCGCTCACCGGTCCTGCAGCCTACCTCGTCTGGCGCAACCGCGGCCCCGCCGCTCGCGCGTCCGGCTGACCACGCTCACGCGCGGCGCGCCAGTTCCGCCGCAAGTCGTGCCGCCGCCCCGGCTGCGTCCTGGCGGGGCCTGACGAGCGCGAGTCGGACCCCCTGCCGTCGCGCCGCGCGCCAGACGCTACCGCGGAACCCTGCATCGTCGAGCAGACTGCCCGCCCAGCTGAGGGCGATGGGCGGGCGCAGCCGGAGATCGCGCGCGGTCCAGCGCAGGAGCTGGGCGAGCGCATGATGCGCGGTGGCGACGATGAGACGGGCGGCCCGGTCGCCGCGGCGCGCCCGCCTCAGCACGGCCGGCGCGAGGGCGGCGATCCGAATGATCGCGTCGGGAGCGGCGCCCAGACGCCGTCCGGGGCGACGGCCACGCTGCCGCGCCGCGGCCCGGAGCCACTCGCGGCCGATCCAGAAGGCCGAGCCTTCGTCGCCGAGCAGCGGGCCGAGCCCGCCCGCGCGCGCCCATCGCCCGCGCGCGTCGCGGCCCAGCGCGATCGAGCCGGTGCCGGCGAGAAGCAGCACGCCGGGCCGCGCTCCGAGCGCGCCGTGGTACGCTGCTTCCACGTCGGAGATCACCCGGACGTGACGCGCTGCCCCGCGGAGCCGGCGCTGCTCGACTCGACGCTCCGCGCGAGTCCAGACGCCGCGGGAGGCGACAACCAAGGCTGCGACCTCCTCCGGGGCGAATCCCCAGCGATGCCAGAGGCGTCGAATGAGCGTGGGCAGTTTCGCGAGGCCTGGAGTCGGGCCCACGAAGGAGCGGCGCCGGCCGCGGTGATCGACCGCCGCCGCGCGCACCCAAGTCCCGCCGAGATCGATACCGACGGCCCAGGTGACCGGCTGCGGGCCCGGCTTGCGCGAGCGTCGGAGCACGGTCGCTATTGTGCAGGAAATTGCCTGCGGGCGGAATAGCGTTTCGCGTCGCCCGTCGCACACGAAATGGCTGGAAAGGAGGCCTCGATGCGCACCGTTCTTGCATTCCTTCTGGTGCTGATTGCCGGCACCGCGTCCGCTGCCCCCTCCCCGACGGAAACAGTCCGAAGCCAGGTGGATCAGGTCTTGCAGAAGGCAGCCCCGACCGGCCCCAAGGCAGGCGACGTGGAGCAGCGCCGCGCGGAATTCCGGCGGGTCGCCAACGCGCTGTTCGATTTCACGGAGATGTCGCGCCGCGCCCTGGGGCAGCACTGGGGCGAGCCGGCCCCGGTCGAGCGCGACGAATTCGTCCGCCTGTTCAAGGAGCTCATGGCGCGCGCTTACATGGGCAAGCTGGACAAGTACAGCGGCGAGCCGATGAGCTGGACCGGTGAGCGCGTGGAGGGTGACCAGGCCGTCGTCGCGTCGGAGGTCGTGACGCCCAAGGGCACCCGCGTACCCGTCGAGTACCGCTTGCACCGCGTGAGCGATCGCTGGGCGGTCTACGACATCTCCGTCGAAGGAGTGAGCCTCGTCAGCACCTACCGCAGCCAGTTCGACAAGATCATCCGGACCGAGTCGTTCGCCTCGCTCCTCAAACGGTTGCGCGACAAGGAGCGGAATCTCGTCTCCTCGCGGTAACGGACGCCCCGTCCGCCGGCAGGTGAGGCATAATGGCTCGAGCTCATGGCCTCACCCGCTGGCGGCGCGCTGACGTGGCCGGACTACGCGGTTCTCGCCGTTTCGCTCGTCGCGCTCCTGATCATCGGCGGTGCCTTCACGCGGGGGCAGCGGGGGACCGCTGACTTCTTTCTCGCCCGTCGTCGCATCCCGTGGTGGGCTGCCTGCCTGTCCTTTCTCGCCACCGAGATCAGCGCCGTCACAATCATCTCGGTCCCGGCGACGGCCTACAGCGAGAACTGGGAGTACTTCCAGTTCTTCGTGGGCTCGAGCCTGGCCAAGTTCACCGTCGCGCTGCTCTTCATCCCGGCCTTCTACCGCTACGACTGCACGACGATCTACGAGTTCCTGGGCCACCGGTTCGGGGCGGCGAGCCAGGTCACCGGCTCGCTCTTCTTCTTCGTGACGCGGCTGCTGGGCTCGGGCGTGCGGCTGATGGCGGCGTGCCTGGCCGTCGCCGTGCTGGTCGGCTGGCCGCTGCCGGGGACGATCGCGTTGTTCACCGTGGTGTCCATCGCCTATATCGCGCTCGGCGGGGTGAAGGCCGTCGTGTGGACCAACGTGTTCCAGGCCAGCGCGTTCCTGCTGGGCGGCGTGCTCACCTTGTACTTCCTCGCGTCCCAGATCGACGGGGGCGTCGTCGCGATCCTCGAGACGGCGGCCGGCGCCGGACGGCTGTCGGTCATCAACTGGGGACCGGCGCCCGGCGACCCGAACTTCTGGCACCGGGTGCTCACCGATCCCAACATCGTCTGGCTCGCCGTCCTCAACGGGCTGGTGGGCTCGACGGCGGCCTTCGGGACCGACCACGACTTGATGCAGCGGCTGCTCACCGTGGAGACGCGGGGCGAGAGCCAGCGCACGCTGTCGCTCACCCCCATCGGGACCCTCGTGACCCTGCTGATCTACCTCGGGATCGGCGCGGGCCTGTACACGTTCTACGCCCAGCATCCGGCGGCACTGCCGCGGGCCGACGAGATCTTCCCGTTCTTCATCCGCACGGCCATGCCCGAGCTCCTGCGCGGGCTCATGCTCTCGGCCATCGTGCTGGCCTCCATCGATTCGCCGCTGGGCTCGCTGGCGGCCTCCTTCGTCACCGACATCTACCGGCCCCTGCTCGTGCGGAACCGTGCCGACCGTCACTACCTCCTTGTCTCCCGCGTGGCCGTCGTGGCCTTCGGCCTCGTCCTGGCGGCATTGGCCTGGGGCTTCTCCTTCTTCGACAAGATCCTCTGGCTGGCGTTCAAGATCGCCGGCGTCACCTTCGGATCGCTCCTGGGCGTCTTCCTGCTGGGCCTCGTCACCCGCGTGCGGAGCAATCGCGCCAACGCGGCGGCGATGGTGATCATGGCGCTGGTGAATCTCCTGCTGCTGATCCTGGCGGAGGCGGGGGTGATCGCGCTCGGCTGGTCCTGGCTCGTGATCCTGGGCACGGCGGGCACCATGATCCTGGCGCCGGCACTGGCCCCCGCGCTGGACCGGCGCAGGCCGCCCGCGGCCCCGGGCGCGTAAGCGATTCCGCGGGCTTCCCGGGGAGCGTATCATCGAGGCCATGGAGCCCCCCATCACGGTCAGCAACGACGCGGGCATCCGCCTCCGGGCGGGGCTCCTCTCGCTGACCGTCTCCATCGTGCTCCTCGCCGCCAAGTTCTACGCGTATCGCCTGACGGGCTCCACCGCCATCCTCTCCGACGCGCTGGAGTCCATCGTCAACGTGGTGGCCGCGGTCTTCGCCCTGGGCGGACTCGTCTTCGCCGGACGGCCCGCCGATCGCAATCATCCCTATGGGCACGGCAAGATCGAATTCTTGTCGGCGGCCTTCGAGGGCGGGCTGATCGCCTTCGCGGCGGTCGTCATCATCTACGAGGTCGTCCTGAGCCTGCTTCACGGCGCGAGCGTACGCCAGCTGGATGTGGGTGTGGCCATCATCCTCGCTACCGGTCTGATCAACCTGGCGCTGGGGTGGTACCTCGTGCGCGTCGGGCGCGCGCATGCTTCCCTGACCCTCGTCGCGGATGGCCAGCACGTGCTGTCGGACTTCTATACCAGCTCGGGTGTCGTGGTGGGACTCCTGCTCGTCCGCATTACCGGCATCCCCTGGCTCGACCCGCTCGTGGCGGCCGTCGTGGCGCTCAACCTCATGTGGACCGGTTTCCGGCTGGTGCGGCACGCGGCTGGCGGGCTGCTCGACGAGGAGGATCCGGTGCTGTTGGGGCGCGTCCTTCAGGCCCTGCGCGGCTACGTCGGGCAGGGGATCATCCGCATCCATCACCTTCGCGCGATCCGCGCGGGCCGCTTCCACCATGTGGACGCCCACCTGGTCGTTCCGGAGTTCTGGTCCATCGAGCACGCGCACGAGGTCGCCGAGGACCTCGCCGATCGCGTGATTCGGGATCTGGGGGTGGAGGGCGAGCTGGTCTTCCACACCGACCCGTGCCACCGAATCTACTGCGCGATGTGCGACCTGGAGGAGTGCTCGATTCGCCGCGAGCCGTTCGGCGGCCGGCCGCCGCTGACGCTGGAGGAGGCCGTGCAGCCCGACATGCCTCGCTGGTCCTGACCGGAGCGTCGCATGGCCCGACTGCCCGACGTCATCGGCTCGCTCAGCCCCGAAGCGCAGAAGGTCTATGATCGGATCGCGGCCAAGCGCGGGGCGATCCGGGGTCCCTACGCGCCGCTCATGCATCATCCCACCCTGGCCGGACTGGTCGGCGACCTGGGCGAGTTCCTGCGTTTCGACGGCGCGCTGCCCGGGGACATCCGCGAGATGGCCATTCTGATCACGGCGCGCGCGGCGGCCCAGCCCTTCGAGTGGGTGATGCACGCGCCGATCGCGCGCACGGCGGGACTGCCAGATCCAGTCATCGAGCACATACGCACGAAGCGGGAGCTCGAGGCCCTCCCGGCCCGCTATGCCGACGCGGCGCAGATCGTCGCGCACACACTCGCTCGCCGCTCGATTCCGCAGGAGCTTCAGGATCGGGTGCAGGCCGCGCTGGGAGTGAACGGCCTCGTGGAGCTGGTCGTGCTGACGGGGTACTACTCCCTGATTGCCGCTGTCTTGTTCAGTTTCGACGTGCCGCTCCCCGACGGGACGCCCGCACCCTTCTGACGACGCTGCCGTGGAGACCCCCATGCCGGACAGCCTGCTGGCCCGAGCGCGGGAGCGGGCCCACGCGAACCGCTTTTGGCGCTATCTCGGCGTCGAAGTGGCCGACGCCAAGGACGGGTGGGTTCGCCTGCGGGTCCCACTGCGGGACGACCTGCGCAACGCCGCGGGCGCGCCGGTTCACGGCGGGGTGTACAGTGCCCTGGTGGACATGGCGGTGGGCTGCGCGCTCGGCACGGTCCGGGACGAATCAGCGGGCGGCGTCGACCAGACGACGCTGGACCTCAATGTGAGCTTCCTCGGCGCCGCCGGCGGCGAGGAGATCTTCGCCGAAGGCCGGATCCTCCGTCGGGGTCGGACCGTCGCCTTCGGTGAGGCGTCGGTCACTGATGCTTCGGGGAAACTCTTGGCCGTCGGGAGAGCGACCTATCTGATCCTCTCTCGGACGTGACGGTGTGACGGACTTGCTCCGCGCGCTCGGCGCACGGGGGACATGGCCATGACTCAACGGATTCTGGTCGTGGACGACGAAGAAGCGACGGTCACCGGGCTCAAGGCGCTGCTCTCGGGCTGGGGCTACGAGGTCGAAGGATCACTCGACGCCGAGGATGCGCTCGGCGAGGCCCTGAAGTTCCGTCCCGCCCTGGTGATCGCCGATCTGATCCTGCCCGGCATGGACGGGATCGCCTTCCTCCGCGCGCTCCAGCAGGAGCAGCCGCAGGTCCCCGTGATCATTCTCACGGGCCACGGCACGATCGAGTCGGCGGTCGCCGCCACCCGCGAAGGGGCTTATGACTATCTGACCAAGCCGGTGGACGTCCAGCGGCTCCGGATCCTGGTCGAGAAGGCCCTCGAGAAAGGCGAGATGCTCCGCCAGGTCAGCCGCCTACAGGCGCGGCTCAAGCACGTGTGGGGCCTTGGGCGGCTCGTCGGCCGCAGCCCCGCCATGCAGGAGGTGGTGCAGATGGTCGAGATGGTGGCGCCCACCTCGGCCCCTGTCCTGATCACCGGGGAAACCGGAACCGGCAAGGAGCTGGTCGCCCACACCCTGCACGACCTGTCGCCCCGCGCGAAGGGTCCCTTCGTCGCCGTCAACTGCGCGGCGATCCCCGAGACCTTGCTGGAGAGCGAGATCTTCGGCCACGAGAAAGGGGCGTTCACCGGCGCGTTCGAGCGCCGCATCGGATGCTTCGAGCGGGCGGACGGCGGCACCCTGTTCCTCGACGAGATCGCGGAGATGAACACGGGTACCCAGGTCAAGTTCCTCCGCATCCTCCAGGAAGGCCTCGTGACGCGGCTGGGCGGGAAGAGCGAGACCCGCGTCGATGTCCGGGTACTGGCCGCCACCAACAAGGATCCCCTCGTGGCCCTCAAGGACGGGTCGCTCCGGGAGGATCTCTACTATCGGCTCAACGTGTTCAGTGTGTTCCTGCCGCCGTTGCGGGCGCGGAAGGAGGACATTCCGCTCCTGATCGAAGCGTTCCTCGAGGAGTTCAGCGCCAAGTACGAGAAGTCGGTCAAGGCGGTGGACCAGGCAACGCTCCAGGTGCTGCTGGCCCATCCCTGGCCGGGCAACGTGCGCGAGCTGCGCAACACTATCGAGCGGGCCGTGATCGCGTGCCCCGGGGAGGTGATCGACACCAGCTGCTTGTCCTTGACGGCCGCGCCCGGCGCGCCGTCGGCGGGCGGGCCCGCGGATGCCGTCAGCGTGCCACTCGGCACGGGTCTGCGGGACGTGGAGCGTGAAGTCATCCTCCGCACGCTGCAGATGACCGGCAACAACAAGACGCGCGCGGCCGAGATCCTCGGGATCAGTCAGAAGACGCTGCACAACAAGCTGCAGCGCTACAAGCAATCGCCCTGAGGTGAGACGCGGGCCGGAGCGCCCGCCGCGCGCGCGGCGTCGCTCCGGCTCGCGAGATGCGCCGGGCGCCTAGGACGCGCCGACGCTTGTTTTCGGATCAGCGACCCCCCGCGTCCTCCATGCGGGAGGCGTCGAAGCGGCGCGTGACTTCTTCTTCGGCCCGTTTCCGGGCCCAGCCGTACCGCTCCTGGAGCACGCCGACCAGCCGCTCGAAGTGGCCTTCGACCCGCTCGAGATCGTCATCGGTCAGCTTGCCCCACCACTCCTTGGCCTGGCCGCGCACCTGCTTCCACCGGCCGGCAACAACATCCCGGCTCATCCGGGCCTCCTGGACATTGATCGGCGGGCGCGGCGTGGCCCGCGAGCCACGGCCGGCGCGGGATTACATGAGCTTGATGAAGAGCGTCAGCGCGAGGGCCACCAGGAAGGCCAGCACGTCCTTGACCCGCTCGGACCGTATACGTGGCCGTGTCAGGTGGCTCATCGCCTGATTCCTCCCCTTCGTGCGCCCCGCTTACGGGCCCCGCGCACGAGCGACGTCGCGCCCGCCTGCGAGAGCGGCATCTTCCATGCCAGCGCCACCGCGGTGCGGCGAGCGTGATGGAACTCGCCGACAGTGTGGCCGTTTCGGCTGTCGCTCCAAGCGCCTCCTGG
>DASSSH010000257.1:0-4289 GCA_035708525.1 Candidatus Methylomirabilota bacterium
CGCGGCGAGGGCCGCGCCAGGGGCGTCGTGTACCCACCGCGTCGTATGAGGAGAGCGCTCCCGGCGATCCCGAAGAGCGTTGCCAATCGGCGAACCCACGCGCGGCTGCACTGATCTCACCGCCTGTGGCACCAAACGCAAGCGGTCGACTATGAGAGCGCCCTCCCGCCGAATGGCGGGCGGTACTCCCACCGGCTCTGAGGGACCCCTGCCCTGGCAGGAAGTGTTGTTTCCTTGCTAGACTGCCGACTATTCCGATGCTGAGACCGTGCGATCCTCGAGGTCTGGTCGTATCCGTGGCGACTGCCGCCCTGGTGCTGGCAGGCGCGCCCGCTTCGTGGGCCCAGGGCCCGCGGGCGCCCGCTTCCCAGTCCGTCCCGAGGCAGGCCGAGCCCACTCCGACCCGCCCCACGACCCGGCTCGAGAAGCTGGCTGCCGACGTGGCGACCGCTATGGAGAGGTACCGGGCCGCGCTCGAGCCCGTGCTGGCCATCCACGAGCGGGACCTGGCACGGCAGACCGAGCTGGCCGAGCTCCGCCGGGATCTCTTCGCGCGCGAGGTGCTGTCGGAGCGGGAATTCCAAGAGGGGCAGCGTGTCCTGGCCGCCGCGCAGAAGAACGTGGACGACACCCGTCGCGCCATGGCGGAGGCCGACCGCATGCTGACGGAAGCGCGGATCGCTGAAGCGCTGGCCCGACTCGCGCCGCTCGCGCGGGGAGGGTATGAGGAGACGGCGGGCCTCGTCCGCTACAACGGTCCTGCGAGGTGGTCCCTGGCCCATGACACGCCCAGGCTGCAGCAGTTCTTCATGGCGCGATTCGGTCGGGCGCTGCCCATCAGCGGCTTCGGCCAGACGCCGCTCCACGACCGCATGGGATTCGATCACCACAACGCGCTCGACGTGGCGGTGCATCCCGACAGCCCGGAGGGGCGGGCCTTGATGGACTACCTGCGGACGACCGGGATCCCGTTCATCGCCGCGTGGGGGGCCGTCGCCGGCTCGGCCTCCGGCGCCCACGTCCACGTGGGCCAGCCTTCTCCACGGCTGACCGTGCGCCGGTGAGCCGCGAAACGGGCATCTTCACGTCGAGCAGATGAAGCGATTCTACGAGGGCGCTGAGGCTTCGCGCGGCGAAGTCGAAGCTGATCCTGGTCGAGGGGCCTGACCTGCTTGACAGCCTCGGGGCGCGGGAATAGATTGCTCCCACCACCTCACTCGGTCCAGAAGGAGGGCAGTCTCCGGTTCGTGGCAGGCACGGGCATGGGCGAGGCCGGACCCCCGAATGTCATCGATACGACTGCCGAACCGGCACCCCCGAACACGCCGCGCGGCGCCGGTGAGTTGGTGGGCAGGCTCACGGAGAGAATGGTGAGGACGTCATGACCGAGAGGAAGTTCTCCGATCGGATCAAGCTCGTCGAGGCGCTCGAACTGCTCGATGTGGATTGGTCCAACCTGGCGTTCACCACGAGGGAGGAGGTCGACGAGTTCTACGACGAGGTGGACCGCCTGCTCGAGGCGACGGGCCGCCGCTGGTATTTCCTCGTCAACTACACCGGCTGCACGATCGCCAGCGACGTCTGGCAGCATTTCGCTGAGCGCGGCAGGCACGCCAACGTCACGTACGGCCTGGGCACGGTGCGCTTTGGCGCATCGGAGCCGACGCGCCAGACGATCCGCGAGCGGGCGATGCAGACGCAGTTCCGGGCCAACGTATTCGACACCCGCGAGGAAGCCCTCGTCGCCCTGGGAGAGCTGCGGAAGCGGCGCGAGGTGACGGGGGTGCAGGCGACCGAACCGCTGCTTCGGGTCCAGGAGGTCTATTTGAGCTTCGGCGCCCTCGAGGCGCTCCGCGCGGTCAGCTTCGATGTTCAAAACGGTGAGATCTTCTCGATCATCGGTCCCAACGGCGCCGGGAAGACGTCCATGGTCAACGTCATCAGCGGGTTCTACCGGCCTGACCGGGGCCGGATCCTGTTCGAGGGCAAGGATCGGACGCACCTCAAGCCCTACCAGGTCGCCGCGCTGGGCGTCGCTCGGACCTTTCAGAACGTGGCCCTGTTCAAGGGCATGAGCGTGCTCGACAACATCATGACCGGGCGGCTCCTCAAGATGAAGGGGAACCTGCTGTCCGACGCCCTGTACGTCGGGCCGGCGATGAAGCAGGAGCTCGAGCACCGGGCGTTCGTCGAGCGGATCATCGACTTCCTGGAGATCGAGGCGATCCGCAAGACGCCGGCCGGCCGTCTGCCTTACGGCCTGCAGAAACGGGTCGAGCTGGCGCGGGCGCTGGCCGCTGAGCCCAAGCTGCTGCTGCTCGACGAACCCATGGCGGGCATGAATGTGGAGGAGAAGGAGGACATGGCCCGCTTCATTCTCGACGCCAACGACGAATGGGGGACCACCGTCATCCTCATCGAGCACGACATGGGAGTGGTGATGGACATCTCAAGCCACGTCATGGTGCTGGACTACGGCCAAAAGATCGCCGAGGGCAGGCCCGCCGATGTACGCGCCGACCCGGCGGTGATCCGCGCGTACCTCGGGGAGAAGCAGTAGGGGCGAGCGACCTTCATCGGCGGCGTCTCCGTCCACCGGGGCACCGCGCCGGGGGCCCGACCGGGCCCTTTGGACTACCCGGATGGGACGAATGACCCATTCCTCCTGCGCCCCGCCTGGACGACAGTAGAGGACGGGAGGAGACGGCGATGACCTACGAGATCGCGTCCTGCGCCTACTGCCCACCGGCGGTCCGTGCCTGCCGCCACGGCGAGGCCGAACAACGCGGACCCGGCTTCTGCCCCTCGAAGGTCGACGAGGAGGGCATCGAGCGGGCGGCCGCCGTGTACGACGACCCCTTCGTCCGCCGCGTGGCCCACGCCTCGGCGCTGGTCGAGAGCGAGGGCTACTGTCGGTGGACGCGGGTCGAGGAGATCGTCGCCCTCGCCAAGCGCCTCGGCTTCCGCAAGCTGGGCATCGCCACCTGCATCAGCTTCGTGGACCTCGCCCGTACGCTCAGCGCCATCCTCGAGAGTCATGGCTTCGAGGTGGCGTCGGTCGCGTGCAAGAACGGCGGGGTGCCCAAGGAGGCCGTGGGCGTGCGTGATGAAGAGAAGATCCGGCCGGGAACGTACGAGGCGATGTGCAACCCGGTGTCCCAGGCGGAGCTGCTGAACCGCGCGGGGTGCGAGCTCAACATCGTGCTGGGCCTCTGCGTCGGCCACGACAGCCTGTTCTTCCGCCACTCGCAGGGGCTGGCGACGACGCTCGTCGCCAAGGACCGCGTGTTGGCCCACAACCCGATCGGCGCCCTCCATCTCGCCGACACGTACTACCAGCGGGTGTGGGGGCCCGAGCGCCCGGCCCAGGCGCCGAGCCTGCCGGCGGCGGGACGCCGCTGAGGGAGGGCGCGGAGCCGATGAGCGTCCCGGCCGACCTACGCCGCTATCTCGAGCCCACCGAGTTCGTCGACAGTGACGCCAACACGGTGGTCGGCTTCGCCCGGCGGGTGTGCGGGGACGAGGCGGATGAGGTCGCCAAGGCGGTTCGTCTGTACTACGCCGTCCGCGACGGCATCACCTATTCGCCCTACTGGGATTACCGGTCCCCCGAGACCTACCGCGCCAGCGCGTGCCTCGAGCGGGGCTCCGGCTTCTGCGTGGCCAAGGCGGCCCTGCTGGCGGCGGCGGGCCGGGCTGTTGGCATTCCGGCGCGCCTGGGGTTTGCCGACGTGCGCAATCATCTCTGCACGCCGCGGCTCCAGGCGCTGATGGGCAGCGACGTCTTCTACTACCACGGCTACGCCGAGCTCTATCTCCGGGGCAGGTGGGTGAAGGCGACGCCCGCGTTCGACCGGACACTCTGCGATCGCTTCGGGGTGCGTCCGCTGGAGTTCGACGGGCTCGAGGACTCGCTGTTCCACCCGTACGACCGGGCGGGCCGCCGTCACATGGAGTATCTCCGCGACCGCGACCCGCACACCGACGTCCCCGTCGCCGACATCATCGCGACGTTCGGGCGTGCCTATCCCGGCCTCGTGAGCGGCGGGCCCGCGGCCCCCGCCACCCAGTTCCGAGAGGAGGCCGGACGGACGCCCGCCGAGTGACGTCGGGGCCCCGCGACGCCTTGGACAACTGGAGACCGAGCGACGCGAGGACGGTCTCCGCGGCTGCCCGAGGCAGGGCGCCGGCCTCCCCTCCGGGGCTGGAGGGCGAGCCGAGCGGCGCGACCGGGCCCCAGCTTAACGAAGTCGGCCGTTCCTCAGCGGGCTGCGGGAACCTTCTCGGCG
>DASSSH010000258.1:0-3125 GCA_035708525.1 Candidatus Methylomirabilota bacterium
GGTCGCCTTGTCCCACGGGTTCCAGGAAGTCCCGTAATGCAGATTGAGCCCCTCGGGGCCGTAGGCGAACTCGTGCATGTTGAGCTTGCCCAGCACGATGGCCCCGGCCGTCGTGAGGCGTGAGACGACTGTCGCGTCGTCGGTGGGCACCCAGTCCGCCAGAATCATCGACCCGCCCGTGGTCTTGACACCCTTGGTGCAGTAGAGATCCTTGAGCCCGATCGGCACGCCGTGGAGCGGGCCAAGGCCGTTGCCCGCCATCACGGCCGCCTCGGCTGTCTTGGCCGCCTGGAGCGCCGAGTCCGCCATGACCGTGATGTAGGCCTTGAGCGTGCCGTCGAGAGCCGTGATCCGGTCCAGGTGCGCCTGGACGATCTCGACCGGCGAGGCCTCCTTCGAGGCGATCAGCCGTGACAGCTCGACCATCGATTTCCAGACGAGGTCGCTCATGGCTGGGATCGTCAGAAGATGCGGTACTGGGAAGATGGCTCGGCGTCGTCGAGCGGCAGGGCGGCCAGGGACTCCACCATGCTCCGTCCCGTTTGCACGAGCGGCAGCACCGCCGCCAGATCTTCGTCGCTCGGCTCGAGCCCCTGGGCGCGGGCCATCGTCCGGAGCGCGTCGATCGTCAGGTTTTCCATGCGCGCAGGATAACGGCTCGCCGGCTCATTGACAAGCGCGTGAGCCGGGCCATAATCCGGTCGTGCCGGAGACCGAGCGCGAGATCCTGGACTGGCTGAGGAAGTTCGAAGCGGCGTGCCGCGATCGAGACTTCACCGCCGGGCGCGGCATGTTCGCCCCGGACGCGGTGGCCTTCGGGACCTGGGCCACCGCTGTGAGCGGGCTCGACAACATCGAGCGAGAGCAGTGGCGCCAGATCTGGCCGCGCATCAGGGCCTTCCGCTTCGAAGAGCATCCAATCGCCCGCGTGGCTGGCGACTCGGCCTGGCTCGCCGCCCTCTGGTCTTCGGAGGCGGCGGGACCCGACGGCCGGCCCTTCACCCGCTCGGGCCGGGCAACCTTCATCCTCTCGCGCCAGGACGGACGCTGGGTGGCGGTGCACAGTCACGTCTCGCTCCTTCCCACGCAGTCGGAAGACGCTCACGGCGCGCTCTGAGGGGCGGTCGCTGCGCGCGTCTTCGAGGGCCAGCGCGCCCGGCGAAGCTGGGCATGGCGGAAGCAGTCCACCGTGTGGTCGTTGACCAGACCCGCGGCCTGCATGAAGGCGTAGCAGATCGTGGTGCCCACGAACTTGAAGCCGCGCCGGCCGAGATCCTTGCTCATGGCGTCGGACTCCGGTGTGCGCGCGGGAACCTGGCGCCGAGTGCGCCAGACGTTCTGGCGCGGCCGGCTGTCGACGAACCGCCAGATATAGGCCGCGAAGTCGCCGAATTCCTCCTGGACGGCGAGGAAGGCGCGGGCGTTTTGCACCGCGGCCGCGATCTTCAGCCGGTTGCGCACGATGCCCGGGTCAGCCAGCAGCGCCCGCACCTTGCGCGCGTCGTAGCGGGCGACGGCGCGCGGGTCGAAGCGATCGAAGACCTTGCGGTAGTTCTCCCGCTTCCTGAGAATCGTCTCCCAGCTGAGCCCGGCCTGGGCGCCTTCCAGGATCAGCAGCTCGAACAGCCGCCGATCGTCGCGGACCGGGACGCCCCACTCGGTGTCGTGATAGGTGAGATTCGGCTCCCGGGTCGCCCAGCTGCAGCGCTTCTTCACAACAGCCCCTCACCCTGACATTCGAACCATTTCACCGCTCGCCTCGAGGCGCCCGTGGCTACGGCAGTGCGGCCGCCTCTCAGCTCGCACTGCCATCCCCGGCGGGGAGAGGGAGCTAGACCTTTACGGGGATGAACTCGGTCGTGTAGTGCTGATCCAGCGGCAGCCGCTGCTTGAGCACGCCGAGATCGAGCAGGGTGTCCTGCATGAACTTCATCGCGTCGAGATCCATCCGGCCGTCCACGGAGAGCAGCGGCCGCACGAGCCCATATGCCCGGCGCGCCGCCGGCTCCGGCCAGCCGATCCCCTTGGCCGCGATGCGGATGCTCTCGTCCTCGTTCTCGCGGAAGAACTTGTGGCCCTGGAAGATGGCGCGCAGCGTCCGCTGCAGGGTGTCCTTCTTGGCCTTGATGGTCTCGTCGGTCGAATAGGCGATCAGGCTGATCCACTTGGGAGTGATCTCGTCAAGCCGCATGAGGATCCTGCCGAGGCCCTGAGCTTCGAGCACCGCACCGGCATCGCCGAAGATGCAGGCCTGGGTCTCGCCGCGCCGCAGCGCCGCGGCCTGAGAGTCCAGCCCGCCTACGCCCACGATCTTGATGTCCTTCTCCGGATCCCACCCCATCTTCCTGGCCAGCATCCGGGCGAACACCCACGTGTTGGATCCGACCACGGTCACCCCGATGGATCCGCCCTTGAGGTCCTCCAGGCGCTTGATCGAGGGCGCGACGGTGAGGGTGAAGTGATTCTTCTCCACAATCGTGGCCATGGCGCGGATGGTCGAGCCGCGCTCGCGGAAGACCAGCGGGTCGGTAGCACCCGTCAGGCCGATATCCGCCGCGCCCGCCATCACCCCCTTGAGGAGATCGGGCCCGCCCTTGAAGGGGATCATCTCGGCATCGAGCCCGTTCTGCTTGAAGAAGCCCTTCTCCAGCCCCACCAGGGTCGGCCCGGCGATTCCCAGATCGCCCAGCACCACGGCGCCGATCTTCACCGGCGTCAGCGACTGGGCCGCCGCGGGCCGCAATCCAGCCAACCCCGTCGCCAGCGCTCCGCCCGCCATGACCTCGAGGAATCGTCTGCGCGTCGTCTCCATGAGTCCTCCAGTGTGTGAGGTTAGCGCCAGCGACCAAGGCGCTGGTTCAGATGCTCCAGGAGCAGCACCACCGTGATGGACAGCACCGACACGATCGCCGTCGCGGCGAAGAGCTCCGGCGCCTTGAAGGCGACGGCCAGCCGCTGCATGAGGTAGCCCATGCCACGGTTGCCCGCGAACATCTCTGCCAGCAGGACGCCGATCAGCGCGAAGACCATGCCGACCCGCATGCCGGCCAGCACCGAGGGCAGCACGGCGGGCAGCAGCACCTTGCGGGCGATCTGCCAGCGCGTCGCCCCCATGGACACCGCCG
>DASSSH010000259.1:0-15679 GCA_035708525.1 Candidatus Methylomirabilota bacterium
GAGCACGGCTCCGCTCATGAACCCGCCACGGTTCTGGGTGCTGAGCGCCGAGCAAGCGCTCAAGCAGGTCCAGGGCCGGGAGAGCGGCCTCAGCTCCCCCGAGGCCGCCGAGCGGCTTCATGGTCGTGACCTACCTGGGGCTCGTGGAGATCGTGAAGCGCTGGTTCTACCGGCGCTACCCGACGTAGCGGGAGGCGTGACCAAAGTCACGGAATTGCCGGCGCCCCCGTTTTAGACTTGTTGCGCGATCAGGAGCCCAAAGGAGGCCCCTATGTGGAAGGCGATCACCGTCGTGCTTGGCGTCGGGCTGGCAGCCATCCTGGTTGTCCAGGCGGTGCCGGCTCAAGGCCCCGCGGGGCAGGGGTTGCCCCAGCACCCGATGCCGCATCGGCAGCCGATGTCCGGTGCCCACGGCATGCCCGGGATGCCCGCCGCCGGACCGACGATGCCGGGACAGGATGCCTTCGGCGCCATCGCCGAGATCGTCGGGCTCCTCGACGCCGACCCGCAGACCGACTGGAGTCGGGTCGATCTCGAACGGCTCCGGCAGCATCTCGTCGACATGAACGAGGTGGTGCTCCGGTCTGAGGTCAAGCCGAGGCCGATCCCCGGAGGACTCGTGATGGAGATCACGGGAAGCGGAAGGACCGAGCGCGCCATCCAAGCGATGGTCATCCCCCACGCGATGGAGCTGGACCGCATGCCGGACCTGACCGCGCGGGCCGAAGCCATTCCGGGAGGAGTTCGCCTGACGGTGACGTCGCGCCGGCCCGACGACGCGAAGGCTGTGGCGCGACTTCGGGGGCTCGGCTTCGTCGGCCTGCTGACCCTGGGCGCGCACCACGGCCCCCATCACCTCGCGATGGCGAAGGGCGAGTCGCTGCCCGGCCACTCTCACTGATCCCGACCTCAGAGCTTCCTTCACGAGGCAACGGCGGCCCCTGGCTGATCCCCGGGGCCGTCGTGTCTCTCCTGGGGCGTGCCCTCCCCAGTCGCATCGCGCAACTCTCAGCCAACTGGCTGATTTCCTGAAGGAAGCGCGTGGCACTGGCGTTGCAGTCGAGAATGGCGGTGCCGGTTCTCTACTACTTGGCCGAGCGCCGCCGGGACGCGCAGCCCTCGACTGCGTCCGGCGCGGCCGAGCTCAATCCCGCATAGCCGAAAGGAGGTTGCCAATGCTTCACATCGTCAAGTCGAAGAAGCCTCTCGAGCAGGTCGCCAAGGACCTCGAGGAGGCCGTGACACGCCACAAGTTCGGCGTGCTGGGCGTCCACGATCTCAAGGCGACCATGGCGAAGAAGGGCGTGGCCTTCGCCCGGGAGTGCCGGATCTTCGAGGTGTGCAACCCGCACCAGGCGAAGAAAGTGCTGGAGACCAATCTCGAGATCTCGACGGCCCTGCCCTGCCGCATTTCCGTGTACGAGGAGGGCGGGATGACTACCTTGGCGACCATCCGGCCGACTACCATGATCGAGCTGTACGCCGCCCCGGGGCTCGGCGGTGTGGCCAAGGAAGTGGAGGAGACGCTGGAAGCGATCATGGCCGAGGCCGCGCGCTAGACTGGAGGCCGGCGTGGCGGCCGCGATCGGCTTCTGGGAAGGGAGGGCCGTGGGCAGGTACCGCTTTCTCGAGGATGTGGCGCTGTCGGACTGCGCGGTCGATCTCGAGGGGAAGGATCTCAACGACCTCTTCGAGACCGCTGCCGTTGCGCTGGCATCCGTCATGGTGGATCCCGCAACCTTGGCGATCACGACCGAGCGCGAGATCACGCTTGCCGCGGCCGAGCTGGACCTGCTCCTCTTCGACTGGCTCTCCGAGCTGATCTATCGCAAGGACCGTGACCGGGAAGTGTTTCCCCGTGCCGAGGTGACGGTGAGCGGGGCAGGGCCCTATGAGCTGCGGGCCCGGCTCCACGGCGGGGTGATCGACGCCGGGCGCACCGCCCTCGGGGCCGATCCCAAAGCGGTCACCTTCCACCAGTTCTCGCTCGAGCGTGTCGAGGACGGCTGGCGGGCCCGCGTGGTCATCGATATATAAGGAGATAAGAGAAGAGGTCTCCATGAAGCTGACCGAGAATCTGGCGTCCCAGGCCCGGCGGGTGGGGGAGTGCGTCTGGGAGATCCCCGCCGCGGCCAAGCCGGGCATGCTCGTTCCGGCGCGCATCTACGCCTCCGAGACCCTGCTCGGCCAGATGGACCGAGGCGTATTCGAGCAGGTGACCAATGTCGCCTGTCTGCCGGGCATCGTCCGCGCCGCTTACTGCATGCCCGACGGCCACTGGGGCTATGGCTTCCCCATCGGCGGCGTCGCGGGCTTCCGTGCCGACTCGGGCGTGATCTCCCCGGGCGGTATCGGCTTCGACATCAACTGCGGCATGCGGGTGATCCGCACCGGACTCACTGAGGACGAGGTGCGCCCGAGACTCCGCGAGCTGATCACGGCGCTGTTCGGGGCGGTGCCCTCAGGGGTCGGCGCGAAGGGTTTCGTCCATCTGACGGAGCCCGCCTTCAAGAAGGTCATGGTCGAGGGCGCGGGCTGGTGCGTCGGCCAGGGCTATGGCTGGCCCGAGGACCTCGCGCATACCGAAGGACGCGGCTGCCTGCCGGGCGCCGATCCGGCGCAGGTGAGCGCGCGCGCCATGTCACGGGGGATGGAGCAGCTGGGCACCCTCGGCTCGGGCAACCACTATCTCGAGATCCAGGTCATCCGTCCGGGTGACATCCACGATGAGCGGGCGGCCAAGATCCTGGGCGTCGAAGGGCCCGGCCAGATCTTCGTGATGCTCCACTGCGGCTCGCGCGGCTTCGGCCACCAGATCGGCACCGACTACCTGCGCCTCTTCGACGAGGTCATGCGGCGCTACGGGATCACGGTGCGGGATCGGGAACTGGCCTGCGCCCCGTTCCGATCCAAGGAGGGCCAGGCCTACTTCGGCGCCATGAACGCGGCGGCCAACTCCGCCTTCGCGAATCGGCAGGTGATCACCCATCGCGTGCGCGAGGTCTTCTCCAAGATCTTCGGCAAGGACGCGCGCGAGCTCGGCCTCTTCGTCGTCTACGACGTTTGCCACAACACGGCCAAGCTGGAGCGGCACGTCGTGGACGGCGCTCCCCTCGAGCTGGTCGTCCATCGCAAGGGGGCCACGCGTGCCTTCGGACCGGGCGCTCCCGATGTGCCCGACGACTACCGCGAGATCGGCCAGCCCGTTATCATCGGCGGCTCGATGGAGACGGGCTCGGCCCTGCTCGTGGGCACGGCGCACGCGATGGAGGAGACCTGGGGCTCGACGGCTCATGGCGCCGGGCGGACCATGTCGCGCGCCGAGGCCAAGCGGCGCGTCTGGGGCGAGACCCTGCTCAAGGAGATGGCCAGCCGCGGCATCATCGTCCAGGCCGCCTCCAAGTCGAGCGTCGCCGAGGAGGCGGGCTTCGCCTACAAGGATCTCGATTCGGTGGTGGATGTGCTCGACCGCGCGGGCCTCTCGCGCCCCGTGGTCTCGCTCACGCCCATCGGGAATATCAAGGGCTAGCCCATGCCCAGCACCTACGCAAGGAGCCGGAAGACACCAGCCACGACGGTGGCGGACATCATGATGAAGCCGGTGCTCACCGCCGCGCCGGACACCACCGTGGCCGATGCGCGCCGGATCCTGATGGACTCCTGGATCCGACACCTGCCCATCCTGGAGGACGAGCTCCTCGTCGGTATCGTGTCGGACCGCGACCTTCGCGCCGTGTCGGACGGCGCGACGCCGCTGCGCGCGGTCATGCGCTCGCCCGTCTTCGTCCTCTCTCCCGCCACCCCGCTCAAGCTGGCGGTCCGTCTGCTGCGCGACCGCCGCTTCGGCGCGGTGCCGGTGCTCGACGGCCGCCGGCTGGTGGGCATCGTGTCGGTCGTGGACGTCCTCCGGCAGCTCAACGGGCGCGTCTGATCGCGGTCCCGTTCCCCGGCGGGACACCATCGCCCCAGCCGGGTGAGCGGTGCCTCACTTCCAGGTCCGCCGGGGTGGCTCAACTCCCTGATTTTCCAGCCGGCCCGCCTTAGATCTCCATGGCACCCCCATTGCACCTTCGATCCTCGCGGGGGAGTCTTCCAAGATGACCGCACAAACGCCAATTCAGGGTCCGGTGCTACGGGCCGAGTTCACCCGCAGGCTCACCGATGCGCGGGATGCGCTCTTCCGGACCCTGGCGCTCACGGTCGAGGAGATCGCCTCCCTCGAGCCGCCCGCGCCCGGCGAGCTATGGGAGAGCGGCGTGCAGCAGGCGCAGACGACCGTGCTCTCCCGGCTCGAGGAGCGGGAGTGGCGCGAGCTGGCCGAGATCCTGGCCGCCCAGGCCCGGTTCGAGGCCGGTCGCTTCGGCCTCTGCCTGCGCTGCGGCGAGGTGATCCCGCTGGTTCGCCTACGGGCAATTCCGGCGACGCGCTACTGCGTCACGTGTCAGACCACAGCGGAGAAACGGTGAAGACCATCTTCGTTCTCGCGCTTGCTGTTTCGCTTGGGGCCGTGCCGGCATGGGCTCAGGAAGGCACGGCGCTCACCGCCCAGGGGAAGCGGCTCTTCGTCGAGCAGGGCTGCTACGGCTGCCACACCCTGGGCAAGGCCGGCACGCCCATCGCTCTGGATCTGTCGCGGATCGGCACGAAATACTCCGAGAGTGATCTGACCAAGTGGCTGAGAGACCCGTCGGCCCAGAAGCCGAGCGCCCATATGCCCAAGATCCAGCTGACCGAACCCGAGGTGCGGGCGCTCGCCACCTACCTAGCCTCCCTGCGGGGATGAAGCGGCTCCGGCGGATTCTCCACGCGACGGATTTCTCCCAGGCGTCGGGCGCGGCCTTCAGCGAAGCCGTCGCGCGCGCCCGACGCGACCGGGCTCGGCTATTCATTCTTCACGTCCTGCTGCCAGCCTCGCCCTTTCTTGGCGGTGACGTGAATCTTCCGCCCAGCTACCTGGAACTGCAGGCGCGCGCTCGCCGGCAGGCGGAGCGTCGACTCGAAATCCTAATCAATAGCGCGCGTCGTCAGGGCGTGAGCGCCGAGGGACGCCTAGCCAGCGGCGCGCCGGCCCAGGATATCCTGCGCTGGGCGCGGCGCAAGCGGGCCGATCTGATCGTGATCGGCACCCACGGCCGCTCGGCCCTGGGACGCTTCTTCTTGGGCAGCGTTGCCGAGCGCGTAGTGCGGCTCTCGCCGATTCCGGTTCTCACCGTCCGCGGCCGCTAGCGGCCCTCATCGACGAGAAGGCTCAGCCGGGCGCGGTGGGGCGGAGGCGCCCCAAGGGGGCGGAACCGCCCCTCCCGCATGGCCGTCGCCGATCTCTAACTCGCTGAATTCCCGTCGTTCCTCCATGGCACCCCGGTTGCAGCTCATAAGCCTTGGCGCCGAGCGAACTCTGCGGCAACGCAGGGAAAGGAGAAGCACCATGGGAGCGCTGGCACCGTGGAGCGATCTGAAGCGTGAGATGGAGCGGATGTTCGAGCGGTTCCCGACGCGGTTCGATTTCGGCCCCAGGTGGGATGAGTTCCTCGCGCTGGGCGAGTGGGCGCCGAGCCTCGACCTGTCGGAGACGAAGGATGCCCTGGTCGTGAAGGTGGAGGTCCCTGGAATGGACCCCAAGGACATCCAGATCTCGCTCCAGGAAAACCTCCTCACCGTCAAGGGGGAGAAGAAGCTGGAGAAGGAGGAGAAGGACGAGCGGTATCACCGGGTGGAGCGGTCGTACGGGGCCTTCACACGGACCGTGAGACTGCCCGTGGCCGTGGACGGGAGCAAGGTAGCCGCCAGCTTCAAGAACGGGCTGCTGATGGTGACCCTGCCCAAGACTCCGGCCGCCAAGGGCACCGTGATCCCGATCAAGGCCGAGTAACGCCATGACCGAGGCGGCCGCCAAGCCCAGCCGGACCACCCTGACGCGGGAGGCGGGGTTCCGCTTCCGCGTCCGGTTCGATACGGACGGCATGGGCGAGCTGGTGACGGACGAACCCCCGCCGCTCGGCGCCGGGCAGGGGCCGGATCCCTCACGGCTGCTGGCGGCCGCCATCGGAAATTGTCTGGCAGCCAGCCTGCTGTTCTGCATGGGCAAAGCGCGGCTCGAGGTGCGCGGCCTCGAGGCCGCGGTGGAGATGACGATCGGGCGCAGCCCCGAAGGGCGGCTCAGGGTCCAAAAGGTCGACGTGCAGCTCGTGCCGACCGTCTCGCCCGAGGTCAAGGCCCAGATGGGGCGGTGCCTCGGACTGTTCGAGTCCTTCTGCACGGTGACCGAGAGCATCCGCCACGGCATCGAGGTGGCCGTGAGCGTGAATCCGGAGATCGCGGCATGAGGCCGCAGGGGAGGCGAGCCATGAGCAGAGAGCGGGGGAAACCGTCGCACCGGCCGCGGCTGTCACCCATCCTCGAGGACCGCGGCGAGCTCGTGGGCCTGCTAGAGGAAGTGATCAGCCACCATGAGACGAGCCCCACCGCCAGTGCGGGGGATCTCGACGCCGACTGGCAGCGCGCCCAGAGCTCCGGCGAGGAAACGGTGGGCGGCAGCGAGCCGACCCCCGATCAGGACATCGTGGACGAGATCGGCCACGCGCTGGGTGTCGAGCAGGCCACGGACGCGCCCGTCACCTGCTCGGCGGAGATCCTCCGGGCGCGCGACCGGCTCTACTGGCATCTCGAGCGCCTCGCGGCAGAGCGGGAAGAGGGATGATGGCGGAGCACGTCTTCTACCGGATCATCGTGCCGACGGATTTTTCCGTCTGCGCGGAAGAAGCCTGGGCGCTGGCTCGGCGCCTGGCCAGCGCTTTCGACGCCGAGCTCGTGCTGACTCACGTGTTGGTGGAAGCACCGCTCTTCCGCGAAGGGCCCTTCACCATGGACAAGACGCGCCAGGTATTCGAGGCGGCGCGGCGCTGGGCGACGGAGACGCTCGAAGGCTGGGCCGCCACTGCCCGCGGGGCCGGTCTTCGGGTTCGCGTCGTTGTCCGAACGGGCATTCCCCACGAGGAGATCCGGACGCTGGCGACGGACGAGAAGGCGGATCTGATCGTGATCGGCACTCATGGTCGCGGCGGGATCAACCGGGCGCTCCTGGGCAGCGTGGCCGACCGCGTGGTGCGCCAAGCGCCGTGTCCAGTGCTGACCGTGCGCGAGCCGTGAGGAAGACCGGGCGATGGAGGCGAGACGTGTGAAGGCCGGCCCGATCCAGCGCCCGCTCGGCGCCGCGCTGGGCACGGTGAGCGAGTGGATGTCGCGGGATCCCGCCACCGTGGTGGAAGATTGCCCCATTCGCTGGGCCCTCGCCCAGATGGAGCAGGGCGGCTTCCGTCATCTGCTGGTCCTCGACGGCGAGCGGCTCTCGGGTATCGTGTCGAGCCGCGATCTCCGCCGGCTGGCGGTGGAGGATCTCCACTCACCGATGCTGGCCGAGCCCGTGACACGCATCATGACCGAGGATCCAGTCACCGTGGGCGCCGATGTGCCGGCGATGGAAGCCGCCAGGCTCTTGCTGGACCTCAAGATCGGCGCGCTGCCCGTCCGCGGCGCCGACGGGATCATCGGCATCTTCACGACGGCGGATGCGCTCGAGGCGCTGCTCGCCATAGTGGAAGGCCCGGGGTCGTGACGGCCTCTTCGCTCGCCCCCTTCTTCGCGCCCCGCAGCGTCGCCGTGATCGGGGCCTCGCGCGATCCCTCCAAGGTCGGCGGCAGCGTCCTGGCGAACCTCCGCTCCGCCGGCTTCGGCGGACGGGTGATTCCCGTCAACACGCGCGCGGAGGTGGTCCAAGGGCTCGCGGCCGTTCCCTCCCTGCTGGACGTGGATGGGTCGGTGGATCTGGCGGTCATCACCGTGCCGGCTCCCGCCGTGCTGCCGGCGCTCAAGGAGTGCGTGAGCAAGGGCGTGCGGGGCGCCGTGGTCATCACGGCGGGCTTCCGCGAATCCAATGCCGAGGGGCGGCAGCGCGAGGCGGAGCTCAGGCACTGGCTGAGCGAGCAGCCGCTGCGGCTCCTCGGCCCCAACTGCCTCGGCTGGATCCGGCCGTCCCACCGGCTCAACGTGACCTTCGCCCCCGGCATGCCCGAGCCGGGCGGCATCGCCTTCATCTCGCATTCCGGCGCGCTGGCGGTCGCGATCCTCGACTGGGCCCGGGAGCGACGGATGGGCTTCTCGCTCTTCGCGAGCCTGGGAAACCAGGCCGACCTCAATGAGTCGGACCTCCTCGCGGCCGTGGCAGCCGACGCGGAGACGCGGGTGGTCGCGGCCTATATCGAGGGCGTCGCCGACGGCCAGCGCTTCTTCGAGGCGCTGCGCACCACCGCGTCGGTCAAGCCCGTGGTCGTGCTCAAGACGGGCCGCACGGCGGAGGGAGCCCGCGCCGTGTCCTCCCACACGGGCGCGCTGGCGGGCTCGGATCGCGCCTTCGACGCCGCCGTCAGGCAGGCGGGCGCGGTGCGGGCGTCGAGTGTCGAAGAGCTGTTCGACCTGGCGCGTGGGCTGGCCAGCCAGCCGTTGCCGCCGGGCCGGCGGCTGCTGGTGGTGACCAACGGCGGCGGGCTCGGGATCGTCGCGACCGACGCCGCGCGCGAGGCCGGCCTCGAGGTCGCGCCGCTCGACGACGCCGTGCGCGGCCGGCTGGCCGCCGCCCTGCCACCCACTGCGAGCCTCGGCAACCCGGTGGATCTGGTCGGCGACGCGGATGCCGCCCGCTACAGCCACGCCCTGCACGCCGTGGGCGACGACAGCGCCGACGCGGCGGTGGTGGTGCTCACGGCCCAGGCGACGACGGACTCGGCCGGCATCGCGCGCGCGATCATCGGGGCGACCCGCGGCTGGCGCGTGCCGGTTGTGGCCGCCCTCGTCGGTGGCGCGCGCGTAGCCCCGGGCGCTCGGGCCCTCGAGGACGCCGGTATTCCCTGCTACTCGTTTCCCGAGCCGGCGGTGCAGACCCTGGCCAGCATGGCCCTGCTCGGCGAGCGGCGGCCGGCGCGCTTCGAAGCGATTCCGGCACCGGCTGCGCCCGCCGAGGCCCAGGCCCTCCGGGCCCGGCTTCGGACGGCCGGCCCCGGCGCGCTCGGGCTCGTCGACCTGCAGGCCGCGCTCGAGGCGTACGGCATCGTCTGCGCGGCCGGCCGGCCGGCGAGGACGGGTGAAGAAGCCGCCGCCGTCGCCGAGCGCATCGGCTTTCCGGTGGCGCTCAAGGTGATTTCCCCCGACATCAGCCATAAGACCGAGGTGGGCGGGGTGAGGCTGGGTCTGCGCTCCGCCGCCGAAGTCTCCGCGGCCGCCGGCGACATGCTTCGGAGTGTGACGGCGGCGCGGCCGCAGGCGGTGATCCAGGGTCTGCTCGTCCAGCCGATGGTGGCGGCGGGCAAGGAGCTGCTGCTCGGCATGGTGCGCGATCTGCAGTTCGGCCCGCTCGTCATGGTCGGCTTCGGCGGGATCTATGTGGAAGTGCTCAAGGATACGGCGACACGCTTGGCCCCGGTGAGCGCGGCCGAGGCCGCGGCCATGCTCGACGAGCTACGGATGGCGCCGGCGCTGCGGGGCGTGCGCGGTGAGGCGCCGGTGAGCCGCGAGGCCCTGGTTCGAACGATCTGCGCCTTCGCGCGGCTGACTGTGGACGTGCCCGAGCTGGCGGAGATCGAGGTGAACCCGCTCGTGGCCACTCCGGAGGGTACGATCGCGGTGGACGCGAGAGGGCGAGTGACATCCCCTCACCCTGCCCTCTCCCCGGAGGGGACAGGGATGCAGAAGCCCAGAGGGGAGAGGGAGACCGAGCCCCGGCAAGGAGCGGTGTGATGGGCGTCAGGAAGAGCTACGGAAAGAACAAGAAGACCGGGCGCCACGAGCTGCTGGCCAAGACGCAGCAGGCCGAGCGGGTCCGCAAGCCCCCGAAGACGCGCCGAGGGCGTGCTGGTCGTGGGCGATAGGGACAGTCTCGATGTCCCCCCGCGTCGTGCTCGGTCTCGACGGCTCGGCCCATGGGCGGCGGGCGGAGACGTTCCTGGCCGCGCTCCGGCCGACAGGCCGGGTGAGGGTCGTTCGCGTGGTGGAGCCGATCAGGCCGTCCACCACGGGGCTTCTGCCAGCGCCGGTGCGTAGCCGGATTCTCGGCGCCGCAGCGGAGGTCGAGGCAGCGCGGCGACGGGCCGCGCGTCGGGAAGTCGAGGCGGCGGCGCGGCGGCTCCGGCGCGCGGGATGGCGGGCCATCGCCGAGGTGCGAGAGGGTGTGCCGCTGGCCGAGGTGCTGAGGGCCGTGCGGGCCGCGCGAGCCGACCTGCTCGTGCTGGGCGCCCGCGGCATCGGCGGCGTGGCGCGCCTGCTGCTGGGGAGCGTGGCCGACGGCGCCGTCAGGCACGCGCCGTGCAAGGTGCTCATCGCCCGGTGACAGACGAGGTGTGGCCATGAACATCAAGGGTGTGCTGTTCGCGACGGATTTCTCGCCAGCTTCGGGCCAGGCGGGGCAGATGGCGCGGGACATGGCGCGAAAGTGGGGCGCCACGCTCCACGTCATCCACGTTGTGCCACCGGTCACAGATCCGGCCGACGCGCCCGCGAAGCTCGAGCGTTTGAAGGCGGCGTTCGGCGACGGCGTCAAGGTCGAGACCGAGCTGCGCACGGGCCGGGTCGCGCGCCACATCATCGAATACGCCCGCGAGCACGACATCGGCCTGATCGTCGTCGGCACCCACGGGCGCACCGGCGTGAGCCGCGCCCTGCTGGGGAGCGTGGCCGAGACCGTGGTGCGGCTGGCGCCGTGCCCGGTGCTCACCGTGACGGCGGAGACCATGGTCGCCTCGAGTCCAGTCGTGGCGCCCGAGGCGCCGCCGGCCCACCGGTGTGTCGTCTGTGCGCGGGAGACCGAGGAGCTGATCTGCGAGGCCTGCCGCGCCCGCATCCGCGGCGAAGCGCTCGAGCACAAGATCGAGGAAGAGCGCCCGGGGCGTCGCGGTCTGCCCGTGTGAGTCCCCGTCAGCCCTGCGCTCCGCACCCAATCGGGGCGGGGCCATCGGGCCGGAGCTGGGGGCCTCTGCCGCCCCTCCTCAGGATGACCTGTATATAAGGATGGCCTGCCCGGGGTCGACCCTCCAGGCTGGCTGACCCCAGCCAGCGCCGCTTGCCAAGGACCACTGGGTGTGATACTCCCGGTCGCGGCGGCGTTGGGGGCGTTTGTTCGGCCGAATCGCCACGACTTCTCACTCGCCCACACGAAGGAGGAAGCATGGAAGAAAACGAGCATCCGAGAGGAGCGCTGCTGTTCATCCTCGTCTTCCTGGTGATCGTCGTGGTCTTCTGGATCAACGCCTACATGCGGCTCTGGCTGAGGTACTAGCCCATGACGAAGCCCGCGGCGAAAGGCGGGAAGGGCGCGACGGTCTATCTGTTCGAGCTGGCCTGGATCCTGCCCAGCATCGCGATTCCGGTCGGGATGCTCTCCGCCCTCCTGGTGACGGCCTTCGGGGCCGGCATCCACGTGCCGAGCATCGCCGGACGCGTGAACCCGACCCGGGTGCTCGAGACGCCGCCCTTCGACAAGCCCGGCGTGGTGCAGACCGGGCCGCTTCGCTACGAGGTCCGGATGGTGAGCCAGGTCTGGTCCTTCACCCCCAACGAGATCCACGTGCCCGTGGGCTCCACGGTGACGTTCGTCGCCACGAGCCGAGACGTGATCCACGGCCTCTTCATCCCCGGCGCCAACGTCAATGTCATGTTGATCCCCGGGCAGGTCTCACGGGTGACGGCGCGCTTCGACCGCATCGGCGAGTTCTTCATCGCCTGTCATGAGTACTGCGGGCTTGCGCACCACACGATGGGCGGCAAGGTGATCGTGGAGCCGCGGTCCTGACCCCGCCGGCCGACGGAGACTCGAGACCATGACGACCGAGATCGCCGCGAGTGATCCCGAAAAGCGACTGACCGCCGCCCACTTCTGGGTCGCGCACGTGGCGCTGCTGGGTGGCGTCCTGACGGGGCTGCTCCAGGGACTGGAGCACGCCGGCTTCGCGTTCCCGGCGAGCCAGTACCTCCTCCGGTCCTACTACCACAGCGTGAGCGTGCACGGTGTCCTCAACGTGCTCGTCTGGACGACGTTTTTCATCTGCGGCTTCCTGCCGTTCATCACCGCCCGGGGCTATGCGATCCCCCTGGTGAGCCCCAGGCTCGGCTGGCTCACCTTCTGGGTGATGCTGGGCGGCCTCGTCCTGGCGGCCATTCCCCTGGTTGGCAACGCCGCGACGGTGATGTTCACCTTCTACGCCCCACTCAAGGCGCACTGGGCCTTCTACATCGGTCTCACCCTCGTGGTGGTCGGCACGTGGCTCGTGACCCTGCGCCTCGCCTTGACCCATCGGGTCTGGCGGGCGGGGCACCCGGGCGCGCGGACGCCGCTGCCGGCCTTCATGTCCCTCGTGACGATGATCATGTGGACGCTGGCATCGATCGGGCTGGCCGCCGAGATGCTCTTCATGCTGATCCCGTGGTCGCTGGGGCTGGTGCAGGGCACGGATCCGCTGCTGGCCCGGACGCTCTTCTGGCTCACGGGGCACCCGATCGTCTACTTCTGGCTGCTGCCGGCCTACGTGTCCTGGTACATGCTGATCCCCCGGCAGGTGGGCGGGAAGCTGTTCAGCGATCCGATGGCGCGGGCCTCGTTCCTCCTCTTCCTGCTCCTCTCCGCCCCGCTCGGCCTGCACCATCAGGTCACCGATCCAGGCATCCACGAGGGGTGGAAGCTCTTTCAGGCCTTCCTCACGTTCGCGGTCTTTTTCCCCAGCCTGCTGACCTTCTTCAACGTGGTCGCCTCACTCGAGAGCGGCGCGCGCGCCCGAGGCGGCAAGGGCTGGGTGGCTTGGTTCGGCAAGCTGCCGTGGGGCGATCCCTCCGTGGCGGCGCAGCTCCTCGCGATGCTGATGTTCTGCGCCGGCGGCATCGGCGGGTTGATCAACGCCTCGTACAACGTGAACCTCGTCGTCCACAACACGGCCTATGTCGTGGGGCACTTCCACACCACCGTCGGCACGGCGGTCGCGCTCACCTATATGGGCATCAGCTATTGGCTGGTGCCACATCTGACGGGACGCGCGCTGTGGAGCCGGGGCATGGCGCTCGCCCAGTCCTGGCTCTGGTTCGTCGGCATGCTGCTCTTCTCCGTCGCGCTGCACGAGCTGGGGCTCCGGGGAATGCCGCGGCGAACCATGATCAGCCAGGCCGCCTACTTCCAGCCCGAATGGAAGGCCCTGCTCCCGTGGGTCGGGATCGGCGGCACACTGCTCTTCATCAGCGGCGTCCTCTACCTGCTGAACCTGCTGCTGACCGTCACCGTGTCGCGGCGGCCCGCGCCGGCCATGCCGGAGTTCGCCCAGCCCATGTCGCCAGCCGAAGAGGCCCCCGCGGTCCTGGATCGGCTGCGGCCCTGGATCGTCGTGGCCGCGATCATGATCATCATCGCCTACGGGCCGACCCTCGCGCGGCTCGTCGCTGAGGCGTCCTTCAACGCGCCGGGCTTCCGCGTGTGGTGAGCGTGGCGCACAATGGGTCAGAGGTGGACATGAAGGCGGCCATCGACGAGGCGATCGCTCAGCTCCACGAGGCCGCGGCGGCGAAGAAATGCTGGCCGTGCGGTTGTCTCCATCACGCCATCGAGTCGATCGACAAGGAATCTCCGGCAGCCCAGCGCCCGAGCGAATTGGCGTCGGCGTTGCAAGCGGCGCGGGAACGGCTCGCCCCGATCCGGTACGACTGTCTCGGCTGTGAGGTGTGCTATCCAGCGCTCGCCGTCAACGCGCTGGGGCGCGCCGGAATCGGACTGGCGGCGGCATCATGCCCCACGGAGATGGTCGAAGAGCGCACGGGCTGGCCTCCGCTTCCCGGCAGCTACACCGTGCTCCGCTATCAGGCGCCTGCCGCCATCTGCGCCCTGACCGACGACCAGCTCTCGGCCACCCTGGCTGAGAGGGCCGGCCCGGAGATCGCGATCGTCGGCAATCTCCAGACCGAGAATCTGGGCATCGAGCGGCTGGTTCAGAACGTCCTGGCGAATCCGCACATCCGGTCATTGATCCTCTGCGGGGCCGATTCGCGCCAAGCCATCGGCCACCTGCCGGGACAGTCGCTTCTCGCCCTGACGGCCCACGGTATGGGAGCGGATCGCCGCATCGTCGGCGCGCAAGGGAAGCGGCCGGTCTTGCGCAATCTCGCGCCTGAGGCGGTCGAGCACTTCCGGAAGACCGTCGAGGTCGTGGATCTCATGGGGATTGCGCGGGCTGAGAAGGTCCTCGAAACGGCGCGGGCGTGCGCCAACCGGAGCCCAGGCCCTGCTGAGCCCTTTGCGGCCAGCCGCCTTGTTCCGCGCATCGCCGGACACCCGCCGGACCGGATGATTCCCGATCCAGCCGGCTACTTCGTCATCTACGTGGACCGGCAGCGGCGGCTCCTCTCGCTCGAGCACTACCGCAACGATGGGACGCTCGGCCTGATCATCGAGGGCGGTACCGCCGCTGAGCTGTACACGTCGGCCATCGAGGCTGGACTGATCTCCAGATTGGACCACGCGGCCTACCTGGGCCGGGAGCTGGGCCGAGCCGAGCATGCTCTGCTCACGGAGAGCCCGTACCGACAGGACGGCGTCTCGGAACGTGGAGCATCGTCGGCCAAAGCGACGGGATGCTGTTCACCTTCCGGGGCCCACGGGAACGGGGAGTGTGCGCCCGGCTTGACGCCCCCGGCCCGGACTTGCTAGCGTAGCGACTCGGCTCTAACCCCCGCTGGACTGGAGACAACCGATGAAAGCACGGCTGGCCGTCGTCACGCTGCTCCTCGCCTTTGCTGCCTCGCTGCTGGCGCTCCCGACGGGAGACGCCGCCGCCCAGGAGATCAAGATCGGCCTGGTCCAGGGCTTCAGCGGGCCGTTCGAGGTCTACGCCAAGCAGGCCGAACGCGGCTTCGAGCTCGGGCTCGAATACGGCACCGGCGGCAAGATGGAGGTGCTGGGTCGGAAGATCAAGGTCATCAAGGAGGACGACCAGCTCAAGCCCGACGTCTCCAAGCAGAAGGTCACCAAGCTCTACGCCGACGACAAGGTGGACCTCGTGGTCGGCACCACCTCGAGCGCCGCGGCCCTGGCCATCCTGCCGGTGGCCGCCGAGTTCAAGAAGGTGCTCCTGGTCGAGCCCGCCGTCGCCGACAGCATCACCGGCGAGCACTGGAACCGGTACATCTTCCGCACCGGCCGCAGCTCGGGTCAGGACGCGATCGCCAACGCCCTGGCCGTCGCCAAGCCGGGGGTGAGCATCGCCACCATCGCCCAGGACTACGCCTTCGGCCGCGACGGCGTCGCGGCCTACAAGGCGGCGGTGGAGAAGTTCGGCGCCAAGGTCGTCCACGAGGAATACACGCCGCGCGACGCCACCGACTTCACCGCGCCGATCCAGAAGATCATCGGCGCGCTCAAGGACAAGAGCGGGCCCAAGTACGTGGCCGTGATCTGGGCCGGGAAGGGCGGACCGTTCTCCCAGCTCGTCGCCAACCGCCTCGACAAGTCCGGCATCACGATCACCAGCGGCGGGAACGTGCTGGACGTGCTCAAGGCCTTCAAGGGCTACAACCTGGAAGGCATGGTGGGCGGCGCCTACTACTACTACGAGATCCCCAAGAACGCGGTCAACGATTGGCTCGTCCGCGAGCACCAGAAGCG
>DASSSH010000260.1:0-18015 GCA_035708525.1 Candidatus Methylomirabilota bacterium
CTCCATCGTGGCCGGCATGGCCTGGAGCGGCACGATCTTCACATCGGCGAGCGTGAGCCCGTCCTTCTCGAGGATATTGCCGATGTGGTAGTGGAAGGTGGAGCCGATCTGGGTCACGCCGATGCGCCGCCCCTTGAGATCGCGGGCCGAGCGGACCACCCCCGAGTCCCAGAGCTCCTTCTGGACCACGATGCCGGTCAGCGGGTAGCCGGGCCACTCGCGGCCCTTGTCGGCCACGATCCAGAGCTGCTCACCGCCCAGCACGACGTTGTAGAGCGCCGCGGTGACCCCCGTGGCGCCCACCTCGAGCTGTCCGGCCGCCAGCGCCGTGGCGATGGGCGCCGCGGCCTGGAAGTACACAAGCTCGGGCTCCACACCGAACTCGCGGAAGAACCCCTTCTCGACACCCACGAAGATGGGCGCCGACGAGGTGAGCTTGAGCACCCCCACCGTGGCCTTGTCCTGGGCCGGCGCGGGGCCGGCGGCCAGGAGCGCGAATGCCGAGGCGGCGGTGAGCAATGAACGCGTGCGTGCCATCGGCCAGTCCTCCGTCAGGTGTGACGCCACGGGACAGCGAGACGCTCGAGCCAGGTGAGCGACCAGTTGGAGACGACACCCAGGGCCGAGAGTACCACGAGGCCCACCATGAGCCGCGTGGTCTCGTTGAGGTTTCCCGACTGGAGCACGAGAAACCCGATGCCGGACTCGGCCCCGATCATCTCCGCCGCGACCAGCAGGAGCAGCGCGGTGCCCGCGCCCAGCTTGAGCCCGGCGAAGACCATGGGCAGGGCCGAGGGGATCACCACCTTGCGGATCACGCTCCAGCGCCCGGCGCCGAAGGAGACGGCGGCGCGGACGAGGAGCGGGTCGGCCTGGCGGACCCCCGTGTACGTGTTGATCGCCATCGGGAAGAACACGCCCAGCGCGATCACCGCCACTTTGGACGCCTCGCCGATGCCCAGCCAGAGGATGAGGAGCGACAGCAGCGCGATCTTGGGGATCGGGAACGTGGCGGCGATGAGCGGCAGCCCCACCGCCTCGGCGCGCGAGAAGAAGCCGATGGCGATGCCGACCGACACCCCGGTCGCCGCGCCCGCGCCGAAGCCCCACAGGAGCCGCTTGAGGCTGGCGGCGAGGTGCCCCCAGAGCAGGCCCGAGGCGGCCATCTCCACCAGCTCTTCGAGCACGGCCGAGGGCGGAGGCAGGAACAGCGGCCGCACCCAGCCCGCGCGCGTCACCGCCTCCCACAGGGCGAGCAGGCCGACCAGGGCCAGCGCCCGCAGCGCCCGGTGCTCCCGGCGCTCGAGGAACCGCGTCCGGTCCTGGACGGGCACGCGCTCAGGGGCCATCGAGCGCGCCCTCGAGCAGGGCCGACTGGGCCTGCGACTTGATAAGCCCCCAGATCCGCTCGACGGTGCGGACGAAGGCGGGCTCACCCTGGACGGCCTCGGTGCGCGGCCGGCCGAGCGGCACCGGCACCACGTCGAGCACCCGGCCCGGGCGCCGCGACAGGACCACCACCCGGTCGGCCACGAACACGGCCTCCTGGATGTTGTGGGTGACGTAGAAGATGCTCTGCCGCGTGCGCTCCCAGATCCCGAGCAGCTCCTCCATCATCAGCGTCCGCGTCTGGGCGTCCAGCGCCGAGAAGGGCTCGTCCATGAGCAGCACCGCCGGCTCCACGGCCAGTGCCCGGGCGATGCCGACACGCTGGCGCATGCCGCCCGAGAGCTGATGGGGAAACTTGCGCTCGAAGCCAGCCAGCCCCGTCATCTCGATGTAGCGCCGCGCGCGCGCGGCCCGCTCGGCCGGCCCCACGCCCGCTTCCTCCAGCCCGAACTCGACGTTGGCCTGCGCGGTGCGCCACGGGAAGAGCGCGAACTCCTGGAAGACCGTGGCCGTGAGCGGCCGGCTGTCCCGGTGCGCGCCCTCGAAGAACACCTGCCCTGAGCTCGCCGGCAGGAGCCCGGCGATGATGTTGAGCAGGGTGGACTTGCCACAGCCCGAGGGCCCCAGGAGTGCCACGAACTCCTGGGGCCGGACTTCCAGGCTGATGCCGTCCAGCGCCGCCACCTCGTGTCCGGCGCGGTCCCGATAGGTCTTGCCGAGCCCTTCGACCACGACCCGCATCTCAGCCCGCCGCGCCGGGGCGCCGCCGCCCGCCGGGCATCACCCAGAGCAGCCCCTGGACCGTGCGGAACACGCGGGGCCAGCCCGAGCCAGGGTCGACGAAGGCCTCGGCCGGCACGAGCCGTCCCGCCACCGCGGCTGCATCCCAGCGCGGCGGCAGGACCGCATACCGCTCGGGCGCGGCGCCGGGCTCCGCCCGGCCCGGTCCCGCGAGCTCGGCAGCCCAAAGGAGACGAGCACCCAGCGTCCCGTCGGCCGGGTCCAGGCCTCGCCGAGAAGGCGGCCGAGATTGCCCGCCGCCGCGATCACCGCGAGGGCGCCCACGACGCCGCTGCCCCCGCAGAGCGCAGCCACCCCCCAGACATGGCGCCTCAGATCCCGGTGGACGGAGAGCATTCCGAACGCCCTGAGGTTACGTGCCCGCCCGCAGCTGGAAGCGCTGGATCTTGCCCGTGGCAGTCTTGGGCAGGTCGGGGACGAAGTCCACCCAGCGCGGCGCCTTGTAGCCCGCCAGCCGCCCCTTGACGAGCGCGCGGAGCTCGTCGGCCAGCGCGTCGCTTGCCCTCGCCCCTTCCTTCAGCACGCAGAAGGCGTGGGCCTTGGTGAGCCCGTCGCCGTCGAGCCGCCCGATCACGGCGGCCTCGAGGACGGCCGGATGCTCCACCAGGCACGCCTCCACCTCGACGGGGGACACCCACAGGCCACCCACCTTGAGCATGTCGTCCGACCGCCCGCAGAAGTAGAAGTACCCGTCCGCGTCCTGAGAGAACATGTCGCCGGTCCGTAGCCACTCGCCGAGCATGGTGGTCTTGCTCAGCTCATGCCGGTTCCAGTAGTAGGGCGCCGTGGAGTCGCCCTTGATCAACAGGTGCCCGGTCTGCCCCGGCCCCACCGGCCGCCCCTCGTCGTCCACGAGCCTGGCCTCGAAGCCCGGGATGACTTGGCCGCTGGACCCCGGCCGCACATGCCCCGGCCGGTTGGCGATGAAATCGTGGAGCGCCTCGGTGGAACCCACGACGTCGTGGAGCTCGTGGCCGAAGCGCGACTTCCACGCGTGGAAGAGCGCCGCCGGCAGTGCCTCCCCCGAGGAGACGCAGAGCCGGAGCGACGACAGGTCGAACCGGCGCTCGGCGTCCTCCACCTGCAGCAGGCGCGCGTACACCGTGGGAACCGTGAAGAGGACGGTGGGACGCTCGGCCTGGATCAGCTCGAGGATTCGCGCCGCGTCCGGCCGCTCCGGCACCAGGAGTGCCGTCGCCCCGACCCGCGCCGGGAAGTACAGCGAGTTGCCGAGGCCATAGGCGAAGTACAGCTTGGAGACGGAGAAGATCAGGTCGTCGGGCCCGAGGCCGAACACGCCCCGGCCGACCAGATCGGCGGTGACCAGCAGGTCGTGATGCAGGTGCACCGCGGCCTTGGGCCTGCCGGTGGAGCCCGACGTGTAGCCCCAGAGCGCCACGTCGTCCCGGCTCGTGTCGGCCGCTTGGAGCTCGGGCGAGGCTCGCTCGAGGAGCCGCTCGTATTCGACGGCGCCCCGGCGGCGGCGGCCGACCACGACCACCACGCGGAGCCAGGGGCAGCGCCCCCGCACCGCGAGGATCTCGGAGACGGCCGGGTCGCCGGCCACCACGACCCGCGCCCGGCTATCGTTGAGGACGAACTCGTACTGGGCGCCCGGGAGCGCGTCGTTGACGGGAACGGGCACGGCGCCGATCTTGATCGCGCCCCAGAAGGCCTCGGCGAACTCCGGCCGGTCGGGCAAGGCCAGGAGGACCCGCTGCTCCACGTCCACGCCCCGCCCGAGGAGCGCGTTGCCGAAGCGGTTGGCGCGGAGCCCGATCTCGGTATACGTGATGCTCCGACCCTGGAAGCGGAAGGCCGGGCGGGCGCCGCGCCCCTCGGCGGCGTGACGGTCGAGGAAGAACGCCGCGGCGTTGAAGCGCTCCGGGACCTGTGGGACCGTGGTCATCGGGCGACGCCGCTCAGAGCTTGGGCGCGATCTCCGACGCGAACTGCTCCAGGTGCTCCATCTCGTCGAAGACGGGGTTCAGCATGAGCATCCGGGCCCCGGCGGCCAGCACCTGTCTCAACCCCTCGACACACTCGTCCACGGGCCCCCACACCGAGACCTCCTCCGCCATCTGGGGCCGCCCGTAGAAGGCCCCGAACCAGTCGGTGAGCCGCTTGCCCGCCCGCGCCCGGTCCCGGTCCACGGCGATGTACACGCGCTTGGCGACGGGGAAGGCGTCGGAATCGCGCCCAGCATCGTTCAGGCATTGGCGGAGGAGCTTGACCTCCTCGGCGAACTTGGCCGTCGAGAGCGACCCCGCGCCCATGAAGCCGTCACCGAGCTCAGCCGTGCGCCGGAGCGCGTTCGGGTGGTGGCCGCCGAACCAGATCGGCGGATGGGGTGTCTGCACGGGCTTGGGCTCCATGGAGGCGTTCTGCAAGCGGTAGAACTCCCCCTCGAAGGTCACGCGCGGCTCGGTCCAGAGGCGCTTCATGAGGCGGATGCCTTCTGCGAAACGGGCCGCGCGCCGCTCGGCCGTGAACCCGTAGGCCGGGTAGACGTTCGGGTTGCCGCCGAGCCCGATGCCCACCGCGAGCCGCCCGCCGGAGAGCTGGTCGAGCGTGGCCAGGCTCTTGGCAGTGTGCACGGGGCTCCGCAGCGCCGTCAGCAGCACGGCTGAACCCAGCCTCATCCGCGTCGTCACGGCTGCGGCGTACGTCAGCAGTTCCACGGGCTCGAGGCTCGGGATGGAGCCCAGGATCTGCTCCACCACCCAGGCACTCCCGAAGCCCAGCGTCTCGGCCCGTGCCAGGTAGCGGCGAATCAAGGCCGGGTCCACGGGCCGGCCAGGGAAGGTCTGCGGAATGGCGACGCTCAACTCCACGCGAGGGTTCACCGGCGCTCCTCCTTGGCCAGGCGGGCGATCAGCCGCGTCAGGAACTCATCGGGACGGCTCGGTGAGAGTACCACGAGGCCACGCCGGGTGTGGAGGTACACGAGGTCCCGGGTGTTGGTGATGGCGAGGTAGTGCCAGCCGGTCCGCGGGCGCCAGCGCGGCCCGTGGGAGCCGAAGAGGCCGTTGATCCCGGCGGCTCCGAACCCGCCCACGGGGCGCGGCGTGCGGTCCGCGCTCACGATGGACGCGTAGGGAACCAAGCGCTGGAGCCACCGCCGCTCGATCCTCACCCCGGCGTCGTCAAGCGTGAACCCGGACGGGGCCAGCCCCTGGATCATCCAGAGGGCTCCCAGGAAGGGCAGCGGGAGGATGAGCAGGCTCGGGTCGCCAGACGTGGCGACCAGGACCACCGAGAGGAGAAAGGGCCCGCCGAACCCGAGCGCCAGCCCCATGCCCGCCAAGAGGCGCTGGCGCCGACCGAGCACTGCCGGGAAGAAGCGCTCGCTCAGCGCGGATGAATCTCCAGCGCGTTGAAGAAGTACGGGATCTCGAAGGCCGCCGACTCGGACGAGTCCGAGCCGTGGACGGCGTTGGCCTCGATGGACGCGGCGAAGTCCTTCCGGATCGTGCCCGGCGCGGCGTTGGCCGGGTCCGTGGCGCCCATGAGGTCGCGCAGCCTCGCGATGGCGTTCTCGCCCTCGAGCACCATGGGCATGCAGGGGCCCGAGGTCATGAACGCGCAGAGACTCTGGTAGAACGGGCGCGCCTTGTGGACGATGTAGAACCCGCCGGCCTCCTCGTGGCTCATGTGGACCAGCTTGGCGGCCAGGATCTTGAGCCCGGCCTGCTCGAACCGGGAGATGATCTGCCCGGCCACACCCCGGGCGACGGCGTCGGGCTTGATGATCGTCAGCGTTCGCTCCACGGCCATTGCTCCGGACCTGTCCTTTCTCGAGTCAGTACCGGCCGAGCACACGCGCCACGGCAGCACCCATGTCGGCAGGGCTCTTGACGGTGGTGATGCCGGCGGCCTCCATCGCCTTCATCTTCTCTGCGGCGGTGCCCTTCCCGCCGGCGATGATGGCCCCCGCATGGCCCATCCGGCGGCCGGGGGGAGCCGTCTGGCCGCAGATGAAGCCCACCACGGGCTTGCTGACGTGGGCTTCGACGAAGGCCGCGGCCTCCTCCTCGGCTGTCCCGCCAATCTCGCCGATCATCATGATGGCCTGGGTCTCGGGATCGTCCTGGAAGAGGCCGAGCACGTCGATGAAGCTCGTGCCGTTGACAGGGTCGCCTCCGATACCCACGCAGGTGGTCTGCCCGAGCCCGCGCTGGGTGAGCTGGTGCACCACCTCGTAGGTGAGCGTCCCGCTGCGGGAGACCACGCCCACGGGGCCCTCCTTGTGGATGTGGCCCGGCATGATGCCGATCTTGGCCTTGCCAGGGGAGATGAGGCCGGGGCAGTTGGGGCCGATGAGCCGGCTCTGCGTCCGCGAGAGGAAGGCCTTCACCTTCACCATGTCGCTGACGGGCACGCCCTCGGTGATGCAGACGATGAGGCGCACGCCCGCGTCCGCCGCCTCCATGATGGCGTCGGCGGCGGCCGGTGGCGGCACGAAGATGAGGGCACAGTCCGCTCCGGCCCCCCGCACGGCGTCCTCGACCGTGTTCCACACCGAGAAGCCCTCATGGGTGGTGCCACCCTTGCCGGGGGTCACGCCTCCTACGACCTGCGTCCCGTACTCCTTGCAGCGCAGGGCGTGGAACGTGCCTTCCTTGCCCGTAATGCCCTGAACGACGACTCGGGTCGCTTGGTCGGCGAGGATACTCAAGAGTCTCGCTCAGCCCGAAGGCTCACGCGACAACGCTTCACGGACGGGCCTGCGCAGGGGCTTCGGCCACGACGTGGATGACACGCAGGCCGAACTTCCGCTCGGCCCGGTGCACCAGATCCAGCTTCAGCCACCGGGAAATGCCCGGCGGCAATGTGCAGATGACGAGCGTGTCGTAGCCGGGATGCGCAGCCAGTTCGTCGGTGATCGCCTGCAGCGGCTCCGGCGCTCCGACGGCAGTACGGAAGACCCGCGCTCGCGCCGTCTCTTCGAGGAGCATCTTTGCCGCTTCGGCGCGGTGCTTTGCCACGTCTACCGTTTCGCCCTCCCACGTGAACGTCAAACTGGGCAATTCCGGCACCAGCACGGCGAACTCCGCTGCGGGGTCCTCCCCGACCAGCGCGCTCACTTGGCGCTGGAGCTCGGGGCTCAAGGCCGTCTGATGCGTGACGATGAGATACCTCGACATCTATCCACCTCCGTCATGTCGTCGGTGGCGGCGCCGTTCCATTCGCTACCGGACGTTCCACAATACGTAGGCCGTCATGGCCGTTCCCAGGAGGGCGGTGCCATAGCAGAGGACGGCGATGAGCTCGGTCAGATGCTTCAGCTGCAGGCCATCATAGAGCGTGTAGCGAAAACGATGGGCCCAGTGAAAGAGAGGCAAGGAGATGAGCACGAAGAGGTAGAGCCGTGTCACGGGGTGCTTCAGAAGGCCGTGAAGGATCTCGTAGCGGGGCGCCTCGAGCCAGCCCAGAGGAAAGGCCAGCCCGGTCAGGAAGAGATGGACGGGGAACAGGAGCGCGGCGACCGTCCCCCCGGCGCTGAACAAGAGCCACAGGAACGGCGTGAGCGGTTTCGCCATTCTATCTTCCTCGCAGCAGGATGACGGCCACAGCGCCGGACAGGAACACCCAGGCCGCGTAGTTCAGGCCGACGATGACCCAGTCCGGCACCCGCTTGCCCCGCAGCCGCACGACCATGGCCTTGGGGGTCAGGTTGAACCAGGTGATGGCGTGAAAGAGAACGAAGAGGAAGGCAACCGTATCGAGGGTGAGGAAGAGTGGCGTCTTCAGCCGTTCGAGGAATTGCCCATAGGCCTCGGGACCCTGGACCAGGGCGCGGAGCTGCCACAGATAGACCACGGCGAAAAAGGCCACGAAGACGCTGGTGAGCTCACGCAGCACAAAGCCGGCGTAGGACCGTTTCTGCAGCCACCACCAGACCGATACCCGGCGCCGGTACCATCGAGGATGGTACAGGGTATAGTGGGGCTTGGCGCTCATCTCGTGCCCCACGGGAGGAGCAGCGACTTGACCCAGTGGGTCGCGGCGGCGAGCTTGTACTGCTGGATGGCGCCCGCGGGATCCACGTGCTTGGGGCACACCGTCGTGCACTCGCCCACGAAGGTGCACTGCCAGATGCCGTCGTGCTCGGAGAGGATCTCGAGCCGTTCCCGCGCGGCCTGGTCGCGGGAGTCCATGTTGTAGCGCTGGGCAAGGGCGATGGCGGCGGGACCGATGAAGCTGGGTTCGAGGCCGTAGATCGGACACGCGGAGTAGCAGAGCATGCAGTTGATGCACATGCTGAACTGCTTGTAGGCATCGAGCTCATCCGGAGTCTGGAGGTACTCGCCCTCGCCCGGCGGCTTCTCCTCCTTGCGGATGATCCAGGGCTTCACCTGTTTGAGCTTTCGCACGAAATCGGTGAGGTCCACCACCAGGTCGCGCACCACCGGGAAGTGATCCAGAGGCTCCACGCGAAGGGGACCAGGCAGGTAGTCGGACACGAAGGTCGCGCACGTGAGCTTCGGCGTGCCGTTCACCTTCATCCCACAGCTGCCGCACACGCCCATCCGGCACGACCACCGGAAGGAGAGGGTTCCGTCCAGGTTGTCCTTGATGTGGTTGAGCGCATCCAGGACCACCCAGTCCTTCCGAAAGGGGACCTCGTAAGTCTGGAAGGTGGGCTGGGATTCCTGTTCCGGCCGATAGCGCGCGACGGTGAGCGCAACGCTCGACGGCACCCTTCTCTACCTCCCGTAGACCCGCTTGCCCGGCGGCCAGCGGGTGATCGTGACCGGCCGATACTCGATCCGGGGAGAACCATCCTCCGCCCGGTGGGCCAGGGAGTGCGCCAGGAACCGCTCGTCGTCCCTCTGCGGATAGTCGGTGCGCTGGTGCGAGCCGCGCGACTCCCGTCGCTCGAGGGCCGATTGGACGATCGTCTGGGCCACATCCAGCATGTAAGACAGCTCGAGTGCCGCGGTCAGCTCGGTGTTGAAGGTGTAGCTCCGGTCGTCCAGGGAGAGGGTCCCGAACCTCTCCTGGAGCCGCTTCAACTTCCCCGCCGCCTCCTTGAGAACCGTCTCAGTCCGATAGATCCCCGCGCTCTCCTCCATGATCTGGTGCATCTCGGCGCGCAGCGTGGCGATTTTCTCAGTTCCACTGCTCTTGCGCAGCAACGTCTCCTCGAGCCGCCTCTGCTCGTCGTGGCCTTGCGCGAGGACGGACGGTCTGGCCTCCCCCTGCGCGGCGGCGAAGGCCGCGGCCGCCTTGCCGGCCCGCGCGCCGAAGACCAGGATCTCCGTCAGCGAGTTGGAGCCCAGCCGGTTGGCTCCGTTGATGCTCACGCACGCGGCCTCCCCCGCCGCATAGAGCCCTGGCAGCGGCGTCGCCCCGTCGATGTCAGTCGAGATGCCTCCCATCATGTAGTGGACGACCGGCCGGACCGGGATCATCTCCTTCACCGGATCGATACCCACGTACTTGAGGCACAGCTCCCGGACGAACGGAAGCTTCTTGTCGATGAGCTTCTCGCCCAGGTGGCGGATGTCCAGGTGGACGTAGTGTCCGTACGGCCCCTCGAGCGTACGGCCCTTCTCCTGTTCCTTGACGAAGCACTGCGAGAGCCGATCGCGCGGGCCCAGCTCCATGGAGCGCAACACCGGCTTGGGCGTGGGCGTGCCCAGGTCGTAATCCTGGAGGTACCGGTAGCCGTCCTTGTTCAGGAGCCAACCTCCCTCCGACCGCGCGGCCTCGGTGATCAGGATCCCGGTGAAAGGCAGGCCGGTGGGATGGTACTGGACGAACTCCATATCCTTGAGCGGCGCGCCCGCGCGATAGGCCAGGGCCATCCCGTCGCCGTTCTTGATGTTGGCGTTGGTGGTGAAGGGGAAGACCTTGCCGCAGCCCCCCGTGCAGAGGATGACGGCCCTGGCGGTGATGGCCCGGATCTGCCCCGTGGCCAGCTCGATGGCCACGACCCCCTGGCACCGCCCCTCGTCCACGAGAAGCCTCGTGACGAAGAACTCGTCGTATCGCTGGATGGCATCGTACTTCAGGGTCGTCTGAAACAGCGTGTGGAGCAGGTGGAAGCCGGTCTTGTCCGCGGCGAACCACGTCCGCTCGGTCTTCATCCCTCCAAAGGGACGCACGGCGATGTGACCGTCCGGCTCCCGGTTCCAGGGGCAGCCCCAGTGCTCCAGCCGCAGCATTTCCTCTGGAGCCTCCCTCACGAACGCTTCCACGGCGTCCTGGTCGCTGAGCCAGTCACCCCCGGAGATCGTGTCGTAGGCGTGCGCGTCGAGGCTGTCGCCTGACTTGATCACCGCCGCGGCGCCGCCCTCGGCGGAGACCGTGTGACTGCGCATCGGATACACCTTGGAGATCACGGCGACCCGCAGCGTCGGGTGCGTCTCGACCGCGGCGATGGCGGCGCGCAGGCCCGCCCCCCCGCCGCCCACTACGAGCACATCGCAGGTGAACAGATCCATGACTCTCGCTCGGAAGGCCCGATGCCCCTTCGGGCTTTCGTTGTGAGGCGGACACTACACCGCTGCCGTGCCCCCGTCAAGGCTTCCGGACGAACAGGTTGGAACTCTCCGATTGGCGGCGGCGGCGCTTCCATGCGGGGCTCATCGGGTCCCGCGATCACCGCGACGCGGTACGCGCCAGCTCGACGGCCTTGGCGGCGCCCGAGCCCATGTCCTCGGCGGTGGCGAAATTGAGGCCGGAGTCGGCCAGCATCTTCTTCCCCAGCTCGACGTTGGTGCCCTCCATCCGGACCACCACGGGCATCTTGAGGCTGAGCTTCCGGACCGCGGTGATGACGCCCTCCGCCAGTCGGTCGCAGCGCAGGATGCCGCCGAAGACGTTGATGAACACGGCCTTCACGCTCGGGTCCGAGGACAGGATGCGGAAGGCGTTCTCGATCTGCTCCGGCGAGGCGCCGCCGCCCACGTCGAGGAAGTTGGCGGGCTCGCCCCCGGCCAGCTTGATGATGTCCATGGTGGCCATGGCGAGTCCCGCGCCGTTGACCATGCACCCCACGTTGCCGTCCAGCTTGATGTAGTTGAGATCGTACTTCGAGGCCTCCACGTCCAGCGGGCTCTCCTCGTTGACGTCGCGGAGGGCCACGACCTCCCTGTGGCGGAAGAGCGCGCTGTCGTCGAAGTTGAGCTTGGCGTCCAGCGCCAGCACCCGGCCGTCGGCCGTGACGACCAGCGGGTTGATCTCGGCCAGCGAGCAGTCCTTTGCGGCGTAGGCCCGGAAGAGATTGAGGATGAGCGACACGCCCGACTTGAACTGGTCGCCGGAGAGCCCGAGGCCGAAGGCCAGCGCGCGGGCCTGGAAGGCCTGCAGCCCCAGCGCCGGGTCGGTCCACTCGCGGATGATCTTCTCCGGGTGGCGCGCGGCCACTTCCTCGATCTCCATGCCGCCGGCCTGGGAGGCCATGACCACGTGGGTGGCGCGGGCGCGGTCGAGCGTCATCGAGAGGTAGAGCTCCGCGGCGATGGGGGCGGCTTCCTCCACGAGCACCTTCAGGACCTTGATCCCTTCGGGCGGAGTCTGTGGAGTCTTCAGCCTCATGCCCAGGATCTGCCGGGCGGCGGCTTCCGCCCCGGCGGGGTCGTCGGCCAGCTTGACCCCGCCGGCCTTGCCTCGCCCGCCCGCGTGGACCTGGGCCTTGACGACGACGCGGCCGCCCAGCCTCTGCGCGATGGCGCGGCACTGGGCTGGAGTCTCGGCGACCTCGCCGTTCGGCACCGGCACGCCGAACTCGCGCAGGATGGCCTTCGCCTGGTACTCGTGGATCTTCATCGGTGGGCTAGCTAGTGCTTCCCGGTCAGCTTGCGCCAGACCCAGGCGACCGGGTCGTAGTACTCGGTGACGATGCGCTCCTTGAGCGGGATGATGGCGTTGTCCGTGACGTGGATGTGCTCGGGGCAGACCTCGGTGCAGCACTTGGTGATGTTGCAGAATCCTAGCCCCGCCCGGGCATGGATCAGCTCCTTGCGGTCGTTGGTGTCGAGGGGGTGCATCTCGAGCGAGGCCAGGCGCACGAAGAAGCGCGGGCCCGCGAAGGCCGGCTTGTTCTCCTCGTGGTCGCGGATGACATGGCACACGGTCTGGCACAGGAAGCACTCGATGCACTTGTGGAATTCCTGGACGCGATCGATGTCCTCCTGGAACATCCTCCTGGTGCCGTCCGGCTCCTTGGGCCTGGGCTTGAAGGCCGGGATGGTCTTGGCTTTCTCGTAGTTGAAGGAGACGTCGGTCGCCAGGTCCCGGATCAGCGGGAAGGTCTTCATCGGGGCGACCGTGATGGTCTCCCCCGGGGCGAACGTGTTCATGCGCGTCATGCACAAGAGCCGCGGCTTGCCGTTGATCTCGGCGCTGCAGGAGCCGCACTTGCCGGCCTTGCAGTTCCACCTCACGGCCAAATCGCCCGCTTGCGTGGCCTGGATGGCGTGGATGACGTCCAGCACTACCATGCCCTCCTGAACCGGGACGCGGTACTCCTTGAAGGCGCCGCCTCTGGGATCGCCCCGCCATACCCGCATGGTCACTTCGGCCGCGGCCATCATTTCCTCTCCTGGAAGAGCTTCTTGAGATCGTCCGGCATCTCGGGCAGGGACTCCTGGGCAATGCCGAACTGTCCGTTCTTCCTCCTCACCACCACGTTGACCTTTCCGAAGCGGTCATCGGCCATGGGATAGTCGTCGCGCGTGTGACCGCCGCGGCTCTCCTTCCGCTCGAGCGCGCCCAGGGTCACGGCTTCGGACACCGAGAGCATGGAGTGGAGGTCGAGGGCCAGGTGCCAGGCCGGGTTGAACTCGCGGCCGCCCTCCACGCCGACCCGGCCCAGCCGCTGCTTGAGCACGGCCAGCTCGTCGAGCGCCTTCCTGAGCTCCCCCTCGGTGCGGATGATGCCGACCAGAGACTGCATGCACTCCTGGAGGTCGGCGTGGATGGCGTACGGGTTCTCGCCGTCGCGGCTCTCGAAGGGCACCAGCAGAGCGCGGGCGGCGGCCTCCGCCTGGCCGGCGTCGACGGTGAGCGTTCCCTTGAAGGACTTGACGTACTCCGCGGCGTAGAGCCCGGCGCGCCGACCGAAGACCACCAGGTCCGAGAGCGAGTTGCCGCCGAGCCGGTTGGCGCCGTGCAGGCCGCCGGCGACCTCGCCCGCCGCGAAGAGCCCGGGCACGCACGTGGCCGTGGTGTCGGCCTCCACGCGCACGCCGCCCATGCTGTAGTGGCAGGTCGGGCCCACCTCCATGGCCTCCTTGGTGATGTCCACGTCCGCCAGCTCCTTGAACTGGTGGTACATGGACGGCAGGCGCCTGCGGATGTACTCCGGCGGCCGCCGGGAGGCGATGTCGAGGAAGACGCCGCCGTGGGGGCTGCCCCGGCCGGCCTTGACCTCGGCGTTGATGGCCCGGGCGACCTCGTCCCGCGGCAGGAGGTCGGGGGTGCGCCGGTTCTTCTTGTCCTCGTACCAGGCGTCGGCCTCCTTCTCGCTGTCGGCCGTCTCGCTCTTGAAGTACTCGGGGATGTAGTTGAACATGAAGCGTACGCCCTCGGAGTTTTTCAGCGTGCCGCCGTCGCCCCGCACCCCCTCGGTGACCAGGATCCCCCGCACGCTGGGCGGCCAGACCATGCCTGTCGGGTGGAACTGGACGCACTCCATGTCGATCAGGTCGGCCCCCGCGTCCAGGGCCAGCGTGATGCCGTCGCCCGTGGACTCCCACGAGTTGGAGGTGAACTTCCACGCTTTGCCGATGCCGCCCGTGGCCAGGACCACGGCCTTGGTCTTGAACAGGACGAGCCGGCCTGTGCGTCGCCAGTAGCCGAAGGCCCCGCAGACCCGGTCGCCGTCCTTGAGGAGCCGCTGGATATTGCACTCCATGTGCACGTCGATGCCTTTGTGCACCGCGTGCTGCTGGAGCGTGCGGATCATCTCGAGCCCGGTGCGGTCGCCCACGTGGGCCAGCCGGGCATAGCGGTGGCCGCCGAAGTCACGCTGCAGGATGAGGCCGTCCTTGGTCCGGTCGAAGAGGGCGCCCCACTCCTCCAGCTCGAGCACGCGGTCCGGCGACTCCATCGCGTGGAGCTGGGCCATGCGCCAGTTGTTCAACATCTTGCCGCCGCGCATGGTGTCGCGGAAGTGGACCTGCCAGTTGTCCTCCTTCCAGACATTGCCCATGGCCGCCGCGATGCCGCCCTCGGCCATGACCGTGTGCGCCTTGCCCAGGAGCGACTTGCAGATCAGCGCGGTCCGCACTCCCTGGGCCGAGGCCTCGATGGCGGCGCGCAGCCCGGCGCCGCCGGCGCCGATGACGATGACGTCGTACTCGTGGGTTTCGTACCCATCGCTCGCCATTAGAAGAACCTCACGTCTTTGATGATCCCCATCGACAGCAGGCGCACGTAGACGTCGGTCAACCCCACCCAGATCAGGCTGACCCAGGCGATCAGCATGTGGCGCTCGTTCAGCCGCGTGACGACCTGCCAGGCCTTGTACCGGCCGGGCGACGCGTGGAACGCGTCCAGGTGGCCGCCGCACAGGTGGCGGCACGCATGGCAGCCGAGGGAATAGAGCGACAGGAGGGCCGCGTTCAGCAGCAGCACGAGCGTGCCCAGACCCATGCCGAAGTGCCCGTCGAAGTTGAAGGCCAGGACCGCGTCCCACCACAGGAACACCAGGATCACGAGCGATAGCCAGAAGAAGTAGCGATGGATGTTCTGGAGCACAAACGGGAACCGCGTCTCACCCGTGTAGCCCCGGGCCACGTCCCGCACCGCGCACCCCGGGGGAAGCCCGAAGAAGGAGCGGTAGTAGGCCTTCCGGTAGTAGTAGCACGTGGCCCGGAAGCCGCCCGGGATCCACAGGATGAGGAAGGCCGGGGAGAGGTTCCACCAGGAGCCGATCAGCGGCAGAGTCACGTGCGCGCAGCCGGTCGAGAGACACGGCGAGTAGAACGGCGACAGGTACGGCTTGGCATAGTAGTGGGCGTTCTGAAGCGCCACCCACGTCGCGTAGACGGTGAAGCTGCCGAGGAGCAGGATGACCAGGAGCGGCTCGATCCACCACGTGTCGGTGCGCAGTGTCGCCCCCGGGATCACCTCGCCCCGCTGATTGCCGAAGAGGCGTCGTGCCATGGGGTCACTCCCTCGCGAACTGCTTCATGCCGTCCTCATAGAGATCGCCGCCGTGGCAGTCGTTGATCACGATGGCCGGGAACCCCTCGACCTCCAGGCGCCGGATGGCCTCGGTCCCCAGGTCCTCGTAGGCCACGACCTTGAGCTTGCGGACGAAGCGGGAGAGCACGGCCCCGGCCCCGCCGATGGCGCCAAAGTACACGGCCTTGTGCTCGCGGAGCGCATCCTTGACCGGCTGGGAGCGCGCGCCCTTGCCGAGCGTGCCCTTGAGCCCCAGGGCGAGCAGCTTGGGTGTGTACTTGTCCATCCTCCCGCCCGTGGTGGGCCCGATGGAGCCCACGACGTCGCCCGGCCGAGCCGGCGAGGGGCCCGTGTAGTAGATGATCTGCCCCTTCACGTCGATCGGGAGCGGCTTGCCGGCTTCGATCAGCGGCAGGAGTCTGCCGTGGGCGGCATCGCGGGCAGTGTACATGACCCCCGTGATCCGCACCCGGTCCCCCGCCTTGAGCAACTCCACGTCGGCGTCGGTGAGCGGCGGGGTGATGTCCTTGATGCCGTCGGCGCCCGTGCTAATCATGTCCTCCTCCTGAGCTCGCCGCCGAGTCGCATCACAGCGTCACCTCCTTGTGCCGGTGGGCGTGGCACTCGATGGTCACGGCCACGGGGAGGCTCGTGATGTGGCACGGGTAGGTCAGGATGTGGATGCCAAAGGCGGTGGTGTCGCCGCCGTACCCCTGGGGCCCGATGCCCAGGCGGTTGGCCCGCTCTAGCAGCTCCGTCTCGAGCGCCTCCAGCCCAGGGTCGGGGTTGGGGCTGCCCAGCTCCCGGAACAGGGACTTCTTGCTGAGCCGCGCGGCCTGCTCGAAAGTGCCGCCGATCCCCACGCCCACGACGAGCGGCGGGCAGGCGTCGGGGCCCGCCGTCCGGATGCACTCGAGCACCCACGCCTTCACCCCCTCGATCCCTTCGGCCGGCGTGAGCATCTTGTACTTGGAGCGGTTCTCGCACCCGCCGCCCTTGGCCATGATCTGGATCTTGAGATGCGCGCCCGGGACCACGTCGGCGTGGATGACGGCCGGGGTGTTGTCCCCCGTGTTCACCCGGTCGAAGGGCGAGCGCACGATCGACGCGCGCAGGTACCCCTCGGTGTAGCCCTGGCTGACCCCCTGATTGATGGCGTCGTACAGGGCGCCCCCCGTCACGTGGACGTCCTGCCCCAGCTCCACGAAGCAGACCACGAAGCCCGTGTCCTGGCAGTACGGGATCTGCTTGTCCCGGGCCAGCGCCGCGTTGTCCTTGAGGATCTGGAGCACCTGCTTGCCGGCCGGCGAGCGCTCGCTCGCGAGCGCCCGATCGAAGGCCCGGAGCATATCCGGCTCGAGGCTGTAGTTGGCGTCCATGCACAGCTTCTTGACCGCGTCGGTGATGGCCGAGACGTGGATATCGCGCATGGTGGCTCCTTCAGAGCTTCAGCTTCTCGACCAGCTCCCTGACGGCCGCCGCCGACTTCTGGAACGCGGCCTGCTCCTCGGCCGTGAGCGTAATCTCGATGACCTGCTCCACGCCGGTGCGCCCCAGCTTGACCGGGACGCCCACGTAGAGACCCTTGACGCCGTACTGGCCGTCGAGATACGCGGCGCACGGCAGGATCTTCTTCTTGTCCTTGAGGATGGCCTCGACCATCTCCACCGTCGAGGCGGCGGGTGCGTAGTAGGCGCTACCGGTCTTGAGCAGCCCGACGATCTCGGCGCCGCCGTTGGCGGTGCGCTTGACGAGCGCCTCGACCTTGTCCGGCGGCAGGAGCTCGGTGATCGGGATGCCGGCCACGGTCGAGTAGCGCGGCAGCGGCACCATGCTGTCGCCGTGTCCGCCCAGCACGAAGGCGGTTACGTTCTCCACCGACACCTTGAGCTCCTGGGCGATGAAGGTGCGGAAGCGCGCCGAGTCCAGAATCCCGGCCATGCCGATCACGCGCTCCGGCGGGAAGCCCGACTTCTTCCACGCCAGCTGGACCATGGCGTCCAGCGGGTTGGTCACCAGCACCAGGATGGCGCTCCTGGAGCGGGCCACCACCTGTTCCACGACCGCAGAAACGATCTCCGCGTTCTTGAAGAGCAGGTCGTCGCGGGTCATCCCGGGCTTCCGCGCCAGCCCCGCCGTGATGACCACGATGTCGGAGTCGGCGGTCTCGTCGTACCCGTTGGAGCCGACGAGCCGGGAGTCGTAGCGGTGGACCGGCCCCGCCTGGAGCAGGTCCAGGGCCTTGCCCTGGGGCACGCCCTCGATGACGTCGACCAGCACGACGTCCCCCAGCTCCTTCTCGACGATGTATTGAGCCACGCTGGCGCCGACGTTGCCGGCGCCCACCACGGTGATCTTCGGACGGGCAGCCATGATGGTTCTCCTCAGGCCGCTACAGCTTGGCCATGTTCTGGATGATGGCCGTGCCGAACTCGGAGCACCTGACCTCCTTCGCGCCCTCCATCAGCCGCGCAAGGTCGTAGGTCACGACCTTCTGATCGAGGGTCTTCTCCAGTCCGGCGACGATCCGGTCGGCCGCCTCGGTCCACCCCATGTAGCGCAGCATCATCTCGCCCGAGAGGATGACCGACCCGGGGTTGACCTTGTCCTGGCCGGCGTACTTGGGCGCCGTCCCGTGCGTGGCCTCGAAGAGCGCGTGCCCGGTGTCGTAGTTGATGTTGG
>DASSSH010000261.1:0-39932 GCA_035708525.1 Candidatus Methylomirabilota bacterium
CACGCTCGAGACCGAGCTCAGGACTCCCGAAGAGCGGCGGCAGTGGCTGGCCACGCGCGGCCCGCGCCATCCGGTCATCGTGGCCGAAGCCGAGGGAGAAGTCGTCGGCTGGGGAAGCCTGAACCCGTTCAATCCCCGCAAGGCCTACGACCACGCGGCGGATTTCTCCGTCTACGTGGAGCGCGGCTGGCGGGGCAAGGGCGTGGGGCGGCGGCTGCTCGAGCGGCTCATCGAGCTCGCGCGCCAGATCGGCTACCACAAAATGATGCTTTCGGCGTTTCCGTTCAACCAGGCGGGCGTGGCGCTCTACGAGCGGATGGGCTTCACCACGGTGGGCATCTGCCACGAGATGGGGCTGCTCGACGGTAAGTGGACGGATACCATCATCATGGAGAAGCTGCTCTAAGGGGCGCGCATCGGGCACCAGTTGCCTGTCAAAATTTGGCAGCAAATGTTTAATTCAGCACTCGGCTCGTGACGCTCCGGCCTCCGGCCCTCGGCCGTCACTCGCCTCGAAGTGCCATCATTCAAGACCTGACCCCAGCCGCGAGGCGGGTGAGGACCTCGTCGGCTTCGCGCACCAGTCCTTCGACCACCGCGGCCGCCGGCATAACGCCGCGGATCAGCCCCGCGCTCTGGCCGCACGGGGCGTTGCCGTTTTCGATGTCCCCCGCCTCGCGCGCTCTCAATCCCGCCTCCCGGCCTACGAGCGCACCCTGGATGGGAAACGGCTGGATCTCGCGCTCGCGCCCCTCCCAGGCGCGGGTGAAGTTATTGCGGATGAGGCGGCAGGGCTTGCCGGTGGCCGCGCGAGTGACCACCGTGCCCTCCTCGTCGATGGCGATCACCTTGCGCTTGTAGTTGTCGTGGCAGTAGGCCTCGGGCGTGGCGATGAAGCGCGTGCCGATCCAGATGCCGACCGCACCCAGCGCCAGGGCCGCCACCAGTCCCCGGCCGTTGGCGATGCCGCCGGCCGCCAGCACCGTCAGCGGAGCGACCGCGTCCACGACGGCCGGGATCAGCACCAGGCCGGCGACGCGGCCCGTGTGGCCACCGGCCTCGTGACCCTGGGCAATGACCACGTCCACGCCATTGGCCCGGTGGTCCAGCGCCTGCTTCACGTTGCCGCAGAGGGCCATGACCTTCATCCCCTGCCGGTGAGCATCCGCCGTGACGGGCCCGGGATTGCCGAGGCCCGCGACGAGAACCGGCACCCGCTCTTCGAGGGTGACATCCACCCACCCGCGGACCGTCTCGGTGAAGCGCTCGGCCTCCTGGCCCGAGACCCGGACGCTGGCGAACAGGATGTCGACCCCGAAAGGCTTGTCGGTCTGGTCACGGACCCGACGGATCTCCGCCCGCAGCTCGGCCGGGGTGTGGTGAGCCGCCGCCAGCACGCCGAGCCCGCCGGCCTCGGAAACGGCGGCGGCCAGCGCGGAGCGGGCGACGTAGCCCATGCCGGCCTGGCAGATCGGGTACCGGATGCCCAGCAGGTCGCAGAACGGGGTGTGCAGCCTCGATGTCGCCGTGATCGTCATGGCGTCCCTCCGCGACGACTCTTACGCCGGGGGCTACTGATTGACAAGGGGCGCGATTTGACGATAATCACGCCAATCTTCCGATCGGTTTCAGGCGCTGCCGACGTCCCGGGATCCCGACCTCCCTCACGAGATGGAGGAGCGATGGCCACGACTGGGTCGATCCGGTTCGGATTGAGGGTTCGCAGCGCGGCCGTCCTGGCTGCCTTGGTGTTCCTTGCGCCGGGCTCCCCTGCAGCTCCCCCCGCGTCCTCCGCAGCGGCGGCCGGCCCAGCAGCGCCGGAAGGCCAGCTGACGTGGGCCGTGCACATCTCGATCGCCTCTACGTGGTTCGATCCGGGAGAGCATCCGGGCATCATCACCCCGATGATGACCTTCTACGCGCTCCACGACGCCCTGGTGAAGCCGATGCCGGGCAAGGCCATGGCGCCGAGCCTGGCCGAGTCCTGGAGCGCGTCGAAGGACGGCCTCAGCTACGAGTTCGTGCTTCGGAAGAACGTCAAGTTCCACAACGGCGATCCGATGACCGCGGAGGACGTGAAGTTTTCCTTCGAGCGCTACAAGGGCGCGGCGGCCAAGCTGCTCAAGGAGCGGGTGGCCGCCGTGGAGATCGTCGATCCCCATCGCGTCCGATTCAGGCTCAAGTCGCCGTGGCCGGACTTCATGGCCTTCTTCGGGACTCCGGCCACGGGCGCGGCCTGGGTGGTGCCCAAGGCGTATCTCGAGAAGGTGGGCGACGAGGGATTCAAGAAGGCCCCCGTGGGTGCGGGGCCCTACAAGCTCGTCTCGCATACGCCGGGGGTCGAGCTGGTCTTCGAGGCGCACGAGTCCTTCTGGCGCAAGACGCCGGCCGTCAAGCGCTTCGTGTGGCGGATCGTCCCGGACGAATCGACCCGGCTGGCCATGCTCAAGCGCGGCGAGGTGGACATCGCCTACTCGCTGCGCGGACCCCTTGCCGAGGAGGTGAAGCGCACCCCCGGCTTGCGGCTGGCGCCGGCCCTCACCTCGGCGACGTTCTGGGTGGACTTTCTCACCGGACCCTGGGAGCCGAATTCGCCGTGGCGGGATCAGCGCCTCCGGCAGGCCGTGTCACTGGCCATCGACCGCAAGGCGATCAATCAGGCCGAGACCCTCGGCTACTCCAAGGTTTCCCCGAGCATTATTCCGGCGGGCTACGATTTCTACTGGACCCCACCGCCCATCCCCTTCGACCCTGCGCGCGCCCGCAAGCTGCTCGCCGAGGCGGGTTACCCCAATGGTTTCGACGCCGGCGATTTCACCATGGACGGCTCCTACGCGAACGTCGGCGAGGCAGTCGCCAACTACCTCGGCGCCGTCGGCATCCGCACGCGGATCCGGACGCTGGAGCGCGCCGCGTGGCTTTCGCAGTGGCGGGAGAAGAAGATCAAAGGGGGCCTCCTCCAGGGGGCGGCGGGTGGCTTCGGCAACGCCGCGACGCGCATCGAGAACTACGTGGTCGGCAGCGGACCCTTTTCCTCGGGCGCCCTTCCCGAGATTGACGACCTCTTCCAGCAGCAGGCCCGCGAGCTGGACCGGAAGCGGCGCGAGGCGCTGCTCTACCAGATCCAGAAGATCATGTACGACCGGGCGCTCTTCGCGCCGATTTGGGAGCTGGCCTTCATCAATGGCGTGGGCCCGCGCGTGGAAGAAGCCGGTCTTGGTCTCATCGAGTACCAGCCCTATACGTGCCCGTATGAGGACCTGAGGCTCAAGAAATCATGATGGCGCCGGCCAAGGGAGGACAGCAGATGCCGATGCTCAAAGCGCGACTGCTCGGAGTGATCGGCTCCGCGCTGCTGATCTGCGCGGCGGCGGCGCCCGCCGGCGCGGCGCCCGAGGGCACCATGACCTGGGGCGTCCACGTAACCCTCGCCTCCCGCTGGCTCGACCCCGCCGAGACCGAGGCGCTCATCACGCCTTTCATGATGCTCTACGCCATCCACGACGCGCTCGTGAAGCCCATGCCCGCGGGAATCAACACGCCGAGCCTCGCCGAGTCCTGGACGGTGTCGAGGGATGGGCTCATCTATGAGTTCGCGCTGCGCAAGGGCGCCAAGTTCCACAACGGCGACACCGTCACGGCCGAGGACGTCAAGTTTTCGTTCGAGCGCTACAAGGGCTCCGCGGCCAAGCTCCTCAAGGACAAGGTCAAGGAGATCCAGGCGCTCGATCCGGGCCGGGTGCGGTTCGTCCTCAAAGAGCCGTGGCCCGATTTCATGACCTTCTACGGGACATCGGCCTCCGGCGCCAGTTGGATCGTGCCGAAGAAGTACGTCGAGAAAATGGGCGACGACGGCTTCAAGAAAGCGCCCGTCGGCGCCGGGCCGTTCAAGGTGGTGAGCTTCACGCCCGGCGTGGAGCTCATCCTCGAGGCCTTCGATGGGTACTGGCGCAAGACCCCGAGTGTGAAGCGGCTAGTCTTCCGCAGCATGCCAGAGGAGACGACGCGCGCCGCTGCCTTGAAGCGGGGCGAAGCGGACATCGTCTATCTGTTGAGTGGGCCCATTGCCGAAGACGTCAAGCGGACGCCGAACTTGAAGCTCATTCCCTCGCAGCCCCCCGGCGTCTTCTGGCTCGACTTCCCCGACCAGTGGGACCCCAAGTCGCCGTGGCACGACCGGCGGGTGCGGCTGGCCGCGAGCCTCGCCATAGACCGGCAAGCCATCAACCAGGCCGAGACCCTGGGCTTCTCCCGCCCGACCGGGAGCATCATTCCCCGGATCTTCGAATTCGCGCTACCCATCGACCCGCCGGCGTACGATCCCAAGCGCGCCAAGCAGCTCCTGGCCGAGGCGGGCTACCCCAACGGCTTCGATGCCGGCGACTTCTACCCGTTTCCCCCCTATATCTCCATGGGGGAGGCGCTGGCTGGCCACCTTCAGGCAATTGGCATTAGGTCCAGGATCAAGACTATGGAGCGCGCGACTTTCCTCTCAACATGGCGGGAGAAGAAGCTTCACGGACTCGTGGTGGGAATCACCGGGGCGTCCGGGAACGCTGCGACCCGCCTCGAAGCCTATGTCACGAAGGGCGGGATCTACTCCTACGGCGTGCTCCCCGAGGTGGAGGACCTCTTCCAGCGCCAGGCCCGGGAGACGGACCCAAAGCGGCGCGAAGCGCTCCTTCATCGGATCCAGCGGATCCTGCACGACCAGGTGCTCCACGCGCCCATCTACGAGTTGGCTTTCATCTGGGGCGTGGGGCCTCGTGTTGAGGAGCCCGGGGCCGATCTGATCAAGGGCTTCGCTTACTCGGGACCCTACGAAGACCTGAGGCTCAAGCGCCAGTGAAGCAGTTCATCCTGAGGCGGGTGGGATACGCGCTGATCTCGCTCGTCCTGCTCTCGCTCACGATCTTCCTGTTCGTCCGGATCACGGGGGACCCGGCCGTCCTTCTCGTCGAGCCCGGCGCGAGCCAGGCGGATATCGACGCGATCCGGAAGCAGTTCGGGCTGGACCGTCCGCTCTGGGTGCAGTACGGCAGCTTCATGTCGAGCCTGCTCCGCGGCGACTTCGGCCAATCCTTCTACTACCGGACGCCCGTCCTCGAGCTGTACCTCTCCCGGCTGCCCTACTCGCTGCTCCTCGCGACGGCAGCCATGTCCTTGTCACTGCTGATCGGCATCCCCACCGGGATCATCGCCGCGGTGCGCGTCAACCGATGGTGGGACAGCGCGGGAAAGATCTTTGCCCTGCTGGGGCTCTCGCTGCCCTCCTTCTGGGTGGGGCTGCTGCTGATCCTCTTCTTCTCCGTGTATCTCGGCTGGCTCCCTTCCTCGGGATCCGGTACGGTGCTTCACCTCCTGATGCCCGCCTTCGCGCTTGGCTGGTATTTCGCGGCGGCCCATATGCGGCTCACGCGCTCCTCGATGCTCGACGTGCTGGGGTCGGAGTACGTGAAGCTGGCCCGGCTCAAGGGGCTGCCCGAGGCGCTGGTGATCGCCAAGCACGCCTTCAAGAACGCGCTGATCCCGGTGCTGACCCTGGCCGGCATCAACCTCGTCATCATGGTCAATGTCGCCGTCGTGGTCGAAACCGTCTTCGCCTGGCCGGGGATCGGCCGGCTGCTGTACGAGGGCATCGCCTTCCGCGACTTCCCTGTGGTCCAGGCGACGGTGATCCTGGGCGGAACGATGATCGTGGTCGTCAACCTGCTGGTGGACATTCTCTATGCCGTCATCGACCCACGGATCCGCTATGACCGGTGAGCCGCAATGAACGGCAGCCGATCCGCCGCGCTCACCATGGCCTGGCGCTTCGCCTCGTTCCGGAGCGAAGGCTTTCCGGTCGTGGCGATCTCGATCCTCGGCCTCATCACCTTCGTGGCCGTTTTCGCCAATGTCCTGGCGCCCTACGATCCCGAGGTAGGTACCCTCGGCGACCGCTTCCGCCCGCCCTTGTGGCAATCGGGCGGTGACCCCGGCCATGTCCTCGGCACCGACCATCTGGGCCGGGACGTGCTCTCGCGGCTCATCTTCGGCGCCCGCGTGTCGATGGTCGTGGGTTTCACGGCCGTGATCTTCGCGGGCATCCTCGGCACGGGGCTCGGAATCCTCGCGGGTTATCTGGGCGGCTGGGTGGATCAGCTGATCATGCGGATCACCGATGCCTGGCTGGCGGTGCCGGCTCTGACGTACGCGATCTTCCTGGCCGCGGTCGTGGGCCCCAGCGCGATGAACATCGTCATCATCCTCGGCGCCGTCTATTGGACGCGATACGCGCGGGTGATCCGCGGCGAGGTCCTCTCGCTCAAGGAGCGGGATTTCGTCCGCCTGGCCGTGGTCGCCGGCTGCTCCAAGCGGACCATCATGCGCCAGCACATCCTTCCCAATGTGCTCAACTCGGCCATCGTCCTGGGCACCTTGATGCTGGGCGTCGTCGTCGTGACCGAGGCCGCGCTCTCTTTCCTCGGCGTCGGCGTGCCCCCGCCCAAGCCGGCGTGGGGGCTCATGCTGGCCGACGGCAAGAAGGGACTCATGGCGGGGTACTGGTGGCTCACCGTGCTGCCCGGCTGCTGCATCATGCTGATGGTCCTCTCGGCCAACCTTCTGGGCGACTGGCTCCGCGTGAAGCTCGATCCCCAGCTCCGCCAGCTCTGACGTGACCGCTCCCCCGCCCCTGCTCGAGCTCCGCGACCTCTCGACCCACTACGTGAGTGCCCGAGGCACGCGGGTGGTGCGGGCGGTCGACCGGGTGTCGCTGGCGGTGCGGGCGGGCGAGACACTCGGCATCGTCGGGGAGTCCGGCTCGGGCAAGACGACCTTGGCCCTGACTATCCTCAGGCTCCTGCCCCCCGCCGCGAAGATCGTCAGCGGAGAGATCCGCTTCGAGGGCGAAGACCTCCTGAAGAAATCCGACGTCGAGATGCGGCACATCCGCGGCAAGCGCATCGCGATGATCCTCCAGGACCCGATGGCATCGCTCAATCCGCTGTTCACCATCGGCGACCAGGTTGCCGAGCCTCTCCGGATCCACGAGGGCGCAAGCCGGCGCACGGCCTGGAGCCGCGCGCGCGACCTGCTGCGCGCCGTGAAGATTCCCGCGCCGGAATCGCGCCTGGGCGACTACCCGCACCAGATGTCCGGCGGGATGCGCCAGCGGATCGTGGGCGCCATCGCGGTGTCCTGCGAGCCGCGCCTGCTGATCGCCGACGAGCCGACGACGAGCCTCGACCTGACCATCCAGGCCCAGTACCTCAAGCTCCTGCACGAGCTGCAGCAATCCCACGGCCTGGCGCTGGTCTTCATCACCCACAACCTGGGCATCGTCGCCAAGATGTGCGATCAGGTGGCTGTCATGTACGCGGGCCGCGTCGTGGAGGCCGGGCCGGTGAAGCGGATCTTCGACACGCCGGCCCATCCCTACACGCGCGCCCTGCTCGAGGCGATTCCGCGGATGGGAGACACTCGCGAGCGGCTCACGGCCATCGAAGGCCAGCCGCCAGATCTCGCCGCCTTGCCGACCGGCTGCGCGTTCCACCCGCGATGCCCGGAAGCCCTGGACCGATGCCGCGAGGAGCCGCCCGGAACATCCGCGGTCGGGGCCGAGCATAGCGTTCGCTGCTGGCTGTGGGAGCCAGACGTCGCTCGCCCCGGCACGTCCGAGCGTGTGCGGAATCGAGGCTGATGCCCTCAGCGCTGCTCGAGGCCCGCAACCTCACCAAGCACTTCGCCGTCAAGCGCGGCGTGCTGCAGAAGACTGCCGGCGTCGTCCGCGCCGTCGACGGCGTGAGCTTCAGCATCGAGGCGGGGAAGACCCTGGGCCTCGTGGGTGAGTCGGGCTGCGGCAAGACGACCACCGCCAAGTTGGTGCTGCGTCTCGAGGAGCCGACCGGCGGCGGCCTGCGATTCGAGGGAGAGGACCTCGGGGCGCTGAACAACGAGAGCCTGCGGCGATACCGGCGATCGGTCCAGGCGGTCTTCCAGGATCCGTTCGCGTCGCTGAATCCGCGGATGCGGGTGGACGCCATCATCGCCGAGCCCCTGGTCACCCACGAGCGGCTGGAGCCCGCCGAAGTCAGCCGCCGCGTGGGTCGGCTGCTAGATCTGGTCGGACTGTCCGAGCGGTCGGCCTCACTCTTCCCCCACGAGTTCTCCGGCGGCCAGCGCCAGCGCATCGCCATCGCCCGCGCCCTCGCGCTCTCGCCCAAGCTCATCGTCCTGGACGAGCCGGTCTCGGCGCTCGACGTCTCGATCCGTGCGCAGATCCTGAACCTGCTCCGCGATCTCCAGACGCAGCTCGGCCTGTCCTACCTGTTCATCGCCCACGACCTGGCCGCCGTCGCGTACATGAGCCACACGATCGCCGTCATGTATCTCGGCCAGATCGTGGAGACTGGCGATGCGGCCACGATCGCCGCGCGCCCGCGCCACCCCTACACCCAGGCGCTCTTCTCGGCCGCCCTGCCCTCGCATCCGGGCGAGCAGCGGGAGGAGGTCATTCTCCCGGGCGAAGTTCCCAGCCCCCTGAACCCGCCCGGGGCCTGCCGCTTTCACCCACGATGCCCGCACGCCATGCCGCGCTGCTCGGTCGAGGCGCCGTTGCTCCAGTCATCGGACGGCCGCCTCGTGTCCTGCCACCTCTACGACGTGGGCCGGCCCGCTCCGTCCCCGCTCAGCGCGGGCAGCCTTTCTCCCGCGCCCTGAGCGGCCCGCGAGCGCGGGCGGGTGAGCCAGGTCCCATAGCCGCTCAGGAGCAGCGCGGCCGCCGTGAGCCCTCCTGTCAGATAGAGCACCTTCGAGGCTGTGCCGGCGAAGTCTCCGTAGTGCACGGTCGTGACCACCGCCCAGAGGCGCTCCCCGACGGGGGCCCGGCGGCCATCGCTGACGCCGAGAATCCCACCGGTGTACGGGTCGAGCCAGATCATGCTGCCGCCCCGTGGATCGATGTCTCCGGGTAGCCGCTTTCGCACGGTGACAACCCCGCGGGGATGTCTCGGAAGGGCGATCGAGACCATGCGGCCGCCCGGCAGCACGCGGTCGGCGTGGCGCGTGACCGCGTCAAGGCCGAGCGGCGTGAGCCCCGAACGCACGGTGGAGACCGCCGGCGTGACCGCTACCCGCGTCGCAGGGTCCGAGAGCGCGGCGAATCCCAGCACGGCGCCGGTCAGCGCGATCGGGATATTGAAGGCGAGTGAGGCGGCGCCCAGCGTCTTGTGCAGATCGTAGGTGATGATCGGAAGCCGCCGCCCCCAGCGGATGGTGAAGCCCCACGCGGGCCGCTTGAGAAACGGCCACCAGAGATAGAGCCCCGTCGCTCCCTGCAGCAGAAGCCACAGTCCCAGCACGCCGACGACCAGCCCGCCGCGGGGACCCAGGTAGAGCTCGGCGTGCAGGACCCGCAGCGCATAGAGCGGCGAGCGTGCCACCCAGTGAGAGGCCAACACCTCGCCCGTGTGCGGGTCGACGAGGACATCGAGCTCTCCACCGGAAGGGTCGGTCATGCCCACGCGAGCAGGGCGGCGTCCGTTGTCGGGAAGCACGAGGCCGGTCAGTTCGAAGGTCGGATGGCGCCGGCGGGCCGCGTCCAGCAGGGCCTGCAGGGGTACGAGAGCGCCGCCCGGCGTCTCGGATGTTCTGGAGCCGTACAGGGCCTGGTCGAGCTCGCTCCGGAAGACGAGGACGGCGCCACTCACGCTCAGGAGCAGCAGCACCCCGCCCGTGACAACGCCGACACCGAGATGGAGCCGCAGGACGATGCCGCGGGCCTTCATGGTGGCGATGAGGCTAACACGTCTCGGCGGGCCGGGCGGCGCGCCGTGAGGCTCAGGGATACTCGAGGGCTAGCTGATGAAGCAGCGGGCTCCAGAGCTGGCCGCCGACCGCCACGACCTCACCGATCACGATCACGGCTGGAGCGCCCAGGCCCGCTGCCCGCTCGGCGATGTCGCCGAGGACGCCGGTCACCACCTGCTGGTCGTCCGTCGTCCCGCGATGGATCACGGCCGCCGGTGTGTCAGCCGCGCGCCCGCCGGCCAGTAGCCGCGCGGCGATGCTCGGCAAGGCGGCCACGCCCATCAGGATGACCAGGGTATCGACCGCCCCAGCCAGCCGCTCCCATTCCACCCGACGCTCGGGCTTCGACGGGTCCTCATGCCCGGTCACGACGGCGAAGGACGACGAGAGGCCCCGGTGGGTGACGGGGATGCCGGCCGCGGCCGGCACCGCCACGGCCGACGAGACGCCGGGCACGACTTCGACCCGAATTCCCGCGCGCGCGCAGGCCAGGGCCTCCTCCCCGCCCCGGCCGAACACGAACGGATCGCCGCCCTTGAGTCGCACCACGAGCCGGCCCGCCCCGGCGTGGTGGGTCAGCAGGGCGTTGATGGCCGACTGGCTCGCGCAGTGACGCCCGTCTGCCTTGCCGGCGAAGATCCGCAGGGCCCCAGGCGGGGCCTCGTCGAGCAGGGTCGGGTTGACGAGCCGGTCATAGACCACGACGTCCGCCTGACGGAGCCGGCGCAGCCCGCGGAGCGTGATGAGGTCGGGATCGCCGGGGCCGGCACCCACCAGGACGACGCGGCCGCTAGACACCGAGGCCCTCCAGGAGGCGCCGCCGCGCTTCGGTGGATCGTCCGGACGCGACGAGGCGCCGCAGCTCTCCGTCAAGGGCCCGCCGCCAGCGCTCGCCGTCCAGGGACAGGCCGCGCTGTCTCAAGCCCTGGCGCACGTCGGCCACGAGCCCCGCAAGCGCGCTCCACTCGGCGGGAAGCAGCGCGGCCAGCTCATCCCGCACGAGCCGGGCCATGGCGGGGCTGACGCCGCCGGTGGAGACGGCGACCGTCACCGGGCCCCGGTGAAGAAGCGCCGGGAGAATGAAGTCGCAGCGGTCGGGATCGTCAGCGCAGTTCACGAGCGCGCGATGCTCTCTCGCCTCGGCGGCGACCGCGGCGTTCGCCATGCCGTCGTCAGTGGCGACCATCACGAGGACGAAGCCAGCCGTGTCGCCGGCGGAGAACGAGCGCGGCCGCCAGGCGAGGCGGCCGTCGGTCGCCAGTCGCATCAGAGCCGGCGAGAGGCTGGGGCTCAGCACGGTCACCCGGGCGCCGGCGGCCAGCAGCCCCGTCGCCTTGCGCTCCGCGATCATGCCGCCGCCCACCACGAAACACGGACGGCCCTCGAGATCGAGCGTGACCGGGTAGCCGAATCGGCTCATGGCTGGGCCTCCGGCTCGCGATCGGGGCGCGGGAAGAACCGAATCAGCCGGTCGAGGACCTCGGGCAGCTCGTCGCATGGGACGTCCTCGAGGATCCGCACGGCGGCCCGCGGGTCCTTGCCGCCGCGGCCCCCCACGAAGACGTGCACGCCGTCCACGATCTTGCCAGCCACCTTGACCTTGCATCCCTGCAGCCCCACGTCGGCCGTATGATGATTGCCGCAAGAGGCCGGGCAGCCGGACCAGCGCACGGTGAGCGGGCGGCTCTTGCCGACTTTCTTCTCGAACTCCCGCGCCAGTGCCACAGCCCGGCTCTTGGTGTCGATCAGCGCCAGGTTGCAGAAATCGGTTCCGGTACACGAGATCAATCCGCGTCGGATCTCGGAGGGGTTGTACGGCAGCTCGGTGAGCAGCGGCTCCTGGGTGAGATCGCCCAGCCGCGCGTCGGGCACGTGGGGGATCAGCACGTTCTGACTGGGCGTGAAGCGTAGCTCTCCCTGGCCGTAGTGCTCGGCGATCCGGGCCAGCTCGACCAGCTGATCCCCGCTCACGCGGCCGACCTGGGTCTTGAGGCCGACATAGTTCAGGCCCGGCTGACGCTGGCGGAAGACGCCGATATGATCGGCCACCGCCTCCTCACGGGCGTCGCGGCCCGCGGGCGGCAGTGGCCGACCGAGGCGCACCTCGAGCTCCTTGCGGAATCGCTCCGCCCCCCACTCGCCGACCAGGAACGCCAGCCGTGCCTTGCTGCGCGACTCGCGCGGGCCGTGATCCCGGAAGATCAGGGCGATGGCGGCGCAGACCTCCGCTGCCTCCTCCGGTCGGACGAAGGCGTCGAGCGACACAGCGAAGACAGGCCCGCCCGAGCCCTGCTTGCCTCCCACCGCGACGTTGAGGCCCGCCGTCTCGACGCCGTTCAGGACGGCGCGGGCCGGCGTCATGGAGATGTCCTGGGTCTCTCCCGGCGTGCAGTGCTCGAGACAGCCTGTGATCGTGACGTTGAACTTGCGCGGCAGATTGGTGAAGGCCCGGTTGCCGACGAAGAGCCGCTGGAATTCGCGCGCGATGGGCGCCGTGTCGAACAGCTCCTTGGGGCTGAGCCCGGTGGCCGGGCAGCCAATGATGCCGCGGATATTGTCCATCCCGGTCTGCAGGCTCGTCAGGCCGGCGGCCTCGAGCCGCACCATCACCTGGGGGACCCGCTCGATGGTGAGCCAGCGAAGCTGGATCTGCTGCCGCGTGGTCACGTCGGCGACGTTTCGCCCCGATGCCTTCGTGAGCTCCCCCAGCAGCCGGGCCTGGGCCGCGGTGACGATCCCGTTGGGCATTCGGATGCGCATCATGAAGTGGCCGGGCGTCGGGCGGCGGAGGAAGACGCCGGCCCACTTGAGCCGCTCCTTGTCGTCGTCGCCGATGGTCTTCCACCCCTCGCGTGCGAAGCGGGCGAGGTCGTCGAGGACATCGAGCCCGTCCTTCTCGGTCTTGAGCGCTTCGATCTTGTTCATCGGGCGGCTCCCGGGACGGGCCGGATCCGGACCGCGCAGCACTTGAGCTCGGGTTGCTGGGAGAGCGGGTCGCGGGCGGCCAGGGTCAGATTGTTGGCCGCCTTGTAGAAGCCGAAGCGGCGGCCCCAGTGAAAGGGCAGGAAGCAGCTTCCCTCGCGGATCGTTTCCGTCACCCAGGCCTGAGCGACCACCTTGCCCCGCCGAGAGGTCATTTCTACGAAGTCTCCGTCGCGGATCCCGGCCCGCCGGGCGTCGTGGAGGTTGAGCTCGAGAATCGGTTCACGGGTGCGGGCGATCAGCGCGGGCGCCCAACCCGTCCGCGTGAGCGTGTGCCAGTGGTCGCGCACACGCCCCGTCATCAGCGTGAGCGGAAAGGCGGCGTCGGGCCCCTCCACGGGCGGGTCGTGCTCCACCGGGACGAAGCGGGCGCGACCGTCGGCCGTCGGGAACCGGCCATCGGCGTAGAGCCGGAGCGTGCCGGGATGATCCGCCGCGGGGACCGGCCACTGGAGGGGACCCTCGGCGCGCAGCCGCGCATGACTGACCCCCGAGTAGTCGCACGGCGTGCCCGCGGTAAGGACGGCAAACTCGTCGAAGATCTCGGCGGGGTCTTCGTACGGGAACGCCGACTTCCATCCCATCTCCCGCGCGAAGCGCACGATGATCGTGGCGTCGGGCAGCGCCTCGCCCGGGGGCTCCACGAGCTTCGGGAGATAGGTCAGCCGCCGCTCGGAGTTGGTCATGACACCGGCCTTCTCGGGCCACTGGGCGGCGGGCAGCAGGATGTCGGCGAAGCGCGTGGTCTCGGTCGGATGATAGGCGTCCTGGACGATGACCAGCTCGGCCTGGCGCAGAGCCCTTTCCACGAGATCGAGCTCGGGCATGGAGGCGGCCGGGTTGGTGCAGAGGATCCAGACCGCACGCACGTCGCCGCGCGCCAGCCCCTCGAAGATCTCCAGCGCCGACCGCCCGGGACACGAGGAGATACGACCCGCGGGAATGCCCCAGTGTCCCTCGACGGCGAGGCGCGCTGCCGGGTCCGTCACCGGACGATAGCCGGGCAGCAGATGGGCGAGCCCGCCCGTCTCGCGCCCGCCCATGGCGTTGGGCTGGCCCGTGAGGGAGAACGGCCCGGCTCCTTGTCGGCCGATCTGCCCCGTCGCCAGGTGGAGGTTGATGATGGCGGCGGTCTTGTCGGTGCCCACGTGGCTCTGGTTGATGCCCATGCTCCAGAGCGTGAGGGCCGCCCGCGCCCGCCCGAAGCGCCCTGCGGCGGCGACGATGATCTCGCGTGACAAGCCTGTGATCGCCGCCGCGCGCTCGGGCGGATAGCGCGCGATGACGTCGCGAAGCAGCTCGGCGCCGGTGGTGCGCGCCTCGATGAATCCCCGGTCCAGCAGGCCCTCCCGCCAGAGCACATGGAGGATGGCGTTCAGCAGCGCGATGTCGGTGCCGGGCCGTAGCGGCAGATGCAGGTCGGCGAGATCGGCAGTCTCGGTCCAGCGCGGGTCGGCGACGATCACCGAGACGTCGTCGGGTGCCGCCAGCTTCCGCTTCCGGATGCGCTTGAACACGATCGGGTGGCAGTCGGCCGTATTGGTGCCGACGAGGAAGAAGCAGTCAGCCAGCTCCAGATCCGCATAGCTGGGCGGCGGCCCGTCGGCGCCGAAGGAGCGCGCGTAGCCCGCGGCAGCGGAGGCCATGCAGAGCCGGGAGTTCGTGTCGAAGTTGTTGGTGCCGACGAAGCCCTTGGCCAGCTTGGCCGCGACGTAGTACTCCTCGGTCAGCAGCTGCCCCGACCCGTAGAAGGCCACGGCATTGGGGCCGTGGGCGGCCACGATCTCCCGCATGCGCTCGGCGGCCACGCGCAGCGCGAGCTCCCACGGCACACGCTCGAGCTCGGCATCGCGCCGCGGACGGAGCAGCGGGTAGAGCAGGCGATCAGGGGCGCGTAGGGTCGGTGGCAGGTGAACGGCCTTGGCGCAGATGTCGCCGAAGTTGGCGGGATGATCGGGATCGCCCTTGACCCGTGCAACGGCGCCCGCCTCGACGCGCACGAGAAGCCCGCAGCCGACCCCGCAGTAGGGGCAGAGGCTCTTGTGCCAGGCCCCCGCCAGCCGCTCCTCAGGCATGGCCGCGCTCCTCGAGGACGTTGAGGACCTGGTCGCGGAGCCAGAAGTAGTCGGCGCGCGCGATGATCTCCTCCCGTCGGCGAGGCCTCGAGAACGGCACGGCGAGGATCTCGCCGATGGTCGCGGACGGGCCGCTGGTCATGATGACGATTCGGTCGGCCAGCAGCAGTGCCTCGTCCACGTCGTGGGTGACCATGATCACGGTCTTGCGCGCCCGGTCCCACAACGCCATCAGCTCATCCTGCAATTCCATGCGCGTGAGCGCGTCCAGCAGGGAGAACGGCTCGTCCAGCAGCAGCAGCCGCGGCTCGAGCGCGAACGCCCGGGCGATACCCACCCGCTGCTGCATCCCCGCCGACAGCTCTCGCGGATAGCGCTCTCCGAGTCCCCTCAGTCCCACCGCCTCGAGATACGAATCGGCCTCGCGCCGGCCCGCGGCGCGCGCCACCTGATCGAGGGCGAGCCGGACATTGTCACCGACCGACAGCCAGGGCAGCAGGGTGGCGGACTGGAAGACCACCCCACGGTCGGTGCCGGGTCCGTCCACCTCCCGTCCGCCGATCACCACCCCGCCGGTACTCGGGGTGTTGAGTCCCATGACGATCGACAGCACGGTGGACTTGCCGCAGCCCGAATGCCCGACGATGCAGACGAACTCCCCCTCGGCGATGTCGAGGGTGAAGTCGCGCACGATCTCCGCGGGGCCGGCGGGCGTCGGGTACGTCTTGCCGAGCTGGGCGATCTCGACGAAGGCCGGGGGCATCATGGCGGACCTCAGACGGCCGCGCGGCGGCAGGCGCGGAGAAACTCCACGATGCCCTGCCGCGCTTTCTGGTAGGCGGGAGTGAGGCTCATGTGCCGGCGCGCGCGGGGGCGCGGCAGCCCGACGTCGATCGGCGGCCCGAGCACGGCGCCGGGGCCGGGCGTCATCGGGTAGATCCGGTCCGCCAGCAGGATCGCCTCATCCACGTCGTTGGTCACGAGGATGACCGTCGAGCGGCGCTCACTCCAGATCCTGACCAACTCGTCCTGGAGGGTGGCACGCGTGAGCGCGTCCAGCGCGCTGAACGGCTCGTCCATCAGCAGGAGCTTCGGCCGCATGGCCAGCCCTCTCGCGACGGCCACCCGCTGGCGCATCCCGCCCGAGAGCTCGCGCGGTCGCTTCCACCTGGCGGGGGTGAGGTTCACCAGAGCGATGAACTCCTCGGCGATCCGCTGCCGCTCGGCCCGCGAGAGGCCTGGATTGACGGCGTCCACGGCCAGCGCGACATTGTCGTAGACGGTCATCCAGGGCAGCAGCGAGTACTGCTGGAAGACGATGCCGCGCTCGGGGCCGGGCCCGGTCACGGGCGCACCATCCAGCGTGATCGTGCCCGAATCGGGCGATAGCAGCCCGGCGATCAGCGACACCAAAGTCGTCTTGCCGGAGCCCGAGTAGCCCACCACAGCGACGAATTCACCTTCCTCGAGCGCCAGGTCTACGCCGCCGAGGACACGCGTGGTCCCGCGCGGCGTCACGAAGGACTTCTCGGCTCCCTCGACCTCGAGATAGGGCATTACGCTGTCTTGAACCGCGCTTCGACCAGGCCCATGAGGCGGTCGAGCACGAAGCCGATGGCGCCGATTGTGATGACGCTCAGGATGATGTGGGAGTAGACGAGGCTGTTGTACTCCTGCCAGAGAAAACCGCCGACGCCGGGCGTCCCGGTCAGCATTTCCGAGGCCACGATCACGAGCCAGGCGAGCCCGAGCGACAGCCGATAGCCCGTGAACACATACGGCAGCGAGGCCGGGACGATGATCTTGACGAGCATCTTGAAGCGGGAGAGTTTGAGCACCCGCCCCACGTTGAGGTAGTCCTGGCTGATGCCGCGGACACCTACCGCCGTGTTGATCACCGTGGGCCACATGGCGCACAACGCGATCGTGAAGATGGCGGCCGGCTCGGACTTCTGGAAGACCACGAGGCCGAGCGGCAGCCACGCGAGCGGCGAGATCGGCCGCAGGAACTGGATGATCGGGTCGAAGGACTGGTGGAAGCCCGGCGACAGCCCCAGCAGGAAGCCAATCGGCGTGCCGACCGCCAGGGCCAACAGATACCCCTTGCCCACCCGCACCAGTGAGTAGAAGGCCAGGCGGCCGATGCCCTGGTTCATCTCGCCGTCCTTGAAGAATGGATCGAGCACGTAGCGCTGGGACTCCTGCCAGGTCTTGAGCGGCGACGGCAGATCCGGTGCGATCAGCTCGCTGACCACGGTCCACAGCGCCAGGATCGCCACGAGACCCAGGCAGGGCAGGACGAAGCGTCGCACGAGCGACTCGGACATGATCTCCTCCTATCCCATCGAGTGAACCGCGAAACTCCTCGCGTACTTCTCCGGATCCGCCGGATCGAACGTGACGCCGTCGAAAAGCGTCTCCTTCTTCATGTCCTCTCTGGGCGTTTCGATGCCCATCTCCTTCGCCACTTCCCGGAAGAGGTCGGGTCGGTGGACGCGATCCACGAGGCTCTTGTAGTCGGGCGCTTCTTTCACCATCCCCCACCGGCGGAACTGGCTGAGCCACCACACGCCGTGGGACTTGAGCGGGAAGTTGGTCTGCCGCTCGAAGAACGTCATGTAGTGCTTGTCTTTCTCCTTGCGCCCGTCGCCGTAGTCGTAGTCACCGAGCATCCGGCCGAGGATGACCTCCTTCGTCGTGTTGATGTACTGGGGCTGCGAGACGACCTCGGCCGTCCGCGCCCGGTTCTCGAGCTTGTCGATCCACTGGCTGGCCTCGAGCACGGCCTTCATCACGGCCTTGACCGTCTTCGGGTTCCTCACCGCGAATTCCTCGGTGAAGACCAGGACCTTCTCCGGGTGGTCTTTCCACATCTGCTGGGTCGTGATGGTGGTGAAGCCGATGCCGTCGGCGATCGCCCGGGCGTTCCAGGGCTCGCCGACGCAGAAACCGTCCATCTTTCCGACCTTCATGTTGGCGACCATTTGGGGCGGTGGGATCGTGATCAGCGAGATGTCCTTGTCGGGGTTGATTCCGCCGGACGCAAGCCAATAGCGCATCCACATGGCGTGCGTCCCCGGCGGATAGGTCATCGCGAAGGTCATGGGCGTGCCCTTGGCCTTAGCCTCGAGGGCGAGCGGCTTGATCTGCTGCGGCATCTTGGCGCCCTTGTCGAGCAGGGCTTTGGTCAGCGTGATGGCTTGCCCGTTCCGGTTGAGGCAGAACGGGATGATCATGGGCTTCACGGGCGAGCCCTGAAGCCCCATCGTCGAGGCGTACGGCGTGCCGTAAAGCATGTGGGTGGCCTGGTTCTCCCCGAGGGAGAGGCGGTCGCGGATCACCGCCCACGAGGCTTCCTTGGAGATCGTCGACTCGATCCCGTGTTTCTTGAACAGGCCGAGCTCGTGCGCCATCACGATCGACGAGCAGTCGGTCAGCGCGATGATGCCGATGCGGACTTTCGTGGACTCGGGGCCCTCGGCGGCGTATGCGCCGCCGGCCCAGCCTGCCGGCACACCTGCCAGGAGCGCGCCCGCGGCTGTGCTCTTGAGGAACTCCCGACGCGTGATCGCCATGCTCTCGCCTCCTATTGAAAAAAATTGGCGCCGCTCCCGCTGACGGGAGGCGGCGCCATCGCCGTTTATCCAGCCGGCCCGCATGGCCGGCCTACGCTCTTGAGCAATGGCCGTGCCAGTCTCCGCGTGCCGCCCACGACCGGCGCCAACTGGCCAGCGCGATTGACGATCTTCTCCCACCGGGGCCGGTCCTGCGGCGGGACCACGCCGCCCACCGATTAGGCGGCCCGCCGCCGGCTGATCACGGGACGGGCATCGGGCGTGCCCAAGATGCGGTCACGCGCGAGACCGCGCGCTACAATGTCCGGGTTGATCGCCCGGCCTGCGCGCGCCTCGACCCCGCGGCACGGAATGTGGACTAAGGAGGCTCATGGAGCTGATCGGCACCCTGTTCGAATACCTGATCCATCTGGACCGCCATCTCAGCGCGATCATCCAGCAGTACGGCGTCTGGACCTACCTCATCCTGTTCGCCATCGTCTTCTGCGAGACGGGGCTGGTCGTGACGCCCATCCTGCCGGGAGACTCCCTGCTCTTCGCGGTCGGGACGTTCGCGGCCCTGGGCGCGCTCGACCTGGCCCTCTCGCTCATCCTGCTTTCGGTCGCCGCGGTGGTGGGCGACACGGTCAACTATGCGATCGGCTACCGCGTCGGCCCGAGCGTGTTTCGCTCCGAGGGATCGCGCTGGCTCAACCGCGAGTATCTGGAGCGCACGCATCGCTTCTACGAGCGCTACGGCGGCAAGACCATCGTGATCGCGCGATTCGTGCCCATCATCCGCACCTTCGCTCCGTTCGTGGCGGGCATCGGGCGGATGACCTATTCGCGCTTCCTGACCTACAACGTGATGGGCGGGCTGGGATGGATCGTGATCTTCGTGCTGGGCGGCTACTTCTTCGGCAACATTCCCGTGGTGAAGCGGAATTTCACGCTCGTGATCTTCGCGATCATTGTGCTGTCGGTCCTGCCGGGAGTCGTGGAGATCCTGCGCCAGCGCTTCCGGCCGACCTAGCTTCCCCGCCGGGGCTCGAAGAGCACCGCCGTCACCCCTTCCTCGGTCTTGCGCTCCCGCACCTCCGTCAGCTCGACGAGCAGGCGGAGCATCCGATGGTTGTCGGCCAGGCAGTAGGCCCGGAAGCGATGAATGCCGCGCGCCTCGGCGGCGCGCACCACGTCGAGGAGGAGGATGGCGCCGAGGCCGAGCCCCTGCCAGCCGTCCTCGACCACGAAGGCCACCTCCGCCGTGTCCGGCTCCTCATCGGGCTCGTAGCGGCCCACGCCGATCAGCTCCACGCCTGACGGCGCGTCGCGCTCGGCCACCAGCGCCAGCCGCCTCCGGTAATCGACGTTGGCGAAGAAGTGGGCCCAGTCGGGCGGCAGCCGGCGCATCACGGTGAAGAAGCGCTGGTAGGCGGTGTGTCGGCTGAGGCGGCTGTAGAGCTCGACCAGCCGCGGCTCGTCGTCGGGGCGGATGGGGCGGATGCGCACGTGAGCGCCGTTCTTCAGCACGACCGCGCGCACCAGCTCCGTGGGATACGGAGCCGGCGATGTTGCCGTCGCATCCGGCTCGCTCATCATGGGCCTCATCATTGATTACGATGTCTGACAGAGCAAGGGAGATGCCAGCGCGGGGGCAGGGCTAACTCTCCGGAATTGCAGGATCGCGCTCGACCCTGGGAGTGCCGGCCGTGTCGCCGGGCGGGGCAGCGCCGTCACAGATGAGGCGCCGGTGGGCAGGCCGGAGTCAGGGCAGCAGCAGCGCCTTGATGAAGTCGCGCGGCGGCGCGGTGGCGAGCTCGCGGAAGACACGCGCGCCGTCGTCGAGCGGGAACGGACGGACCCACGGCTTGATCTCGATCTTGCCGTGGGCGAACAGCCCGATCGCGGCGCGAAGATCGCGAGGCGTCACGGCGTAGGAGCCCAGCACCGCGCGCTCGCCGAGCACCACGTCGTGGCCGGAGATCTCGGTCGCGTCGGCATGCAACCCGATCCAGACCACCGCGCCGCCGGGCCGCGCCGCGGCCACCGCCGTGCGCCGCGTCTCCGGCGTGCCCACGGCGTCGATCACGACGTCGGCGCCACGGCCCCGCGTGAACTCGCGCACCGCCGGCACCACCGCCTCGCGCGAGGGGTTGATCACGGGCTCGGCACCCAGACCGTGCGCCATCTCCAGCCGCGCGTCGTTGGTGTCCACGGCCACGAGCCTGAAGGCGCCCGCGGCGCGGGCGACCTGCAGGCAGAGGAGCCCGATGGTCCCGGCGCCGATCACGACCACGGTCTCGGGGAATCGCTCGCGGATCAGCCCAAAGACGTGCACGGCGTTGGCCAGCGGCTCGACGAGCGCCCCCTGGATGGGCGAGAGCTTTTCGGGGAGCGGGATCAGGCACGTGGCGGGCACCGCGACCAGCTCGGCGAAGGCGCCGGGCCGGCTCATGCCGAAGACGCCGCGCGCCGGGCAGAGGTGGCTGAGCCCGTCCAGGCAGGCCGGGCAGCGGCCACAGGTGATCAGCGAGTTGACCACGACGCGGTCGCCCGGCGCCCAACCGCTGACTCCCTCGCCGGGCACCACGACCTCTCCGCAGAATTCGTGCCCCAGCACGAGCGGCGGCGGGCGGCGGGGGCTGCGGGAGACGAAGGCTTCGATCTCGGAGCCGCAGATGCCGGCCGCCGCCACGGCGACGACCACCTCGCCCGGCCCCGGCAGGGGCTCGGGGACCTCGCGCACCTCGAGGGCGTCCCAGTCGGAGTAGACCAACGCCTTCACGGCCGGCCTAGCTCGTGTAGAGGCGCAGGACGCCGTACACGATGGTGCCGACGATCAGGGCGGCGGCGATCAGCGTGAGCGCCACCTCGGCCGCGCGGCTCACAGGTACCTGGGGTTCGCCGGAACCACGGCGGGACGGAGCTTCTGCATCCCGAGCGCGGCGCCGAGGAGCACAAGGCCGATCAGGTCGGTGACGAGGCGCGGGTCGATGAGTAGGAAGGCGGCGGCAATGAGGAGCCCACGCTCGAGCCAGGTGGCGGTGCGGATGAAGTAGCCCTCCAGCCCGGCGGCCAGCGCGACCACGCCGACACTGCCGGTGACGGCGGCCTGGATGATCTCCCCCCAGCTCCCCTGAAACAGCAGCGCGGGGTAGTAGATGAAGAAGAAGGGGACGATGAAGCCCGCCGCGGCGAACTTCACGGCCTGCAGCCCGGCCTTCCAGACACTGCAGCGGCTGATCGACGCGGCCGCGTACACGGCCAGGCACTCGGGCGGCGTCACCGACGAGAGGCAGCCGAAGTAGAAGGCGAACATGTGGGCGGCCAGGGGCGGCACGCCCAGCTTGATCAGCGCCGGGATCAGCAACGCCGCCAGCATAATGTAGGCCGGCGTCGTCGGCAGCGCCGTGCCGAGAATGATCGCGGCGATCGCCGTGATGATCAGCGCCACCATGAGGTTTCCGCCAGCGAAGTCCACGAGGAAGCTCGTGAACTTGATCGCCATTCCCGTCTGGAGGATGATGCCGATCATGATCCCGGCGGCGGCGGTGGCCATCGCTACCGGGACCGTCTGCTGCGCACCGTCGCGCAGCGCCAACGGCGCGTCGTGCACGATGAGCCGGCCGAGCCGGACCAGCCCGCCCGGCCGGAGCACCGCCGCCACCAGGCCCGCCAGCGCGAGCGCAACCCACACCCAGACGGGCACCGTGACGACCCAGAGCACGGCGCCCAGCACGACGAACACCCACACCCACGGCCCCAGGAGCCACGCGTAGATCACGACCACGGTCGACACGATCGCGGCGTAGGTCGCCGTGAAGCCTTCAAGGAGCAGCCAGAAGATGACGAGGACCGGGGCCAGTAGCTGCCCCTGCTGCCACAGGATCATCTTGAGGTCGGGCAGTTCCGCGCGGGGGATGCCCCGGAGCCCCATCCGGCCCGCGTTGAAGTGGATCGCGGCGAAGAGGGCGCCATAGTAGAAGAGCGCCGGGATCGCGGCGGCGATCATGATGTGGGAGTACGGGACCCCCAGGAACTCCGCCATGACGAAGGAGGCGGCCCCCATGACCGGAGGCATGATCTGCCCGCCGGTGGAGGCAACCGCCTCGATGGCGGCGGCCGCTTCCGGCTTGAAGCCGGTGCGCTTCATCATCGGAATGGTGAGCCAGCCGTCCACCATCACGTTGGCCACGGCCGACCCTGAGATCGTCCCGAACAGGCTCGAGGAGATCACCGACACCTTGCCCGGGCCGCCCCGCTGGCTGCCCGCCACGGCATTGGCGAGGTTCATGAAGAACTGCCCCGCGCCGGACCGCTCGAGAAAAGCGCCGAAGATGATGAAGAGGATCACGTAGGAGGCCGCGACGCCCAGCGGGATCCCGAAGAGCCCCTCCGTCGTGAAGAACGTCTGGTCGATGAGGATCTCGTACGTGAGCCCCCTGTGCCGCAGGAGGCCCGGGAGCCAGGGGCCCACGAGGCCGTACACGATGAAGCAGAGCGCCAGCACCGGCAGCGCCGCCCCGAGCGTCCGGCGGGTCGCCTCGAGGACCACGAGGACGACCACGGTGCCGACGGTGATGTCGAGCGCCGTCAGTGGGTGTGCCGTGGGGAACCGGGTCGTGATGTAGTCGTAGTAGACGAAGAGGTAGGCGAGCCCGGCGATGGACAGGGCGGCGAGGCCGAGGTCGGTCCACGGGATCCGATCGGTTGGCGCCGACGGCGCCGCCTCGCCGAGGCGGGTGCCGTCCTCGTCCAGCGGCGCCGTCGCCTTGCACGGAAACAGCAGGAACGAGAGGACGAGGCAGAAGGCGAGCGCGATGATCCGGAGAACGAGGGTGTCGGGCGCGGCCGGCGTGAGGCGGGCGTAGAGGTGGTAGAGGGACATGACCACCCCCACCACGCCAACGACCAGCGCTGCGTAGCCGGTGAGCCTTCGCAATGGAACGGACTACTTCTTCAGCAGGCCGGCTTCCTTGTAGTATTTCTCGGCACCCGGATGATAGGGCATGCCGAAGCTCTGGGCCATGTCCTGGGCGCTGACACCCTTCATGGCCGCGGTCACCCGCGCGAAGTCCTCCCGACCCTCCACGACCGCCTTGGCGATCTTGTAGACCACGTCGGGGGGCGTCTTCGCATGAGCGATGAGGATGGTGGCGGCCTGGACGGTCACCACGTCCTCGTCGACGCCGTAGTGGCTGTACGTCGCCTTGGGGATGACGTGGCGGACGAAGCCGGTGTTGACCTTGCGGAGCTTTTCGAACACCTCGTCCGGGACCGACAGCATACGCAGCTTCATGGAGGTGCCGAGATCCAGCATGAAGGAGGCGGGCACCGTCGTGAACCACCCCATGGCGAAGGCTTGACGGTTACGGATCGCCTCAGCATTCTCCGTGATCGAGCCGTAGCTCTTGGTCCCCAGATTGTCGAGCTTCATCCCGTGCGCCTGAAGGAGCAGGTCCCAGCCCTCGGATAGGCTGGTGTTGCCGCGCGGCGGCAGCGCGACGGCCTTGCCCCTGAGGTCGGTGATCATCCGGATGTCCGCGGCCGCGGGTGTGACGAGCTGCCAGACGTTCGGGTAGTAATTGGCCACGAAGAGCGGCTTGTCGGTCTGCTTGCCCTGCCACTGGCCCTTGCCCGCCCGGGCGTCCGCGAGCACCGTGGTCATGGACCAGCCCAGGTCGGCCTTGTCGTTCCGCATCTTCTCCATGTTGACGAGCGCCGCCCCGGGCTCCACCTGGACGTCGAGTTCGGGGAACTTCCTCTTGACCACCTCGGCCGTGGCGGCCGCCATGGGCGTCCAGCTGCCCCCGGTCGGGCCCGCCGAGAAGATCAGGTTCACCTTCTGCTGGGCCTCGCCCGGAGCCCCGAGCGCCGCGCCCAGCAGCAGGACGATCAGGAGAGACAGGACTCGCGTCACGACCGTCATCATGGGTGGAGCCTCCCTTTGCCCTTCTCAGTGGCCGAGCAGGGGGACGATCTGGCCGGCGGCGTCGAAGCGCAGCGGACGCCCCTCGCCGATCACGGCCAGGTCAGGGCGCTTCACGATCTCCGGCAGGAAGGCCTCCGAGCACTCGATCTCGCCCAGCATCAGGGTGTTCTTGATCCGGATGACCCGGGCCCGCTCGGGTGTGGTGAGGCCGATGCAGTTGAGCGCGTTCTCCACGGCTTCGCGATCAGAGTCGAAGACGAGCGGCAGCTTGGCGCCGTTGGGCGCGCAGGCCGTGAGACAGTTGATGGCCGTCGGCTTCCAGTCGATCTTCTCGGCCAGCCGCCGCGTGGTGAAGTCCGCGTTGCCGATCCCGGTGGCATTGCCGCCGCTTTCCTCCGTGAGGTCGAGGGCCACGATCCAGAGAATCTTCGGGTCGGCCGGGAACGGCTCGTGAGGGTTCGAGGGGCGCCCGATCACATTGGTGTCCATGCCGGCGCCCGAGATGTTCTTGCCGATCTCTTCCACCACGAGCACGTCGATGGGCGAGAATGGCAGCCGTGCCATCCACTCCCGGGCGTCCTTCAGCAGCCGCCGCTCGCCCGCCTCCAGGTCGGCGGCGTTGAACGCCTCGACCTTCGCAGTCTCGTCGTACCCGTTCTCGACGATGCCGAGACCGAAGCCGATGCGCGCTTTCGCCAGCATCTCGCGGCCGACGGCGGTGATGACGGTCTCGTACCCGTGGTTGACATTGGCGCGGTGGTACTGGGTCGCGCCGCGGTACTTGCCCAGGCCGATCGTCATCATCTTGAACAGGCCCGACTCGATCGAGCCCTTGAAGTCGGTGTGGGGCTTGACCCGGTTGACGAGCCCGATCCAGTCCGCCTGGGAGGCGATCGTGTCGAGCCAGACCGGCAGTCCCAGGGCCTCCCCCACCTGGACCACGTCCATGCCGGCCCGGATCTCGCACCCCATGGCCGCCTCGGTGATCCCGTAATGGGCCAGCAGCTCGCGCTGGCCCTCGGCGGTCGCGCCGCCGTGGCTCCCCATGGCGGGGAAGACGAACGGCCGCGCCCCCAGCTCCTTGAGCCAGTCCACCGCGGCCTTCACGATGACCGCGATGTTGGCGATGCCCCGGCTGCCGGCCCCGACGGCGACCGTGTCCCCGCGCTTGATGGGCAGCCGCGCGCCGCTCAGCGCGCCCTGCACACCACGCGGGATATCCGCGAGGCGCTGCCGGGGGAAGGTTTGCCTGACCCGAAGCATCTTTGGAAGTTGGGTTGGCTGGGGCTGCGGCATGGCCGGATGATACGTTCGCCCTCGGGGCCTGTCAATGTCCTTGACTTTGAAGAGTTATCCTCGTAAAACTTAGGCCCAGTTGAGAGCCGACTCCTTGTCGATGCGCCTCACGTCCCTCTCGGTCTCCTCGCTCCTGGTGGCGCTGCTCCTGCTCCTGGGAGGGTGCTCGTCCCTCGCCGATTTCTTCCGCCAGCAGCCCCAGCCGCTCCCGCCGGCGGGCGACCTGTACGCCCAGGGTGAGAACGAGCTCAACAAGAGCCGCTACGAGGACGCGCGGACGGCCTTCCGCAAGATCGTCGAGCGCCATCCGCAGTCCAACTTCGCCCCGCGCGCCCGCTTCCTGATCGGCGAGAGCTACTACCGTGAGAGCCAGTGGGACAAGGCCATCAAGGAGTTCGAGACGTTCCTGTCCTTCTACCCGAGCCACCAGATCGCCGACCTGGTCCAGTTCCGCTTGGCCATGGCCTATTACGACCAGATGAAGCCCGTCGAGCAGGACCAGGGAATCACGCAGAAGGCGATGGACGCCTTCAAGAAGCTCGTGCGCGAGTACCCGGAGAGCCGCTACGCGGCCGACGCGCTCGCCAAGATCGACATCTGTCGCGGTCGCCTGGCGCAGAAAGAGCTGTGGGTCGCGAGCTACTACATCAATCAGGGTAACCCCGCGGCCGCGCGCCTGCGCCTCGAGGACGTCATCAAGAACTACCCGCGCACGCTCATCGTCCCGGAGGCGCTCTACCGCCTGGCCGAAGTCTACGCGGCCGACGGCCGGATGCGTGAATCCCAGGAGACCTTCCGTCGCCTGGCCGAGGAGTACCCGTACACGGAGTGGGGCCGCCGCGCGGCCCAGGCGCTCAAGACCGCCACGAGGTAAGTCCATGCACGATGTCGTCGACCTGCGCTCCGATACGCTCACCCTTCCGACCCAGGCGATGCGGGACGCGATGGCGCGCGCCGAGGTCGGCGATGACGTCTGGGAGGAGGACCCGACGGTCCGGCGGCTCGAGGAGCTCGCCGCCAAGCGGACCGGCAAAGAGGCCGCGCTGTTCGTCACCTCGGGCACCCAGGGCAACCTGGTCTCCGTGCTGGCCCAGACGCGCCCGAGCCAGGAGATCATCCTCGACGCCGACTCGCACATCTTCAACTACGAAGGCGCCAGCTCGGCGACCTTCGGGGGGGTCCAGACGCTGGCACTCAAGACCGAGCGGGGCTTCCTCAGCCCCGAGCAGGTCCGCGAGCACATCCGCCCGAGCAACATCCATATCCCGGTCACCGGCCTGGTCTGCCTCGAGAACACCCACAACCGGCACGGTGGCACCTGCTGCGCGCCGGAGGAGATCGAGGCCGTGGCGGCGGTGGCCCATGCGGCCGGCGTACCTGTCCACCTGGACGGCGCGCGGATCTTCAATGCAGCCGTGGCGCTCGGGCGCCCGGTCGCGGAGTTCACGCGCCAGGTGGATTCGGTGACCTTCTGCCTCTCCAAGGGTCTCGCCGCGCCGGTCGGGTCCCTGGTCTGCGGGTCGCGCGAGCTCATCCTGCGCGCGCGGCGGGTCCGCAAGATGCTGGGCGGCGGCATGCGCCAGGTCGGCGTGCTGGCGGCAGCCGGGCTGGTGGCGCTGGAGAACATGGTGGACCGGCTCGCCGAGGATCACGCGAACGCCCACCGGCTGGCGGAGGGCGTGGCGCGGCTGCCGCGCGTGCGGGTGGACCTGGGAAAGGTCCAGACGAACATCGCCATCTTCCACGTGGACCGGGCGGGCGGGGCCCCAGAGCTCGTGACGGGCGCGCTGGCGCGCAAGGTCAAGATTCACCAGATCGGCCCCACCTCCATCCGTTGCGTGACGCACAAGGACGTGGACGCCGAGGACATTGGCCGCGCGCTCGATGCGTTCCGCGAGATCACCGCGGCGTGGACATAGGCCGGACGATCCCGGGTTAGGAGACCTCACGACATGGCCGAGCGCCTGCTGGACGTCAAGAACCTGAAGACGTACTTCTTCACCGACGAAGGCACGGTGCGGGCCGTGGACGGCGTAGATCTGTACATCGACAAGGGCGAGACCTTGGGCGTCGTGGGCGAGTCCGGTTGCGGCAAGTCGGTCACCGCGCTGAGCATCATGAAGCTGATCCCCCAGCCACCAGGCAAGATCGTCGAGGGCGAGATCCGCTACAACGGCATCAATCTGGTGGACCTGCCGCCGAACAAGATGCGCAAGATCCGCGGCAAAGAGATCTCCATGGTCTTCCAGGAGCCCATGACCTCGCTGAACCCGGTCTTCACCGTGGGCGAGCAGATCGCCGAGGCCCTGCGCCTGCACGAAGGGCTGGGCCGGCGCGAGGCCATGGACAAGACCGTCGACATGCTCAAGCTCGTCCACATCCCCAACGCCGAGCGCCGGGTGAAGGAGTACCCGCACCAGCTCTCGGGCGGCATGCGCCAGCGTGTGATGATCGCCATGGCGCTCTCCTGCAACCCCAAGCTGCTCATCGCCGACGAGCCGACGACGGCGCTCGACGTGACCATCCAGGCCCAGATCCTCGAGCTGCTCAACGAGCTCAAGGCCAAGCTCCGGATGGCCGTGATGCTGATCACCCACGACATGGGTGTCATTGCCGAGACCGCGCAGCGGGTGGTCGTCATGTACGCCGCCAAGGTGGCCGAGGAAGCGCCCGTCGGCGAGCTCTTCAAGGAGCCGCTGCACCCCTACACCCAGGGGTTGCTGCGCTCGATCCCGCGCATCGACCTCGCCGCGACCGAGCGCCGGCGGCTCGAGACGATCCCGGGCACGGTCCCCACGCTCCGGGGCGACATCGCCCCCGGCTGCCGCTTCGCCCCGCGCTGCCCCTTCGTGAAGTCCGTCTGCACGGAGAAGGACCCCGTGCTCAAGGAAGTCAAGCCGGGCCACAAAGTCTCCTGCTGGCTCTACTAGAGGGTGCCGATGGCCGAGACGCCGCTGCTCCGAGTCAAGAACCTCAAGAAGTACTTCCCCATCCGCGGCGGGCTGTTCTCCCGCGAAGTGGCGCGGGTGCACGCGGTGGACGACGTGTCGTTCGAGATCCTGCGTGGCGAGACGCTTGGCCTGGTGGGCGAGTCGGGGTGCGGCAAGTCGACGACCGGCCGCTGCATCCTGCGACTCATCGAGCCCACGGCCGGCGAGGTGTGGTTCGGCGACCAGAACGTCACGACGCTGGACAAGCGGTCGCTGCGTCATCTCCGCCGCGACATGCAGATCATCTTCCAGGACCCCTACGCCTCGCTGAACCCGCGGATGACGGTCGGCTCGATCATCGGCGAGGCCCTGGTGATCCACAAGCTGGCCAAGACCAAGCGGGAGCGCGAGGAGCGGGTGGTCCATCTGCTGGAGACGGTCGGCCTCAGCGCCGACCACCTGCGCCGCTACCCGCACGAGTTCTCCGGCGGCCAGCGCCAGCGCATCGGCATCGCCCGCGCCCTGGCCGTGAGCCCGAAGCTGATCGTCGCCGACGAGCCCGTCTCCGCGCTCGACGTCTCCATCCAGGCGCAGGTGATCAACCTGCTCGAGGACCTCCAGAAGCAGTTCAACCTGACCTATCTCTTCATCGCCCACGACCTCTCGGTGGTGGAGCACATCTCCACGCGCGTGGCGGTGATGTACCTGGGCAAGATCGTGGAGATCGCCCCCGCCAAGGAGCTCTACACCAACCCCAAGCATCCCTACACCGAGGCGCTGCTCTCGGCCGTGCCGATCCCCGATCCCGCGGTGAAGCGCAAGCGGATCCTCCTCGAGGGCGACGTGCCGAGCCCGATCAAGCCGCCCTCGGGCTGCCGCTTCCATACCCGGTGCCCCATCCGCGTGCCGTCCTGCTCGGAGAACGAACAGGTCCTGAAGCAGATCTCGCCGGGGCACTGGGTAGCCTGCCAGGTCCGCGCCTAGCTCCGGGTCGATTGGCTTCGCCGGATCAACTCAGCTCTCGCGCCCTACTCAGCCCTCGGCTCGCGCCTACGGCGCTCACCTCGAACTGCCACGCTGAGCGGTTCAGCTCGAACCGCCACGTTCTCGGTCGTCGCCGGTCCTCAACGTACAAACGCGTACGCCTCCGGCCGGCTCCTCCCTCGGGCCTCGCCTGGCTCGCCACTCGCCCCAGATCCCTCTTCCGATTCCCTCTCCCCTTTGGGGACGCAGTGCGAACTGAGTGGCGGCCGCGATGCCGCCAGGCACGCGCGCCACGAGGTGAGCGGTGAAATGATTCGAACGACAGGGTGAGGGGGCCCGGCTCAGTTCACCATGCCCAGGATCCCCGTCGACGGCGTCAGCCTCTTCTACCAGTCAACCGGCCCCGACGATGCCGAGCCGCTCGTGCTCATCATGGGCTGGGGCGGCGACCACACGGCCTGGGCGTTTCAGATTCCGGCCTTCGCGGCCCAGTACCGCGTCATCGCCTTCGACAACCGCGGCGTCGGCCAGAGCGACGTGCCCGATGAGCCCTACACCATCGCCGGCATGGCCGAGGACACTCTTGCCCTGCTCGATCGGCTGGGAATCCGGCAGGCGCACATCTGCGGCGCCTCCATGGGCGGGATGATCGCTCAGGAAATCGCGCTCGTGCATCCCGACCGCGTCTTGACGCTCCAACTGCACTGCACGCTCGCCCAGATCGACGCCTACGGGCTGTTCCTCATCGACGCCATCCTCCGGGCCAAGGCATCGCTCGGGCGCGAGGACTTCACGCGGCTCATGATTCCCTGGGTGCTGTCCCACAAGACGCTCGCCGAGCGCGGCGAGTTCGTGCGCCTCTTCATCGAGCGCGCGGTGGAGTACCCGTACCCGACGACGCTGACCGGCCTAGCCCGCCAGGCCGACGCCATCCGCCGCCACGACACGCTGGAGCGCCTCGGGGCGATCCGCGTCCCCACCCTGATCACCACGGGGACGGAGGATATCCTGGTGCCGCCCTCGCGCTCGCGCGAGCTGCACAGCCGCATCGCCGGCTCCGAGCTGGTGGAGATTCCGGGCGCCGGCCACCTGCACTTCATGGAAGAATTCGAGGCCTTCAACGAGGCCTGCCTGGGCTTCCTCAGGAAGTCCCCCACGGCCTGACCGGCCGCGAGGCCAGCAACGATGCGCGTGGGGCCGGGGGTCCTTTCGCTGGAACCGACCTCAGGAGGCTAGCGGAGAGAGGCGGAGCGGGCGGTCGTGAGCGGGGCGTCTTCCCAGATGTAGGCGTTGGGATTGACCGCCTGCCCCCGGACCTGGATCTCGTAGTGCAGGTGCGGACCCGAGGAGCGTCCGGTGTTGCCGCTCAGGGCGATCACCTCGCCGCGGTGCACGTGCTGATTCACGCTCACTTGCAGCTTCGATAGGTGCCCGTAGAGCGACTTGGTCTCGTTCCCGTGGTCGAGGATCAGGGTGACACCGTATTCGGGATGATGCCCGGCGAAGACCACGGTGCCCGGGGCCGGCGCCCGGATCGGCGTGCCCACGGGCGCTCCGATGTCGATCCCGCTGTGGAACTCGGAGCCCGACGCCCAGGGTGAGGCACGCTTGCCGAAGTCGGAGTTGACCGGACCACGCAGCGGCCACCGCGACGGCAGCGAAGCCAGCACCTTGCCCGCCCGGGTGAGGAAGCGGTCCAGCGCGCGGAGATTGTTGCCCTCTTCCCTCACGATGCCAGCCAGGCGGTCCATTTCCTCCTTCACCGCGGTCGAGCCGCCGTCGGCCGCCGCCCGACCGACCGTGCCGCCCCCGATGCCGCTCCCGCGCTTGGCCATCGGGCCGACCTCGGGACCGAAGGGCTCCCAGATGCGGGCGTGCAGCTCACGCCAGTTGTCGATTTCGGCCCGCACCTCCCGAGCGCGCTTCTCCGAGGCCTCGACGGCGGCCTGCTGCTCGGCGGCGCGCGCTTGACCCGCCGCGAAGCTCGCACGCTGGGAGCGGAGGGAGAGGTAGTCGCTGTAGATGAGACCGAGCGAGGAGGCCGCGAGGACGAACGCGCCCACCGCGCCCCCGAGGACCCAACGGGGAATGCTCAGCCGGAAGACACCACTGCCGTCGCTCTTGACGACCAGCAGGTTGAAGCCCCGACGCCTGGGCATCGTCTCTGTCTGGCCGCCCTAGCGCTTGAGCGCCACCACCGAGAGATCCCGAGCGCTCGGGACTTCGGCGATCTGGTTCACCTTGGTCATCCGGCAGTGCCCCTCGAACAGGACGCCCTCCTCGACGACGATGATCGGGGCCTCCACGTCTCCGAACAGCCGCGCCGTGCGCTTGAGCTCCACCCGCTCGGTCGCCTGGACGGTTCCCACGACCTCGCCGCTGATGAGCACCTGGGCGGCGTGGATGTCGGCGTTGATCACGGCCTTCTCACCCACGATCAGGGTCTCGTTGGTCGCGATTTCGCCCTTGAACTTGCCGTTCAGCATGACCGTCCCGCTGAACGTGCATTTCCCTTCGATTTCCGAGCCTTCGTCGACGAACGAGGTCAGGCCGCCGCGCTGGTGTGGCTTGCGTCCGCGCCTGAACATGGCCCACCCCCCTGGTGCGTCATGGACCGCGGTACGACATTAGACTCGTCCCGTCGGGCCCCCTCGCCCGGCAGGCTTTCGAGATCACCGCTCAACAAGAAAATTCTGGAAGGAAAGGTTCCGCGTACCGGTTCTTGGGGTTTGTAGCACGCTCTTTCAGAGGGTGTCAACAACCCATTTCCGTCACTCGTAAGTGCGCGCTATCTCCGCGCCAGAGAGTGGTTTCTTGACAGTTGACGGTGCGCGGCAGTATCATCGTTTTCACTCAAGGAACGGCCCATGGACGAGTTCTATCGGATCAAGCGCCTCCCCCCCTACGTCTTCGCCATCGTCAACGACCTCAAGTCCAAGGCACGCGCCCGCGGAGAGGACATCATCGATCTGGGGATGGGCAATCCCGACCAGCCCACACCCAGCCATATCGTCGACAAGCTGGTCGAGGCCGCCCGCAACCCCCGCAACCACCGCTATTCGGCTTCGAAGGGCATTACCCGGCTGCGCAAGGCGATCACGACCTGGTACCGGGACCGCTACGGCGTCGAGCTCGACCCTGACACCGAGGCCATCGCGACCATCGGCGCCAAGGAGGGGCTCGCCCACCTCGCCCTGGCGGTGCTCCAGCCGGGGGACGGCGCTCTCGTGCCCAACCCGACCTACCCGATCCACTCGTACTCGGTGGTCATCGCCGACGGCGATCTCCGCTCGGTCCCGCTCATTCCCGGCGACGACTTCTTCGCGCGACTCGAGGAGACGGCGCGACTGGCCTGGCCCAAGGCCAAGCTGCTGATCCTGTCGTTTCCGCACAACCCGACGACCCAGTGTGTCGACCGCGACTTCTTCGTCAAGGTCGTGGCGTTCGCCAAGGAGCACCGGCTGCTGGTGGTCCACGACTTCGCCTACGCGGACTTCGCCTTCGACGGCTACCGTCCGCCGTCCTTCCTGGAAGTGCCGGGGGCCAAGGAGGTCGGGGTCGAGATCTTCTCGCTCTCGAAGTCCTACAACATGCCCGGCTGGCGGATGGGCTTCGTGTGCGGCAACGCCGTGATGATCAACGCCCTGGCCCGCATCAAGTCGTATCTCGACTACGGCGCCTTCCAGCCCATCCAGATCGCGGCCATCATCGCCCTCGAGGCCGATCAGAAGTGCGTCAGCGAGATCGTGGAGGTCCACCGCAAGCGCCGTGACGTGCTCGTGGAGGGGCTCAACAAGCTGGGCTGGTCGGTGCCGAAGCCCAAGGGCACCATGTTCGTCTGGGCGCCGATCCCCGAGGCCTTCCGCGCGATGGGCTCGCTCGAGTTCGCCAAGATGCTCATCCAGGAGAGCAAGGTGGCGGTCTCCCCCGGCATCGGGTTCGGGGAATACGGCGAGGGCCACGTGCGCTTCGCCCTCGTCGAAAACGAGCAGCGGATCAAGCAGGCCCTGCGCGGCCTGAAGGGTCTCGCCGCGCGGTAGCCGTCGGGCCGACCGGGCCCGCCCCGGCGCCAACGGCGCGGACCGACCGTCGGCATCCCATGACAGAGATCAAGATCGCGCTCCTCGGCTTAGGGACTGTGGGCAGCGGCGTCGTCAAGGTGCTGCAGAGCCACGGCGCCGAGATGGAGGAGCGCGCCAACTGCCGCCTCGTCCTCCGGAAGGTGGCCGATGCCGACCTCTCGCGGCCGCGCGAGGGCCTGGACCTCCGCCGGTTGCCCATGGTCGCCGACGCCAACGCCGCCCTCGACGATCCCGAGGTCCAGATCGTGATCGAGCTGGTCGGCGGATTGGAGCCCGCGCGCACCTTCATCCTCAAGGCGCTCCAGTCGGGCAAGCATGTCGTGACGGCCAACAAGGCGCTCCTCGCCCACCACGGCGCCGAGCTGTTCGAGGAGGCGCGGCGCAACCGCGTGGCGCTGGGCTTCGAGGCGGCGGTGGCCGGCGGCATCCCGCTGATCCGCGCCGTCAAGGACGGGCTGCCGGCCAACCGCATCCTGTCCGCCTTCGGCATCCTCAACGGGACCTGCAACTACATCCTCACCAAGATGACCGACGAGGGCCGGGACTTCGCCGAGGTCCTCAAGGAGGCCCAGGCCCGGGGCTACGCCGAGGCCGATCCGACCCTCGACGTCGAAGGGCTCGACTCGGCCCACAAGCTCCAGATCCTGGCCACGCTCGCCTTCCGCACGTCGGTGGATCTCAAGGACATCTACACCGAGGGAATCACGGCCGTCTCCCACGAGGACGTCGTCAATGCCCGCGAGCTGGGCTACCGGATCAAGCTGCTGGCCATCGCCAAGACCGCCGACGGCGAGCTCGAGCTGCGGGTGCACCCGACCATGATCCCCGCCGATTCCCCGATGGCGGCGGTGTCGGGCGTCTTCAACTCCGTCTTCATGACCGGCGACAATGTCGGCAACCTGATGTTCTACGGGCGCGGCGCCGGGCAGCTGCCGACGGCCTCGGCCGTCTGGTCGGATACCCTCGAGATCGCCCGCCGCGTGGCGCATGGAATCCCGGCCATGGATGTGGACCTGCCCTCGGTGAGCGGGCAGCCTCTGGCCCTGCGCCCGATGGACGCGATCCGCTCGACCTACTACCTCCGCGTGATGGCCATGGACCGGCCGGGCGTGCTGGCCCAGGTCGCCGGCATCTTGGGCAAGCATGACATCTCGCTCGTCTCCGTCCTGCAGAAGGGTCGGGCGCACGGCGAGGCGGTGCCCGTCGTCATGATGACTCACGAGGCGCGGGAGCGGGACATGCGGGCGGCGCTGGCCGCCATCGACAAGCTCGCCGTCGTGGCGGGGCGCACCACCATGATCCGCGTCGAGGTGGGGTCATGACCTCCTGGCCGGGCGTCATCGAGCGGTACCGGGCCTTCCTGCCGGTCACCGCCCAGACGCCGGTGGTGACGCTCCACGAAGGCAACACGCCGCTCATTCCCGCGCCGCGGCTGGCCGAGGCGACCGACTCGAGCCTGCGCATCTTCCTCAAGTGTGAGGGGTTCAATCCCACGGGCTCGTTCAAGGACCGCGGGATGACCATGGCCATCTCCAAGGCGGTGGAGTCCAATTCCCGCGCGGTAATCTGCGCCTCGACGGGGAACACCTCCGCGTCCGCCGCCGCCTACGCGGCCCGGGCGGCGCTCCGCGCCTTCGTGATGGTGCCCAAGGGGGCAGTGGCCATCGGCAAGCTCTCGCAGGCGGCGATCCACGGGGCGACGGTGCTCGTCGTCGAGGGCAACTTCGACCAGGCGCTGTCCATCGTCACCCAGGTCGCCGACCGCTATCCGGTGACGCTCGTCAACAGCCTGAACCCGTTCCGGCTGGAGGGGCAGAAGACCGCCGCCTTCGAGGTCGTGGACCAGCTCGGGCGCGCGCCGGACTACCACCTGATCCCGGTGGGGAACGCGGGCAATATCTCGGCCTACTGGCGCGGCTATCGCGAATACCACCGCGCGGGGCTGGCCAAGGAGCTGCCGAAGATGGTGGGCTTCCAGGCCGCCGGCGCGGCGCCCATCGTAGAGGACCGGGTCATCGCCGAGCCCAAGACCCTGGCCACCGCCATCCGGATCGGTAACCCCGCCTCCTGGGGGCTCGCCAAGGAGGCGTTGCAAGACTCCAATGGCTGGATCGATGCGGTGACCGACGAGGAGATCGTGCGCGGCTACCGGCTGCTCGCCCGCGAGGAGGGCATCTTCATGGAGCCCGCCTCCTGCGCCACCGTGGCCGGGCTGGTGAAGATGGTCAAGGCAGGGCGGTTCGAACCCGGCTCGACGCTCGTCCTGACGCTCACCGGCCACGGGCTCAAGGATCCCGACACCGCGCTGGAGTCGGCCTCCCGCCCGGTCACCGTCCCGGCCCGCCTCGACGCCGTCCTCGCCCAGCTCGGGCTCTGATCGCTCCCTCAGTGCCGTCGCGCGGCCGGCTGATCAAGATCCTGTTCGGCCTGGCGGTGAGCGTCGCGCTGCTCACCTACTTCTTCTGGGACGTGGACCTGCGCGCCGTGGCCGCCCGGCTCCGCGAGACCCGCTGGAGCTTTCTCGGCGCCGTCGTGGCGCTGAACATCCTGGCGCTGTGGCTGCGGGCTTGGCGCTGGTACTACCTCTACCCGCCCGGGGCGCGTCCCTCTCACCTGTTCAACGCCACCATGATCGGCTACATGGCCAACAACCTCCTGCCGTTGCGCGCGGGCGAGCTCGTGCGGGTCTACGTCGCCGCCCGCCGCGGGCCGCGATTCTGGACAACCGTCGCCACGCTGGTCGTCGAGCGTGTCCTGGACGCCCTGGCGGTGGGGCTGACGGTGGCGATCCTGCTGCTGATCGTGCCGATCCCCCGCGATGTGCGCTGGTCGGCGTTCCTCTTCTTGACCGTGGATCTGGCCGCGATGCTCGTGCTCGCGGTGATCGCCGTCGCCCCCGGGGCGTGCGCCGGCCTCGTGCGCGCCTGCTTCTCGCGCTGGCGCTCGGTCGAGCAACGGTTGCTCGACATTCTGTCGACGATGAGCGAGGGATTGCGCGGCATCCGCACCGCTCGCCATCTGGCGCCGGTCCTGTGCTCCTCCGTGGCCATCTGGCTGACCCTGGCGCTCTCGGTGTGGGCGGCGTTCCAGTCGGCGCGACTCTCGCTGCCGTTCACGGCGGCGTGGACGGTCCTGGCCTTCCTGGGGCTGGGCGTGAGCCTGCCGTCGAGCCCCGGCTTCGTCGGCGTGATCCAGGCGGCGACGGTACTGGCGCTGGACCTCTTCGGGGTGCCACGCTCGGACGCGCTGTCGGTCTCGATCCTGCTGCACGCGGCGCAGTTCGTCCCCGTCACCTCGCTGGGGCTGATCCTGCTGCTGGTCGAGCACGTGAGCCTCGGCGAGGCAACGCGCGCCGCCGGGGCGACCGCGCCGCCTCCCGCCTAGCCCGCCGATCCCCGAGAGCCCCGTCTTTTTCTTCATTTAGGACCGTCCTCCCGCGTAAACACCCCTGAGCGGACGGGCGTCCTACCCCGTGAGCAGTGAAACCGGGGCGCGACCCCGACCACCAGACCACTCAGGAGGAACGCGATGAAAGGGCTCTCGAAGTCACGCCTCGGGATCATGTGGCTCACGGCCGTCTGCGCCGGGGTCGGGCTGTTCACGGTCACCGCCGGCGCTCAGGAGGTGCGCGAGGACCTGCGCGATCTGCGACAGGACCGTCAGGATGTCCGCCAGGACACCCGCGAGATCCGCGAAGACCGCCGCGAGATCCGCCAGGACACGCGGGAGATCCGCGAAGATCGCCGCGAGATCCGCCAGGACAACCGCGACATCCGCGAGGATCGGCGCGAGCTGCGGGGTGACCGCCAGGTGCTCAAAGACGCCTACAAGTCCGGCGATCCGGACGCCATCAAGGCAGCGCGCCGGGAGCTGCAAAAGGACCGGCGGGAGTACCGGGGCGACCTGAAGGACCGCCGCCAGGACGTGCGGGAGCTGAACAAGGATCGCCGCGAGCGGCGCCGCGACGTGCGGGATCTCAGAGAGGACAAGCATGACCGTCGCGCGGACATGCGCGACGTCCGTCAGGACCGCCGCGAGCTGCACCGGGATCTGCACTCCAGGCGCGCGGGCCGGTAGGGCGCGGATTCGGGTGGGAGGAGGGCACCATCGAGCCCTCCTCCCGATCGGCCGCGCGCGCCGAGAGCGCGAATGCGTGTCGGGGAAGTTGGGCGCTGACATGAGCCTGTGGGAAGATCGGGACGAGAACAGCCCGTGGAGTCCACCGATGAAGCGCTCTGCCGCAGAGTCGCCGACCGCGAGCCCGGCGCCTTCGACGTGCTCGTGGAGCGATACCAAGAGCGTGCGTACCGCATCGCCTGGTCCATCTTGCGGGATCGTGAGGAGGCCAAGGACTGCTCCCAGGAGGCCTTCCTGCGGCTGCACGAGGCGGCCGGCTCCTTCGCCGGCCAATCGAAGTTCTCGACCTGGTTCTACCGGATCCTGGTCAACTGCTGCCTGGACCAGCGGCGCCGCGGCCGCGGATGGCGCCGGCTGCTGGCATGGCGCGAGGCGCACGACGAGATCGGTGACGACGATCCCGTCGAGCGCGCGCCCGCGCCGTTCGTGGATCCGGCCGAGGGCGTGGAGACCAGCCGCCGCCTCGGGCGGCTGTGGAGCGCGGTCGAGGAGCTGTCGCCGCAGCAGCGGGCCGCGGTCCTGCTACAGTGCAAAGAAGGCCTCGCGACCAAGGAGATCGCCGTGATCCTGAGCCTGTCGGAGGCGACGGTGCGCGTGCACCTGCACCGCGCGATGGCCGCCCTGAGGAAGCGAGTCGGAGACCAGCCATGAAAAGCCCCCACGTCGAGGAGCTGCTGATCGCCCACGCCCGGGGCGAGCTCGAAGAGGCCGAGCGGGCCCAGGTCGAGGGCCACCTCGACGGCTGCGCCCAGTGCCGCGAGACCCTCGCCGCCTACCGTGAGCTGATGGAGACGCTCGGCCGAAGCGCGCCGCCGGCGCCGCCCGTTCACTGGGGCGCCTACCGCGCCGAGCTGCGCGAGAAGCTGGAGCGCCGCGTCGCGGGCGGTTCCGCCGCCTGGTGGGGCCTCTGGCGCCCGGCCCCCGCCCTCCTGGCCGCCGGGCTGCTCGCCGCGCTGGTCTACATGGGCCTGCCCGGCGGATCGCGGGGACCGCTCGGCGGAGATCAGCTCGCCTTCGAGAGCGCCGTCCTGGCGACCCGCCTCGACGTGATCGCCAGCCTCGATGTCATGCAGCGGCTGGACGTGCTCGAGGACTTCGACGTGATCAACCGCCTGGACCGCCTGTCGACGAGCGAGGGATAGCCCACACCATGCTCGTCCGCTGGCCGTCGCTTGGGGGATTGACGCTGACGGCCTTGCTGGGGCTGGCCGGCGCCGTGGCGGCGGCCGAGAAGGGCGAGCCGATCGACGCCGAGATGCTTCGCGACCTGGACCTGCTCAACAACCCGGACTACGCGCGCGACCGGGAGGTGGCGAAGCGGATGGGTCTGCTCGAGCGCCTCCGGGTGCTGGAATCCTGGCGGACCATGGAGGACCAGCCGCCAATCGTTCCGCCCATGCCGGCGAGCCAGAAGCCGCCGGGCAGCTCCGCTCCCAAGGAGGTGAAGTGAGATGCGCCGCTTCCTCGTGGCCACCGTGATCGCCGCCGCCCTGCTGTCCACCGCCGGACCGGCGGCCGCCCAGGCGCCACCGCCGCCACCGGCCCAAACCCCGGAGGGCGAGGTGCGCGGCCTCGAGCGCCTTTCGCCCGAGGAGCGGGCCATCGCCGAGCGCAACCTCCAGCGCTGGCGGCTCATGACGCCGGAGCAGCGTCAGCGCGCGTTGGAGAACTATCGGCACTGGAAGAGCCTCTCCCCCGAGGAGCGCCAGCAAGCGCGGCAGAACCTGCAACGGCTGCGCAACATGCCCCCGGCCGAGCGCGCGCGCATCCTGCAGGACCTCCAACGATGGAACAGCCTGCCCGAGGAGCGCAAGCGCGAGCTCGAGGCCGCCCACGAGCGCTTCCAGCGGCTCCCGCCGGAGCGGCAGCAGCAGATCATGCAGCGGTTCCAGCGCTACCAGGCCATGACGCCCGAGCAGCGCGAGCGCTTCGAGCGCAATGCCGAGCGCTGGCGGCAGATGACGCCCGAGCAGCGCCAGCAGCTGCGCGAGCGGTTCCGGCAGCGCTTCCCGCGCAAGCCGGGCGAGGAGGAGGGCCCACGCGGCGATCGGCCGGGCGCGCCCCGGCCCGCCCCGCGGCGCCTCCGCTAGCCTACCCTCTTCACGAGGCCGACTCGTCTGAGACGGCTGGGTCCTGTTGCCGCAGGGCAGCCCCGCGCGGCCGGCTCC
>DASSSH010000262.1:0-23539 GCA_035708525.1 Candidatus Methylomirabilota bacterium
GGACGCCCTTTCCAGATCACCGTGTCGCCACGGATCTCGCTCTCCCTCAGCACGTCGAGCGCCGCCGCCAGCGCCGCTTCGGTGTGGCGCTGCGTCTGCTCGATGGCCGCGATCTCCTCGGCCGACTTGATCAGCCGCTGCGGGAAGAACGGGTGCGGCCGCGCCGAGACCGTCACGCCGCGCTCGCGCAGGCGATCGGCCAACTCCAATGGAAAATCGGCGGGCACTTCCACGGCTCTGACGCCGTAGTCCTCGAGCAGGAGGCTTACCGTGTCGGTGAGCCGGGGCTGCGGCCAGCGCTGCTTGGCCTTGGCCTCCCATTCCGAGAGGGAGAGCACTTCGTCCACCCGCGCCTGGGCCCGCGCGCGGTCCACTTCGAGGTCCGACATCAGGAGGATCTTGCGGCCCTCCACCTCGAGATAGACGAACGGATCGGGAGCCAGGAAGCGGCAGGCGTAGTAGAGATTCGAGTCCGCCTCGCTGGCGGCGATGATCAGGCTCGCGGTCATGGCGGGAGCGGGGAGGCTCATGCGGCGGCTCCGCGGCGGGCCTCGTAGCGAATCACGGGGTTGGACTCGCGCGCGACGTCCTCGAGATTGGCGATGCGCAGCTCGCCGCGCTGGAAGAGATACTCGACGTGGGCGCCCGCCTCCTCCAGAGCCAGCAGGCGCGTGTAACCATCCTTCCGGCCGAAGAGGCGCTTGGAGACGTCGGCCAGCGACATCGCCTCGCCGCAGATCTCCAGCACCTGGTTCAGCCGACGGTCATGGTGAGCCACGATGGCGTCGATGCGCGCGGCGAGATCGGCAATGGGTGCCTCGTGACCGGGCAGCGACATCCTCACGCCAGTCAACGCCTTCACCTTCTCCAGCGCCTGCAGGTACATCTCCAGACCGCAGAAGGCGGTGATGGCGGCCGGCGACTGATGCGGCGTGATCCGCGAGAGCACGTGATCGGCGGTGAACAGCAGATCGTCCACCTCGAGGCAGATCTGCCCGGGGCAATGGCCCGGCGTGTGATGGACGCGGTACCCGTTGATGATCGCGTCCCGGTCGCGGACGACCCGATCGATCTCCACCGACTTGAAGAAGCTCTTGGAGAACCGGTACATCTCCTCGAGCGCCGCCCGCACTTCGGGCTTGACGCCGGAGCGCTCCAGGAAGACCCGCACGTCCTTGGAGGCCAGGACGATGCGCTCCTCGAAGTTCGTCAGGACGCGCGCGTCCAGCTCGTGCACGTACACCGTGGCGTCGGTATTACGGGCAAAGTGGCCGACCCAGCCGAAATGGTCGATATGGGCGTGACTGATCACGACGTGCTGGACGTCCTCGAGCCGGGCCCCCTCGCCGAAGCGCTCGCGCACCTCGGCCATCCGCGCCTGCAGCCCCTCGATGGAGTCCGGCGTGCCCGAGCCCACGTCGAAGAGCGTGATCAGGTCGCCGTCCAGGATCAGGTAGATGTTGTTGACATGCCCGGGGAAGGTCTCCACCGGCATCTGGTACACGCGGCTGCCCGACTTGCTGACGAACCGGGTCACATTCATGGCCTCTACCGTATCACGGCCTCCTGCGCTTCGGGGCGCGCCACGGCTCGTCGGATTCCCTCGCGCGGGCATCCCCGAGGGCGCCCCGGTCCCGCCAGCTCGAGCGCCCCGCGGCTCAGGGATGGACGTCGGTGTCGGCTTTCCTGAGGAGATCGATGAAGGCGGCGACGGCGGGCGACAGGCGCTTGCCCCGCCGGTGGATGATTCCGATGGGCCGCACCAGCCCGTCGAGGGCCAGGGGCACCGCGGCGAGCGTCCGAGCGCTGATCTCCTTGAGCACCGTGGGCCGCGGCAGGATGCTCACCCCGGCGTTGATGCCGATGGCCTGCTTGATGGTCTCGACGTTGTCGAACTCCATCACCACGTCCACCTTGACCCCGTGCTGCTTGAGCGCACGATCGATGGCCTTGCGGATGGCCAGATCGTGGTCGAAGGCCACGAACTTCTCCCCGTTGAGATCGCCCGGGCTCAGTCGCCGGCGGCGGGCGAGCCGGTGCGCCGGGTGCGTCACCAGCACCATGGGCTCCGACCGGAGCGGCAGGACGGTGAGGGCGCGGGTGGCCGTGGGGTAGGACAGGATGCCCACGTCGGCCTCGTCGTTGACCACGGCCTCGACCACCTTGTGCGGGTGCAGGCACTCGAGGAGCACGCGCGCCTGCGGGTAGGCGGCCATGAACGGCTGCATGTGCCGGCTCATATCGTGCAGCCCGACCGAGTAGATGGCGGCCACTCGCACGGTCCCCTCCACCCGCTCGCGCGAGGCGGCCAGGTCGGCCCGGGCCTTGTCGAAGCCCTGGAGCAGCTCCCGGCAGGCTTCGTAGAACGTCCGTCCCTCGTCCGTCGGCTGAAGCGGCCGCCGCGAGCGGTCCAGGAGCGCGACATCCAGCTCGGCCTCGAGCTGCTGGATCGCCTGGCTGGCCGCGGACTGCGAGATCCCGTTTCCGGCGGCGCCGCGGGAGAAGCTCCGCAGCCGCACCACGTCGCAGTAGAGCCTGAGGGTGTCGAGGTTCACGCCCCCACCATACACTATTAGCCCACCTAATGCGATGTTTTTGCAATTTAGGGCTTGGCTAATGCTCCGGATCGGTGTAGGCTCAGCGGTCAAAGCCGGACAACGTTCGGTCAGTTCACAAACCGGGCGGCCGCGAGAGGGCCGCGGGGAGAGTCAATGGCGACGATGGATCCGGGGCTGCCTCCGGCGCAGGGCCTCTACGATCCGGCCCACGAGCACGACGCCTGCGGCGTCGGCTTCGTGGTGGACATGAAGGGCCGGCGATCTCACGCCATCGTGAGCCAGGCGCTCACGGTCCTCAAGAACCTCCTGCACCGCGGCGCCTGCGGATGCGAGGTCAACACGGGGGACGGCGCCGGCATCCTGCTCCAGATGCCCCATGCCTTCCTGGCCCGCGAATGCGGGCGCCACGGAATCACCCTTCCCGCCCCCGGCCAGTACGGGGCCGGGCTGGTGTTCCTGCCCCGCGATCCCGGGCAGGCCCGAGAGTGCCGGCGGATCTTCGCCGAGATCGTCCGGGAGGAAGGGCAGAGCCTGCTCGGCTGGCGGGAGGTGCCGACCGACGACTCACCCGTCGGCCCTACTGCCCGCTCCGTCGAGCCGGTCTTCAACCAGATCTTCATCGGCCGTGGCCCATCTATCCCGGACCGTGGCGCGTTCGAGCGCAAGCTCTATGTCATCCGCAAGCGGGTCGAGCATGCCGTCTGGGGATCGAGCCTCGCCGAGAAGAAGTTCTTCTACCTGCCGAGCCTGTCGTTGAACACCCTCACCTACAAGGGCATGCTCTCGGCCGACCAGATCGAGACCATGTTCCCCGACGTGACCGACCCGCTCGTGGACTCGGCCCTGGCCCTGGTCCACCAGCGCTTCTCGACCAACACCTTCCCATCCTGGCCGCTGGCCCACCCGTACCGCTACATCGCCCACAACGGCGAGATCAACACGCTGCGCGGCAACATCAACTGGATGCACGCGCGCGAGGCCCTCTGCCGCTCCCAGCTGCTGGGCGAGGACCTGAAGAAGATCCTGCCGATCGTCATCGAGGGCGGCAGCGACTCGGCCATCTTCGACAACGTGCTCGAATTTCTCGTGATGGCAGGCCGGCCGCTGCCGCTGGCCGTGCTCATGATGATTCCCGAAGCCTGGAGCGGCCACGAGTCCATGAGCGAGGAGCGCAAGGCCTTCTACGAGTACCACGGCTGTCTCATGGAGCCCTGGGACGGCCCCGCCTCCATCGCCTTCACCGACGGGACCGTGGTCGGCGCCGTCCTGGACCGGAACGGGCTCCGACCCTCGCGCTACTACGTGACGAAGGACGGGCTCGTCATCATGGCCTCCGAGGTCGGCGTGCTCGACATCCCACCCGAGCGCGTGCTGCTCAAGGAGCGCCTGCATCCCGGGCGCATCTTCCTGGTGGACACCGCCCAGGGGCGGATCGTGGACGACGCCGAGCTCAAGCGGCTCTACGCCACCCAGCACCCCTACGGGGAGTGGCTCAAGAGCTACCTCAAGCCGCTCGAGAGCCTGCCCGAGCCGCCGCACGTGCCCGAGCCCGACCACGAGACGGTGCTGGAGCGGCAGCAGGTTTTCGGCTATACGCACGAGGATCTCCGCATCCTGCTCCGGCCTATGGCCACCGCCGGTGAGGAGCCGGTAGGCTCCATGGGCACCGACACCTCGCTGGCGGTGCTCTCGAACCGGCCGCGACTGCTCTACGACTACTTCAAGCAGCTCTTCGCCCAGGTGACGAACCCGCCGCTGGACGGCATCCGCGAGGAGCTGGTCACACAGATCGCGACCACGATCGGCCCTGAGGGCAACCTGCTCGAGCCCACGCCCGAGGCGTGCCGGCAGATCAAGCTCAAGACGCCGCTCCTCGACAACGAGGAGCTGGCCCGGATCCGCCATGTGGACCTGCCGGGGTTCAGGGCCAAGACGATCTCGATGCTCTTCCAGGTGTCGGCGGGCGGTGCCGGGCTCGCCAAGGCGGTGGAGGAGCTCTGCCGGCAGGCCAGCCAGGCCGTGGCCGAGGGCTACAGCTACGTGATCCTCTCGGACCGCGGCGTCGATCCGCACCATGCCCCGATCCCCGCGCTGCTCGCCACCTCGGGCGTGCACCACCATCTCATTCGCGAGGGCAGCCGCGTGAAGATCGGGCTCATCATCGAGACCGGCGAGGCTCGGGAAGTGCATCATATGGCGCTGCTGCTGGGCTACGGCGCGGGCGCCATCAACCCGTACCTGGCCTTCGAGACCCTCGACGACATGATCCGCCAGGGCCTGCTGCCCGGCCTCGACCACAAGACCGCGGTCAAGAATTACATCAAGGCCCTGAACAAGGGCGTCCTCAAGGTCATCTCCAAGATGGGGATCTCGACCATCCAGTCCTACCGCGGCGCCCAGATCTTCGAGGCCATCGGCCTCAACAAGGAGTTCATCGACCGCTACTTCACCTGGACGACCTCACGGATCAGCGGCGTGGGGCTCGAGGTCATCGCCCAGGAGGTGCTGGCGCGCCATCACAAGGCCTACCCCGACCGGCCGGTGGGCCCGCCCGAGCTGGAGTGGGGCGGCGAGTACCAGTGGCGGCGCGACGGCGAGTACCACCTCTTCAACCCCGAGACCGTCTTCAAGCTCCAGCACGCCACGAGCAGCGGCCAGTACACGATCTTCAAGGAATACACGCGGCTCGTGGACGAGCAGAGCCGCAACCACGCCACGCTCCGGGGCCTCTTCGACTTCAAGTACGCGGCGGCGCCGATTCCCCTCGACGAGGTGGAGCCCGTCGAGGCCATCCTCAAGCGCTTCGCCACGGGCGCCATGTCCTACGGCTCCATCAGCCAGGAAGCGCACGAGACGCTCGCCATCGCCATGAACCGGATCGGCGGCAAGTCGAACACCGGCGAGGGTGGCGAGGACCCGGCGCGCTTCGTCCCCGATCCCAACGGCGACCGGCGCCGCAGCGCCATCAAGCAGGTCGCCTCGGGGCGCTTCGGCGTGACGAGCGAGTACCTCGTCAACGCCGACGATCTCCAGATCAAGATGGCCCAGGGCGCCAAGCCCGGCGAGGGCGGCCAGCTCCCCGGCCACAAGGTCTATCCCTGGATCGCCCGGGTGCGGCACTCCACACCGGGCGTGGGGCTGATCTCGCCGCCGCCGCATCACGACATCTACTCGATCGAGGATCTCGCCCAGCTGATCCACGATCTGAAGAACTCCAACCCGCGGGCGCGGATCAGCGTCAAGCTCGTCTCGGAAGTCGGCGTCGGCACGGTCGCGGCCGGCGTGGCCAAGGCCCACTCCGACGTGGTCCTCATCTCCGGGCACGACGGCGGCACCGGGGCGTCGCCCCTCACCTCGATCAAGCACGGCGGCACGCCCTGGGAGTTGGGCTTGGCCGAGACCCAGCAGGTGCTGGTGATGAACAAGCTCCGCGACCGGATCATCGTCCAGGTGGACGGCCAGATGAAGACGGGGCGCGACGTGGTCATCGCCGCGCTGATGGGCGCCGAGGAGTACGGCTTCTCGACGGCGCCGCTGGTGGTCATGGGCTGCATCATGATGCGCGTCTGCCACCTCAACACCTGCCCGATCGGCATCGCCACCCAGGATCCGAAGCTGCGGGCCAAGTTCACCGGCAAGCCGGAATTCGTCGAGAGCTTCTTCCGTTTCATCGCCGAAGAAGTGCGGGAGCAGATGGCCCGGCTCGGCTTCCGCACCATGGCCGAGATGATCGGGCGCGTGGACCGGCTCGACGTCAGGCCGGCGGTGGATCACTGGAAGGCGCGGGGGCTCGACCTCTCGCCGATCCTCCACCGCCCCGCGGTCGGGCCCGAGGTGGCCATCCGCAAGGTCGTCGAGCAGGACCACGGGCTCGAGCGATCCCTGGACATGACCACGCTCGTGACGATGTGCCAGCCGGCGCTCGAGCGCCGGGAGCCGGTGGACATCCGGCTGCCGATCCGCAACGTCAACCGCACGGTGGGCACGATCCTGGGCTACGAGGTCACCTCGCGGTATGGCGCCGAAGGGCTGCCGGACGACACGATCCGCATCCACTTCGCGGGGTCGGCGGGTCAGAGCTTCGGGGCCTTTGTCCCGCGCGGCATCACCCTCACGCTCGAGGGCGACTCCAACGACTACATCGCCAAGGGACTGTCCGGAGGCAAGGTCATCGTCTACCCGCCCCGCGAGTCCACCTTCGTCGCCGAGGAGAACATCCTCATCGGCAACGTGGTCCTCTACGGCGCCACCAGCGGCGAGGCGCACTTCCGCGGCGTCGCCGGCGAGCGCTTCGCGGTGAGGAACAGCGGCGCCCTGGCCGTGGTGGAGGGCGTGGGCGACCACGGGTGCGAGTACATGACCGGGGGCCGCGTGGTGGTCATCGGCCGCACCGGTCGCAACTTCGCGGCTGGCATGTCCGGTGGGCTGGCCTTCGTGCTCGATCCGGACGGCGACTTCAAGCGGCGCTGCAACCTGGGCATGGTGGACCTCGAAGCGCTGGTGGACACCGAGGACGTAGAGCTGGTGAAGGACCTCCTGGCGCGGCACATCCGCTATACCCAGAGCCCGGTCGCCGCGCGGCTCCTCGTGGACTGGGAGCGCACTCAGCAGGCCTTCGTCAAGATCATCCCGAAGGACTTCAAGCGTGTGCTCGCCGCGATGAAGAAGGCGCAGGAGACCGGCATGTCGATGGACGAAGCCGTCATGGCGAGCGCCCACGGATAAACTCGGAGGGGGGCTTCGTGCCCCCGTCCGAAGCCTCCCCCAAACGCAGGTTGCGCCGGCAAAGCCGGCGCTCGAAGAGGAGGCAAATGACACGAGCCTCACCCAGGGGCTCCTGAGGAGAGCGACGGAAACGATCGATGGGCAAGGTCACCGGCTTCCTGGAGTTCAAGCGCGACAAGCAGCCGTACCGCCCGATCGAGGAACGCCTCCGGGACTGGCAGCAGGTCATGCTGCCCTGGCCCACGGACAAGCTCCAGAAGCAGGGGGCCCGCTGCATGGACTGCGGCATCCCCTTCTGTCATCAGGGCTGCCCGCTCGGCAACCTCATCCCCGACTGGAACGATCTCGTCTACCGGGACAAGTGGCGGGACGCCATCGACCGGCTGCACGCCACGAACAACTTCCCGGAGTTCACGGGCACCCTCTGCCCGGCCCCGTGCGAGGGCTCCTGCGTGCTCGGCATCATCGACGACCCGGTCACCATCAAGGCCATCGAGCTGGCCATCATCGATCACGCCTTCGCGGAGGGCTGGATCCAGCCCGAGCCGCCCGCGGTGCGCACGGGCAAGAAGGTCGCCATCGTCGGCTCGGGGCCGGCAGGACTGGCCGCCGCGCAGCAGCTCAACCGCGCGGGGCACTGGGTGACGGTCTTCGAGCGCGACGACCGGATCGGCGGCCTCCTCCGCTACGGCATTCCCGAGTTCAAGATGGAGAAGCGTGTCCTCGACCGGCGGCTCCAGCAGCTCGAGGCGGAAGGCGTGGCATTCGTCACGAACGCGCATGTCGGAGTCTCCGTGCCGGTGGAGCAGCTCCGCGCCGAGTTCGACGCCCTGGTGCTCACCGGCGGTGCCTGCGCGCCGCGCGACCTGCCCATTCCTGGGCGCGAGCTCGAGGGCATCCATTTCGCCATGGAGTACCTGACGCTCCAGAACCGCCGCTGCGAGGGTGACCAGGTTCCCAACGAGCGCTTCATCTCGGCCAAAGGCAAGCGCGTGGTGATCATCGGCGGCGGCGACACGGGCGCCGACTGCCTCGGCACCGTGCATCGGCAGCAGGCGCGCTCGGTGCACCAGCTCGAGATCCTGCCTCGCCCCCCCGAGCACCGGGCGCCCGAGAACCCGTGGCCCCAGTGGCCAAACGTCTATCGTGTCTCCGCGGCTCACGAGGAGGGGGGCGAGCGCGTCTACTCGGTCTCGACCAAGCGCTTCGTGGGCGATGAGGCCGGCCGCCTCAAGGCCCTCGAGGTTGCCGAGGTGGAGATGATCAACGACAACGGCCGGATCGTGTTCAAGGAAATCCCGGGCTCCGAGTTCACTCTGCCTTGCGAGCTGGTCCTGCTGGCCATGGGCTTCCTGGGTCCGGAGCGCCCGGGGATGCTCGAGCGGCTCGGCCTCAAGCTCACCGAGCGCAGCAACGTCTGGCGGGATGCGAACTGGATGACGAGCGTGCCCGGCGTCTTCACCGCGGGGGACATGCAGCGCGGCCAGTCGCTCATCGTCTGGGCCATCGCCGAGGGGCGCAGCGCGGCCCGCGCCGTGGATCTCTACCTGATGGGCCGCTCGGATCTGCCCGCTCCGCTCGCCTGAATGCCGCTCTCCCCAGCCGAGCGAGGCCGTCTCATCGAGCGATACGCCGCCGGTCCGGCGCGGCTGCGCGCTGCGCTCGCCCGGGTGCCTGCCGAAGCCCGTCAGTGGCGGCCCCAGCCGGGGGAGTGGTCAGCCCACGAAGTGGTCGTTCACTGTGCGGATTCCGAGACCAACGCCGCCGCCCGCATCCGCTACCTGGTCGCCGAGAAGGAGCCGACCCTGCTTGGATACGACCAGGACGGCTGGGCAGTCGCCCTCGACTACCACGCTCATCCGCTCGAGCCGGCGCTCGCCGTCGTGGAGGCCGTCCGCGCCAACACGACCGCGCTCCTTCGGCGGCTTCCGGAGGCGGCATGGCAGCGCGAGGGCCGGCACACCGAGTCGGGTCGATATACGGCCGAAGACTGGCTTCGGACCTACGCCGAGCACCTCGAAGGCCACGCCCGCCAGATCGAGACGACGCTGGCCGCGTGGTCCGCCGCCGCTTCCCGCTAGCCCCCAGGCTGCCGCCGGCGCGCGCGCAGCCGCTCGTAATGCCGGCGGGCCTTGGCGCGGTTCCCGCAGACCTGCATGTCGCACCACTGCCGCGTGCGGTTGCGGCTCCTGTCGAGAAAGAGCCGGCCGCATCCGCCCGCCGCGCACTCCCGCACGCGCGTGAGATCCCCTGAGGTCAGGAACTCCACCGCCGAGGCTGACACCGACCACACGATCCGGTCGAGCGTGTCGGGCCGTCCGTCCCACTGCCAGCTGAAGCGGCCGCCGCCCGGCGCGAGACGCGCCCGGCTCACGGCTCGAGCCGCCGCGCCGCCGAGAGTCCACAGCGCGCCGGGATCCGGCCGCCGTCCGGCGGCCACGGCGGAAAACACCGCATAGATCGCCTCTCGCACCGCCCGGGCGTCGTGGAGGTCGCGCTCGGAGGGGACCCGCCGCGCCCGCCGGAGCAGCCGGCGCGCCTCGGCGCGTCTCAGGATTCCCGCCTGGAGTGCCCACGAGGTGACGTCCCCAGCCTCCCGGAGCTGCTCCTCCCGGTCGGCCGCGGGCCTGCGCCGGATGGTGTTGACGAAGTCCAAACAGAGCAGCCCGCCCGGGAACTCGAAGCCCGTGCTCTCCCGCCGGCCCCGCGCCGTCGCCATGCCCTCCCTCCTGGTCCCGCTACCCCCCGACAGGGCTTTGACAGGTTATCTTAGCGGCCCGCGAGTCTAACTAGCGAACTTTTATTTGGGGGTTAATCCCCGACCCGGCTCGCCGGCGGCTGGAGCGGGAGGCTGAGGCCGCGGGGGCGTCCGGAGCTCACCGCGGACGGGTTCGGCTCGATCCGGTCGCTTCTTGAGTTGTCAGCTGCTACCGGGGGGATCCGACTGCCGCTCGGCTGGACCTCCGGGGAGGGCCTCAACCCCACCCGGACTCACTCCCCGCGGGGGGGACGGCGGCAGGACCAGCGGGAATCGCAGCGCGGGCTAGCGGACCGGGCTCTGCCAGAGAACGTGGCCCACGAAGAACGGGCCGAGGCGCTCGAGGTACTGCGAAGTCTGGGCGGTCTTGCGCATGGCCTGGACGAGATGGGAGAGCGGATGGAGGTCGCGCCCGACGAGGCCGATGACGAAGTCGTTGTCGTGGGTGTCGAGCCCGTGGCAGGCAAGGCGGATGTCGTGGGCAAGGCCCGCGTCGCCGTAGGCCCGGCCGAGCGCCCCGTGCTCGCGGAGGATTGCGCCCTGCTCCTGGGGCGAGAGCCGCGCGAACGCCCCCGTGCGGCGCAAGGGATACCAGATGGCCCACGGCCACGAGGGGTCAAGGACTGCGCGACGCGGGCGGCGCAGCAGCCAGTCCTCGAGGTCGGCTTCGAAGCCGCTCGAATAGGTCCGGCCCAGCATGGTGAGCTCGGACTTCCGCGCCAGGCCGGCGAAGGGATCGGCCGCGAGCACCTCCCGAAGCCGCGCGACGAAGAACGCCGGATCCTCGCTCATGGCCAGCAGGCCCACGCCGCGCGGGTCGTTGACGTCGGCGTAGAGGACGGCCTCGATCTGGCTTCGCTCGAGGGCCCCGACCAGCGGCTTGGCGTCGGCACACCCCCCGAAGCAGTGCAGCTGGACGAAGAGGCGGCGCTCGGCGGTCTGTTGGTTTGCCCCGCGCTCGCGGAGGTCGACCGTCGCGCCCTCGGAGGCCGACCCACCTTGCGGTCGCTCGGTCATGCCGCGAGCCTATCAGCGCCGGGCGCGCTCGGCAACGCGCTGGTGACGACCGGCGACGACCGCGCAGCCAATCGGCCGGGCACGCTACCCACCGCGGGTGTGCATCTCCAGGTGCGGGTCGCGCTTGAGCTCGCCGATCTGGACCAGCGGCCGCCGCTCAGCCAGCGCCAGGCGCTCCTCGGCCCCCCGGTCCGCGCGCCGCCGCCAGGCCGGCACGATGAGAGCCTGGAGCTCGTCGCGCGAGGCGCCGGCACGCAGGGCCTTCCGGAGATCCGTCCCCTTCGTCCCGTAGAGGCAGAGGTACCAGATGCCGTCGGCCGTGAGGCGGCTACGGTCGCACGAGCGGCAGAAGGGCCCCGTGGTGGACGAGATGACGCCGAAGACGCGCCCATCGGGCAGCCGGTACCGGTCGGCGGGCGCCGAGCTCTCCTCGCGCACGGGCTCGATGGCGCCATAGCGCGCGGCGAGGCGGGTGAGGATCTCCGCGCGCGACACGACCTTGTCCATGGACCAATGGGTCGCGCCGCCCACGTCCATGTACTCGATGAAGCGCACCTCGGCCGAGACCTTCCGACCGTATTCGAGAAGATCGGTGAGCTCGTCGTCGTTCACCCCGCGCATGACCACGGTGTCGAGCTTGAGCCCCGGCCAGCCGACCCGCCCGACCGCGTCGACGCCCGCGAGGACCAGGGCGAGGCTGTCGCGGCGGGTCAGCGCCTTGAAGCGGTCCGGGCGCAGCGTGTCCAGACTCACTGTGACGCGGTGAAGCCCCGCGCGGCGCAGCGCCGGCGCCTGCTCGGCGAGCAGCACCCCATTGGTGGTGATGGCCAGGTCCTTGATCCGTGGATTGGCCGCGAGCAGGCTCACCAGGCGGGCCAGGTCCTTTCTCAACAGCGGCTCGCCCCCGGTGAGCCTCACCTTGTCCACACCCAGCTCCGTGAAGACGTCCACGAGCTGCGCGATCTCCTCGAAGTGCAGAATGTCCTCGCGCGGCAGCCAGACGTATTCCTCCTCGGGCATGCAGTACTGGCAGCGGAGGTTGCACCGGTCCGTCACGGACAGGCGGAGGTTGCGGAGGGGCCGCTCGAGGCTGTCGAGGATCACGGCAGCTCCACGAAGACGTCGGCTCCCTCGACCGAGACAGGGAAGCATGCCATCTTCACGGCGGGGTTGTTGGCATTCGCCCCCGTGGTCACGCTCCAACGCCAGCCGTGCCAGGGGCAGGTCACCACCGTGCCATCCAGGTCGCCTTCGCCCAGCGGGCCGCCGCGGTGCGCGCAGGAGTTGTCGATGGCGTAATAGCGGCCGTCCACGTTGAAGAGGGCCAGGGTCTTGCCACCGGCTTCCACCACTCGACCCTCGCCGGCCGGCACATCGTCCTTCATCGCCACCTTCACTCTGGCCATGCGCGCTGTCACCTGCCCTTCAGGCGGGGACCGCGGCGCCGATGCCGGCTCGCTCCCATTCCCGCAGGAGCCCTGCCTTCCTCACGCCGACGTCGAAGTGGTCCCACGGGAACGTCTCCGATGTCTCCCGTGTCCGCGCCGTGTAGGGCGCCGCGTCCCCATCCCACTCGCGCAGCGCCCGGCGCCAATCGCCGTCGAGCACGGCTGCCAGCTCGATGAGGTCCGCGATCCGGCGGTCGCCGCGGGCAAGCAGGGCCTGCAGGCCCGCTTCGCGGGGGTTCTCGTGGACCACCCGGACATTGTGCAGCCGGCCCGCCCCGCGCTTGATGATCTCGAGCTTGTCCTCCAGGCTGCGGAGATCGTCAAAGGGCGCCCACTGGAACGGGGTCCAGGGCTTGGGGACGAACGAGGACACCGACAGCGTGAGTTTACCGAACGGGTGGCCGTCGGGGCCGAGAACGCTCAGCCGCTCGAGGAGCCGGGCCGCCAGGGCCGGGATCGCCTCCACGTCCTCCAGCGTCTCCGTCGGCAGCCCGATCATGAAGTAGCACTTGAGGTTGGGGATACCGTACTTGCGCAGCAGGCCGCAGGCGGCGTAGAGCTGTTCGTCGCTGATGGCCTTGCGGATGACCAGCCGCAGGCGCTCGGTGCCCGCCTCGGGCGCCATGGTCAGCGTCCGGTGTCCGCCCCGCTGGAGGCTCGCCACCAAATCCTCGCTGAGGCTGTCGGCCCGCAGCGAGGAGATGGACACCTCGACCCCGTACTCCTCCAGGACCTTCATCAGGTCCCCGATCCACGGATAATCCGAGACGCACGCTCCGACCAGCCCCACCCGCTTCGATCCCTGCGCGATCCGCGCGACCGACGCGCGCAGCGAGTCGAGCGTCCGGTGACGGACGGGCCGATAGACCTGCCCTTCCAGACAGAAGCGGCATCCTCTGCCGCAGCCCTTGCCCACTTCGAGGAGCTCCATGTGGCCGTACTCCGCTCGCGGTGTCTTGAGCACGGAGCGGGTCTCGAAGCGGTTGACGTCGGGAAGCCGGCGCTTGGCGACGATCCGCGGCGCCGCGGGATCGAGCGGCGTCACCCCCTCGATCAGCCCGTCGGGACCATAGCGCACCTCGTAGGCGTCCGGCACATAGATCCCGGTCACCGGCTTGAGCCGATCCAGCAGACGCGACTTGAAGGCCGCCGTTCCTTCCTCGCGAGCCGCGCGGTACGCGGCGACGATCTCGCCCACGACTTCCTCGCCCTCTCCGACCACGATGAAGTCCATGAATGGAGCGATCGGCTCCGGATTGGAGAAGGCACAGACGCCGCCCATCAGGACGATCGGATCGCCGGGCCGCCGGTCGGCAGCCCGCGGGGCAAGCCCCGCCATCCGGAGCAGCCGCACCGTATTGATGTAGTCGCCTTCGTAGGTCACCGAGAAGCCGATCAGGTCGAAGTCCTTCAACGGCCGCTGGGACTCCAGCGAGAACGGCGCCGTCTGGGTCCGGGAGTACTCGTCGATGTCTTCGGGATCGGGGAAGAAGACGCGCTCGCACACCACGTCGGGAAGCGAGTTGAGGTGATCGTAGACGGTCTGGAATCCCAGGTTGGACATCCCGACCGCGTAGGTGTTGGGATACACGAGCGCAATGGAGACGCGCCCGCCCCAGTCCTTGGTCACCACGCCGTCTTCGCCGGCGACGAGGATCTGGGCCTTCTTCCTGAGTTTCCACGACATGGCGTTAGTCTAACACGCGGGTCGAACGTCGGGGATTGGTGGGGCGGAGACGCACTACGCCGCTGGGACCGGCCAGGGAGCCCGAAGGGCTGCCCGGGGGCTAGACCCCCATGATCTGGATGTCGATGCTCCGCGAGCGAGGCCCGTCCAGCTCGGCGAAGAGAATGGATTGGAACCGGCCCAGCGACAATTCGCCGCCGCTGATCCCCACGGCGACGCTCCGGCCGAGCAGCGCCGCGCGCAGATGCGAGGAGGCGTTGCCGCGCTCGCAGTCCGAGTACCGCGGATCGTCGTGCTTGAAGCCGCCGTCGTCGGCGACCAGCCGCTCCATCATGGTCTTCAGGTCCTCCACGAGCGCCCCCTGGAACTCATTGACGAACAGGGCGCAGGTCGTGTGGAGGGAATTGACCAGCAGGAAGCCCTCCTTGATATCGGCCCCGAGGACGATGTCGCGGATCTGCTTCGTGATGTCGAGAACCTGAGTGCGTTTCTCGCTCAGCATCGTGAGCGTCTGTCGCACGACCTTCAGGGTCTGCACCGTAACTCCCTCCCCCTGGTCCCGGGCGGCGCCACGCCGCCCACGGTTGGATTCGTCGGTCTCATGGTGCCGAGGGAGGGAATCGAACCCCCACGGCCCTTGCGGACCAGCGGATTTTAAGTCCGCTGCGTCTCCCAGTTCCGCCACCCCGGCTCGATCGGCCGCCGACTCCGTGTCTTGGAGGCGGCGAGCGGATTCGAACCGCTGAATAGAGGTTTTGCAGACCTCCGCCTTAGCCACTTGGCTACGCCGCCCTACAATCCCAAGGGCCTGGTCACAGGCCCAGTTCCGTTGCGAATGGAGCGGGAAACGGGATTCGAACCCGCGACCCCAACCTTGGCAAGGTTGTGCTCTACCACTGAGCTATTCCCGCGACCCGCCAGGCGTCTTCTAAACTCCCGCCGAGTCTAGCAAAGAGCCTCAAACCTGTCAACTTGGGCTCCATTCAGCCCCCTGGCGGCACCTCGCCCCTGAGATATCGAGCGGCTTCCTCCGGCGGGACGGGATTGATGAAGAATCCTGTCCCCCACTCGAATCCCGCCACTCTGGTCAGCTTGGGGATGATTTCCAGGTGCCAGTGGAAATGCTCGAGATTCTGGGCCCTCAGCGGGGAGGTGTGCAGCATCAGGTTGAACGGCGGATCCTCGAGGAATCGACCCATGCGGCCCAAAATCCGCGAGACCACGCGCGCCAGCGGGACGAGCTCCTCCGGGGTCGTCTCCTGATAGGCCGACCGATGACCGGCGGGAAGGATCCACGTCTCGAACGGGAAACGTGGGGCGAACGGACAGAGGGCGACGAAGCCGTCTGCCTCCAGAATGATCCGCCCTCCCCCTTGGCGCTCCTGGCGCACGATGTCACACCAGATGCACCGCTTCTTGATCCTGAGGTGCTGAAGCCCGCCGTCCAGCTCCTCCTGGACCATGATCGGCACGATGGGCGTCGCGATGAGCTGGGAGTGGGTGTGCTCGAGCGAGGCGCCCGCGGCCTCACCGTGGTTCTTGAACACCAGCACGTATTCGAGCCGCGGATCCTTGGCCAGGTCCAGAATCCGCTCGCGGCAGGCGCGAAAGACCTCGGCCAGATGCTCCACCGGAAGATGGTCCAGCGTCGCGTCGTGCTCGGGCGACTCGATGACGACTTCGTGGGCGCCGATCCCGTTCATCCGGTCGTAGAGTCCCTCGCCGGAGGGATCGAGGTCACCCTCGATCCGCAACGCGGGAAACTTGTTGGGGACCACGCGGACCAGCCAGCCGGGCGTGTTCGGCGCGCTGCCGTCGGGCCGCAGCGCCCACACCTCTTCGGGCGTGCTCTCCTCCTGCCCCGCGCAGAACGAGCAGGGGCCCCCGCGCCGCGTGGCGCGGGCAGGCGGGAAGTCGGACGGGCGACGCGCCCGCTCGGTGGAGATGATCACCCAGCGGCCGACCACGGGATCGCGGCGTAGCTCAGGCACGCCGTGCCTCCTCCTCGGGACGTGGCTCCCGAGCCAGCAGCGATTCCAGGGCCGCGGTCACCGTCTTGCCGCCGAACAGCACCGCCGCGACCTCTTCGCAGATCGGCATCTCCACCCCGGCCCGCGACGCGAGGGCGAGCGCGGAGGCGACGGTACGCACGCCCTCGGCGATCATCGGTGTCGTTCCCTCGACGTCGGCCAGCCGTCGGCCGCGCCCGACCTGCACGCCGAGGCTGTGGTTTCGGCTCTGGGTGCTCGTGCACGTCAGCACCAGGTCGCCGAGGCCCGCCAGTCCGGCGAAGGTCGTCCGCTGGGCGCCCAGCGCCACACCCAGCCGGACGATCTCGGCGAGTCCTCGGGTGATCAGCGCGGCCCGGGCGTTCTCGCCGAGCCCCAGGCCGTCACCCAGGCCGGTCGCGATCGCCACGATGTTCTTGAGCGCGGCCGCGATCTCGACGCCGACCACATCGCGGTTGGTGTACAGGCGAAAGGCCGGCCCGGCCAGCGCGCGCTGCAGCCGTCGGGCTACTTCCTCGTCGGCCGAGGCGATCACGAGCGCTGTCGGCAGCCCGGTCGCCACCTCGCGGGCGAACGACGGCCCGGAGAGCACGGCGACGGGCCGGCCGGACAGCACCTCCCCGAGTAGCTCGGAGATGCGCCGACGCCGCCTCGGCTCGAGGCCCTTGACGGCCGAGACGAGGGTCGCGCCCGGCGGCACCTGCGGGGCGAGTCGCTCGAGCACGGCTTCGGTGAAGTGGGAGGGTACCGCGACGATGACGATCCCGGCCCCATCGAGCGCCGCGGCGCCGTCGGCGGTCGCGCGGACCATGGGTGGCAGCGGGCATCCGGGCAGATAGCGCCCGTTCTCCTCCTTGGCGCGGATTTCCTCGATGAGGGCGCGGTCGCGCCCCCAGAGTCGAATGTCGGTCCCCGCTCGGCCGAGATGGATGGCCAGGGCCGTGCCCCAGCTGCCAGCGCCGACGATCGCCACGGGTCGGGCCATCGCCCCGCCCGCCTCCGTCATGAGGCGGCCGCCCGCTCCCCCAGCCGCCGCTCGGTGCCGCGGAGCAGGCGCCGGATGTTCTCGTGGTGGCGTCCGACGATGATGGCCGCAGCGATCACGGCCGCCGCCGTCGCGGCCCAGCCGTAGCCCAGGGCCAGCACGCCGAGCGGCAGGCAGAGCGAGGCCAGGATGGATGCCAGCGAGGCGAAACGGAAGCTCGCGGCGACGGCGATCCAGACCAGGGCGGCGGGCGCGGTGGCCCAGACCGCCAGGTTGAGGAAGGCGCCGAAGCCCGTGGCGACGCCCTTGCCACCCCGGAACCGGAGGAACACGGGCCAGCAGTTGCCGACAACCGCGAGCACGGCGCCCGCCGCAGCCCAGGCCGACTCGGGGCCGAGCCGGCGGGCGACCAGCACGGCGAGGTACCCCTTGACGATGTCGCCCAGCAGGGTGACGAGCGCCGGGAGCTTCCCGGCGGTCCGCAGCACGTTGGTCGCGCCGATGGTTCCGCTGCCTGCGCTCCGGATGTCCCCGCCACCCGCCAGCCGTGTGACGATGAAGCCCACCGGGATCGCGCCGATCAGATAGACGACAACGAGCCCCAACGCCCTCACGGCCACCGCTCGCGATCCTTGACGAGGGCGCGGGACCCCGTGCTCAGGAAGAAGCGGTAGAAGTAGTCGACGCCCGAGAGGACGGTGAGCCCCAGCGCGATCCACAGCGCCGCGGTGGCGATCACGTGGAACGGGGCGAGCTCCTCCGGCACACCCCGCTCGAGGATCAGCAGGGTGATGGCGATGTACTGGGACACCGTCTTCGCCTTCCCGAAGCCCGACGCCGGGACCAGCGCGCCCATGGACAGCGCCACGCCGCGGAGCCCGGTCACCGCCAGCTCGCGGCCGATGATCACCACGGCCACCCAGGCGACCACCACGTCGACCTGGACCAGCGCCACCAGCGCCGCCGCCACCAGGAGCTTGTCGGCGACGGGGTCGAGCAAGGTGCCGAGCGGCGTCACCTGGTTCCACCGGCGCGCCATCCGCCCGTCCAGCCAGTCTGTGAGCGAGGCGGCGATGAAGATGACGGCGGCGATGAGCACGCTGACCCTGGACGAGGAGATGAGAAACACAATCACGAGCGGCACCAGCACGATCCGGATCAGCGTGAGAGCGATGGGCAGGTTCACTGCGTCGGCTCCGGGCCCGTTTTGCGGCCTGGCCGAGTATGGGTCGCGCCGGCGAGCCCTGTCAAGGCAGGCCCCGGGATGATCGTTCCCGAATCGAAGCGCGGCACGACTTCGCTCGTCGGCGGTCTCAGGCAGGCGGCGACATCGGCGCCGCGCCCGTTCGCGACCAGGCGCCGGGCCCAGCTCGACTCCTCGGCCAGGCGGTCGAGCCGGTCCCCGTAATGCTCGCCCAGTCGAAGCGCGGCGCGGGCGGCGTCGGTGACCCGGTACGCCGGCGCGCCATCCATCAGACGGCCGACCAGCAGCCCCGCGCAGACCGCATCCTCGAGGGAAAAGGCCCCCTGCTCGCCCGCGCACAGCACTGTGACATCCCGCTCCTGCTCGAGGAGCCAGCCCGCCAGAGCGCCGAGATTGCCGAGCGCCGCCACGGCCCCCACGGGTGCGGCGGCGGCCGCGAGCATGGCCGCGGTCCCGTTGGTGGTGGTCAAGATGATCGTGCGGCGGTGGACTCGCTCGGCCGTGAACTCGAGGGGGGAGTTGCCGAGGTCGAAGCCGGCAATGGGCTCTCCGGCCCGCTCGCCGGCCAGCAGGGCCTCACCAGGCGGGAGCGCAGCGGCCCTGGCCCGAGCCGTCGCGGCGTCCTCGACTGGGATGACACGCCGGCAGCCCGCGGCGCACGCGGCGAGCACGGTGCTGGTGGCACGCAGCACGTCCACGACCACGGCCGCCCCGCCATCCAGAGTCAGTCCCGGGAACTCAGCCGGGCTGAGCGCGACGTCAAAGCGCATCAGCACACGGGGTGGGCGCTCGCCTCGGGACCGCCTACTGGGGGCGGTCGCGAAGCGCGCGGATCCTCAGGCGGAGCGCGTTGAGGTTGATGAAGCCTTCCGCGTCCTTTTGGCGATAGACCCGGTCCGCCTCGAAGGTGACGAAGTCGGTCCGGTACAGCGAGCGCGGTGACTTGCGTCCCACCACCGTCAGCGTGCCCTTGTACAGCTTGAGGCGGACCGTGCCGGTCACATCGCGCTGCACGTGGTCCATCAGCGTCTGGAGCGCCTCGCGCTCAGGCGTGAACCAGAAGCCGTAGTAGATCATCTCCGCGTAGCGCGGCACCAGCGAGTCGCGGAGGTGGAGCACCTCGCGGTCCAGGGTGAGCGATTCCAGCGCCCGGTGGGCCGCATGCAGGATCGTGCCGCCGGGCGTCTCGTACACCCCCCGCGACTTCATCCCGACGAAGCGGTTCTCGACGAGGTCCACACGGCCGACGCCGTGCTCGCCCCCGAGGCGGTTCAGCGCTTCCAGGAGCGGCGCGGGGCCGAGGCGCTTTCCGTCGACCGCCACGGGGTTGCCGCCCTCGTACTCGATCTCCACGTACACGGGCACGTCGGGCGCCGACTCGGGCGAGTTGGTCAACAGGAACATCTTGGGCGGCGGCTCGGTCCAGGGATCCTCCAGGATGCCGCCCTCGAAGGAAATGTGGAACAGGTTGCGATCCGTGGAGTACGGTCGCTCGGCCGTCACCGGCACCGGGATGTCGTGGCGCCGCGCGAACTCCATGAGGGCCGTCCGCGAGGTGAGGTCCCACTCGCGCCACGGCGCGATGACGGTGAGCTCGGGCGCCAGCGCCGCATAGGTCAGCTCGAAGCGGACCTGATCGTTGCCCTTGCCCGTGGCGCCGTGGCTGACGGCGTCGGCGCCCTCCGCCCGCGCGACCTCGACCTGGGCCTTGGCGATGAGTGGCCGGGCGATCGAGGTCCCCATGAGGTAGGAGCCCTCGTAGACGGCGTTGGCCCGCAGCATTGGGAAGACGAAGTCGCGCACGAACTCCTCGCGCAGGTCCACGATGTGGACGCTCGAGGCGCCGGTCCTGAGGGCTTTCTCCCTGATGGGAATCAGCTCTTCCCCCTGCCCCAGGTCGGCGCAGAAGGCTACCACCTCGCACCGGTAGGTCTCGATGAGCCAGCGCAGGATCACCGAGGTGTCCAGCCCACCCGAGTAGGCGAGCACGACCTTCTTCACCGATGTGGTCACGTGAGAATCCTCACCAATCAGGATCCCGTGCGGCAGGACTAATCGCCGCCCAGGAGATGCAGGATGATCCCCTTCTGGGCGTGCAGCCGGTTCTCGGCCTGGTCCAGGATGACACTGCGCGGCCCGTCCATCACGGTGTCGGTGATCTCCTCGCCGCGGTGGGCCGGCAGGCAGTGCATCACCAGCGCCTTCGGGCTCGCAAAGCCCAGCAGGGTCTCGTTGACCTGGTAGCGCTGGAAGGCTTCGAGCCGTCGCTCGCGTTCGGACTCCTGGCCCATGCTGATCCAGGTATCGGTGTAGACGACGTCGGCCCCCTCGACGGCCTCGCGCGCCTCCGTGGTGAGCTTCGGGCGCCCGCCGAGCGCCCGGCAAGCTTCCAGCACCGACTGGCGCGGCTCGAATTGAGGCGGGCAGGCGACCGTCACGGTCACCCCCGTCATGGCCGAGAGGAGCAGGAGCGAGTGGCACACGTTGTTCCCGTCCCCCACCCATGCCAGCCGCAGCTTGGAAAGGTCCAACCCCCGCTCCCAGAGGGTGAAGAGATCCGCGATGGCCTGGCAGGGGTGCTCGAGGTCGGAGAGCGCGTTGATCACGGGCACGGAGGCGTGAGCCGCCATCTCCTCGAGGGTGCGATGGGCGAAGACGCGCGCGGCGACCACGTCCACCCAGCGCGAGAGGTTCCGCGCGATGTCGGGGACCGATTCCCGCTTGCCGAGACCGATCTCCTGGGCGGCAAGATACACGGAGGCACCACCCAGCTGCACCATGGCCACCTCGAAGGTCACGCGGGTGCGCAGTGAAGGCTTCTCGAAGATGAGCGCCATCGTCCGCCCCGCCAGCGGCGTCACGCGGTCGCGGGCCTTGAGCTTGCCCTTGAGGTCCGCGATCAGCGCGAACAGCCGCGGGATCTCGTCCTTCGGCAGGTCGCGGACGGAGAGGAAGTGATTCATCATGGCGCCGCCGCGAGTGTCTGGTTGATGATGTGAGCCGCACGATCCACCGAGGCATCATCCACGATGAGCGGCGGCGCCAGCCTCAGCGTGTTGTCCCCGGCCGTGAGCGCCAGCAGGCCACGATCGCGGCAGCCCGCCACGACGTCGGCCACCGGAGGCGTCAGGTCCACGCCAATCAGCAGTCCCCGCCCGCGCACCTCCTTGATCGCCTTCGGGTGGCGCTGGTGGACGGCCTCGAGCCGCTCGCGGAGCAGCCGCCCCATCCGCTCGGACCGCTCGGGCAGGCGCTCCTCGATCATGGTGCTGAACACCGTGAGCCCGACCGCGGTGGCCAGCGGATTGCCGCCGAAGGTGCTCCCGTGGGTACCGGGAGTGAGGACGCGGGCGACGTCCTCGGTGGCCAGGGTGGCGCCGATCGGCACCCCGTTGGCGAGCGCCTTGGCGACGGACATGATGTCGGGGCTCACGCCTGCGTGCTCGTAGCACCACAGCCGCCCCGTCCGCCCCATGCCGGTCTGGATCTCATCCAGGATCAGAAGGATCCCAGCCTCGTCGCAGAGCTTGCGCAGCCCCGGCAGATAGCCGTCGTCGGGTACGATGACGCCGCCCTCGCCCTGAATCGGCTCCACCAGAACGGCAGCCGTGCGGCTGTCGATCGCGCGCTCCACCGCCCGCAGATCGTTGTAGGCGACGTACTTGAAGCCCCCGGGCAGCGGCTCGAAGCCGTGATGATACTTCTCCTGCGCGGTCGCCGTCACCGTCGCGAGCGTCCGGCCGTGGAAGCCTCCGCGCATGGTGATGATGTCTCCGCGGTCGCTCGAGCCGTGCTCCTTCGCCCATTTCCGCGCCAGCTTGATGGCGGTCTCGTTGGCCTCCGCGCCCGAGTTGGAGAAGAAGACACGATCCGCGAAGGAGTGCTCACAGAGGAGCTTGGCCAGATGCGTCTGCTGCGGGATGTGGAAGTAGTTGGAGACGTGGAGCAGCGTGGCGGCCTGCTCGCGGATGGTGCCGACCACCTTGGGATGGTTGTGCCCGAGGGCCGTCACCGCGATGCCGCCCGTGAAGTCCAGATACTCTTTGCCGTCCGAGTCCCAGACGCGCACTCCTTCGCCTCGCACCAGCGCCACGGGGTACCGCTTGGTGAAGGCCATCAGGTGCTTGTCGGACCACTCGAGCAGCTGCTTCGTGTCCACGCCGTCTCCCTTCGCGAGGCCTACAGGGTGATCTCCGTCCCGATGCCTTCCTTCGTCAGCACCTCGAGCAGGATGGCGTGCGCCACCCGCCCGTCGATGATGTGCGCTTTCTGGGCACCGCCCGCCAGGGCGCGCAGGGCCGATTCGACCTTCGGCAACATCCCGCCCTCGATGACACCCGTCTTCACCAGCCGCTCCGCCTCCCGCTGGGTGAGCGTCGAGATCAGCTTGCCGTCCTCGCCCTGGATGCCCTGGACGTCCGTGAGATGGATCAGCTTCTCCGCAGCCAGCGCGGCGGCAACGTCGCCCGCGACCAGGTCGGCATTGATGTTGTAGGTCTCACCGCTCACCCCCACGCCCACGGGCGCGATGACCGGAATGAAGCCGTTCTCCTCGAGCAGTCGGATAGGCTCGGCGTTGACCGCCTCGACCTCGCCGACAAGCCCGATGTCGATCAGCGCGCCCTCCGCCGAGCGGTGCAGCCGCTTGCGCGCGCGAATCAAGTTACCGTCCTTGCCACTGAGGCCGACGGCCCGGCCGCCGTGGAGGTTGATCAGTCCGACGATCTCCTTGTTGATCTTGCCGACCAGGACCATCTCGACGATCTCGACCGTCTGCTCGTCGGTCACCCGCATACCGCCCACGAACTCAGGCTCCTTGCCGAGCCGCTTCATCAGCGCGCCGATCTGCGGCCCTCCGCCGTGGACGATCACGAGCCGGATTCCCACGAGCCGGAGCAGGAGCACGTCCTTGGCGAACTGCTCCTTGAGGTCCGCTTGCTCCATGGCAGCCCCGCCGTACTTGATGACCAGGGTCTTCCCCTGGAAGGCGCGGATGTACGGTAGCGCCTCGATCAGGATGTCGGCCCGCGTCAGCGTATTCTCTTTCATCTTGCTTGAATGTGATTCCGGTCGGTTGTGCGGTTTGGCCTCTTCGCGCCCAAGGCGCTCATCGGGGCTTCCGCGCCACCGTGCGCTCCTTCGCCCAAG
>DASSSH010000263.1:0-8150 GCA_035708525.1 Candidatus Methylomirabilota bacterium
GATGGGCCGTCGCGGGCGGCGAGGACTACGAGCTGCTGCTGACGTGCGATCCCAGCGTGGTCGAGACGCTGGCGACGGGGCTGGCCCGGGCCACCGGCACCCCCCTCACCGTGATCGGCGAGATCGAAGGGCTCAAGGAAGGCGTCGTCTTTGTGGACGCGACGGGCCAGCCGGTGACCGTGCCCGGCGGCTACGAGCACTTCCATGCCGGAGACGGCGATGGATAACCAGACCTTCCTCGAGCTCGTCGGTCTCGGCCTCCTGCTCCTCTGCTCGGCCATCCTCACCGGCGCCGAGGCGGCCTACTTCTCCCTCGGCCGCGCCCGGCTCAAGGAGCTGGCCGAGGAGCAAGGTCAGGAGCCGGGGCTCCTGGCCCCGCTCCTCAGGCAACCGCACGAGCTGCTGGTCACGCTCCTGGTCGGCATCACCCTCGTGAACATCGCCGCCTCGGCCTTGGCCGCGTCGGTGGCCGGGAGGCTCTTCGGTTCCGTGGGGCTCGCCGTGGCCATCGCGGGCATGATCTTCCTGCTCACGGTCCTCGGCGAAGTGCTCCCCATGACCCTGGCCGTCGAGCATCCCCGGCGCTTCTCACTCTGGGTCAACCGCCCCGTGGCGTGGCTGTCCGTCCTGCTGGCGCCGATACGCGTGGGACTGGGCGCCTTCACGGCGCTGACCCTGCGGCTGGTGGGATCGGAGCGGCGTGTGGGAGAGCCGGAGATCTCCGAGGAGGAACTCCGCACGCTGGTGGACGTGGGCGCGCGCGAGGGGATCGTGGACCGGACCGAGCGCGAGATGATCCACAAGGTCTTCGAGCTGGAGGAGACCCTGGTGCGCGCCGTGATGGTGCCCCGGCCGGACATGTTCTGCCTCGATGTGACCACTCCGCCCGGCGAGCTGCTGGATCTGCTACGTGAGAACCTGCACTCCCGGGTGCCGGTGTTCGAGGAAAACATCGACCAGATCATCGGCGTGCTCTACACCAAGGAGCTGCTGCCCTACCTGCGGGGGCTGCCGCCCGACTTCGACCTGCGCGCCCACCTGCACCCGCCTTACTTCATCCCCGAGTCCAAGCGCGCCGACGCGCTGCTGCGCGAGCTGCAGGCCAAGAAGCTCCACCTGGCCATCGTCGTGGACGAGTTCGGCGGCACGGCCGGCCTCGTGACCCTCGAGGATCTGCTGGAAGAGCTGGTGGGCGAGATCCGCGACGAGTTCGACGAGGAGGAGCGGCTCATCCAGAAGATCGACCGCCGGAGCTTCCGCGTCTCGGGCAAGCTTCCCATCGACGAGCTCAATGCAGCCGTGGGTCTGGACATCCCCAAGGCCTCGTTCGACACGGTCGGCGGCTGGGTCCTGGATCTCTTCGGGCGCGTGCCCCACAAGGGCGAGCGGAAGCAGACCGAGACGGTGATCGTCGCCGTGGAGAAGGTCGAGCGCACCCGGGTCGTCGAGGTGCTGGTCACCCTCCGCGACGGGGCCCAGCGGGGCGAGGCCGCGTGATCTTCCTGTGGGTCATCGGCCTGGCGCTCCTGCTCACGGCGCTCTTCTCGGCGGTGGAGATGGCGTTCATCGCCGCCAACCGTGTCCGCCTGCGCCACCTGGCCGAGAGCGGCAACCGCACCGCGGCGCGCTACCTGGAGTCGTTCCGGCAGCCCGAGCACCTGCTGTCGACGGCGATGATGGGAGTGACCATCTCGCACATTACGGCCTCGACCGTCGCAACCTGGGCTCTTCTCCCCCTGGCGGGCGGCGCTGCCGCGCTTGTGGTGACTCTCGCCCTCACGCCGATCATGCTGGTCTTCGGCGAGGTGATTCCCAAGGCGATCGCGCGGGAGTGGGCCACGGCCCTGATCCTCAGGCTCTTCCGCGTCATCGAGTTCGCGGCCATGGTTCTCGCGCCGCTGACCTGGGGCGCCAACACCCTCGTGGGCGCCGTCCTGGCGCTCTTCGGACGCCAGCGGACCAGCACGCGGCAGTTCGTCTCCCGCGAGGAGCTCAAACTGCTGCTCCAGATGGAGCCCCAGGAGGCCGACGTCACGACCTCCGAGGCCGAGATGATCGACAAGATCTTCGATCTGGGGGAGACGGCCGTCCGCGAGGTGATGGTGCCCATCGTGGACGTGGTGGCTCTGCCCGAGACGGCGACCCCCGACGACGCCGTTCGGTTGATTCGCGAGCGCGGCTTCTCCCGCATCCCGGTGTACGCGGACCGCATCCTGAACGTCGTCGGCGTGGTCACGGCCATGGACCTGCTCCGTCGCGGGGCGCAGGCGGCCGATGTGCGCGCGCTCATGCGCCCTGCGACCTACGTGCCGGAGACCAAGCGCATCGACGAGCTGCTGACCGAGATGCAAAAGGCGCGTGTGCAGCTGGCGGTGGTGGTGGACGAGTACGGGGCGGCCGTCGGCATCGTGACCGTCGAGGACATCGTCGAGGAGATCGTGGGCGAGATCCGGGACGAGCACGACCGGACACCGGACACGGTCGAGCGGCTGCCGGACGGCAGCTATCGGGTCGCCGGACGGGCCGGCATCGACGAGCTCAACGAGGCGCTGGAGTGGGACCTGCCCAAGGGCGACTTCGAGACCGTCGCGGGCCTGGTGCTCGCCACCGTGCACCGCATCCCTCAGGTGGGCGAGGTCTTTCAGGTCAGCCGTTACACGTTCACGGTGCTCGAGGCCGACAAACGCCGCGTCCTCACCGTGCGCATCATGCCCGGCACTTCACAGCCGACCCCCTGACCTCGCGCGAAGTCGTTCGGATGAGCCCTTGGGCGAAGGAGCTAAACCGCCACCTAGATGATTTGACGTTCAAGCAAGATGAATGAGCCCTTGGGCGAAGAAGCCCTCGGTGGCGCGGACGCCCCGATGAGCGCCTTGGGCGCGAAGAGGCCGAGTCGCCAAACCGACAGAACCGACATTCAAGCAAGATCAAAGAGCGCTTGCGTGAAGGAGCCAAACCGCACAACCGTAATCTTTATCCTATCATCTCGCCCGAGTGCAGTTCGGATGAGCGCTTGCGCGAAGGAGCCAAACCGCACAACCGTAATCTTCCACATTCAACCTAGATAAAGGAGCCAAGACATGCCTGGACAAATGGTGGAGTTCCCCAGCAATGGGCAGAGCGCGCAAGCCTATCTCGCGACACCGGCCGCGGGCAAGGGGCCAGGCGTGATCGTAATCCAAGAATGGTGGGGCCTCGTCGGCCACATCAAGAAGGTCTGCGACCGCTTCGCGGAGGCCGGCTTCTCGGCGCTGGCGCCCGACATGTACCACGGCAAGACGGCGGCTGAGCCCGACGAGGCGGGCAAGCTTCTGATGGCGCTCAATGTCGCCCAGGCCGAGAAAGACCTCCGTGGCGCCGCCAAGTACCTGGCGGGCCACTCCTCGTCGGCGAAGCTCGGCGCAGTCGGCTTCTGCATGGGCGGGCAGCTGGCGCTCTTCGCCGCCACGCTCAACCCGAACGTCGGCGCCTGTGTCAACTTCTATGGGATCCATCCCAATGTGAAGCCCGATTATTCCAAGCTCTCGGGGCCGGTCCTCGGGCTCTTCGCCGAGAAAGACCAGTTCGTCAACCCCTCGGCAGCCCGCGCCGTGGACGTGGCCATCAAGGGCGTGGGCAAGCAGTCCGAGATCCACATCTATCCCGGCGTCGACCACGCGTTCTTCAACGACGAGCGCGTCGACGTCTACAACAAGGCCGCGGCGGAAGATGCCTGGAAGCGGACGGTGGACTTCTTCAGGAAGCACCTGAAATAAGAGGCAGCGGAGCAAAACAAAACCGGGGGGCTTCGCGGCCCCCCGGTTGCGGTTGCCTCAAGACGGCTCGATGCTAGCCGGCCGCGGCGGCGGCTTTCTTCCGGCGCCCCTTCTGGGCCGGCGCAGCGGCCTCGCCCTTTTCGCCCTTGCCCTTCCTCTCTTCCTTGGGCGCCTTCTCCGCCTTCGCGTCCTTCTTGGACTTCTCCTTTGGCGTTTCGGGCCGGTCCAGGAGCTCGAGGACGACCACCGGTGCGCGGTCGCCGGGACGGGTCCCGGCCTTGATGATCCGCGTGTAGCCTCCGTTGCGCTCGCTGAAGCGCGCCGCGATAGTGTCGAACAGTTTCTTCACCACGACCGCGTCGGGCACCATCGCGAGCACCTGGCGGCGGGCGTGCAAGTTGTCGCGCTTGGCGAGCGTGACCATCCGATCGGCGAGGCCCCGGATGGCCTTGGCTTTCGCTTCGGTGGTCATGATCCGCTCGTGGCGGAAGAGGGCCACCAACAGGTTGCGGAACAGCGCCCAGCGGTGCGCCGTGACGCGCCCGAGCTTGAAGCCCGCGCGGCCGTGCCTCATTTCGCCCCTCCCCGTCCCAGCGCGCCCAACAGGTTCGGGTCGATGCGCATCCCCAGCGAGAGCCCCAGCGCGGCGAGGGCGGTTTTGATCTCCTCGATGGACTTCTCGCCGAGGTTCTTCACGTTTTCCAGGTCCTCGTCGGTCTTCTGAACCAGATCGGCCACGACCGCGATCTCCGCGTTCTTGAGGGCGTTGACGGCGCGGGCCGGCAGCGGCAGTTCCTCGATGGGCTTGCCGAGGCTCTCCTGGAGGAAGCCCGGGCCGGCCGCCGCCGCTTCTTCCTCCTCTTCTTCGCCTCCCGGAGGCGCCAGGTGAGCGAAGTGCTCCCGCATATGCGTGGCCGCTCGGGTCAGCGCTTCGTCCGGCGAGACGGCACCGTTGGTCCAGATTTCGAGGACCAGCTTCTCGTAGTCGGTGACCTTGCCGAGCCGCGCCGGCTCCACGTTATACGCCACGCGCTGGATCGGCGAGTAGGCGGCATCGAGCGGAATCGCGCCCGCCGGGATGACCCCGGCCGGGTGCTTGTCGGCCGCGCGATAGCCGCGGGCGACCTCGATGCCGAGCTCGATGGACAGCGCGCCATCCTTCTCGAGCGTCGCGATGTGCAGCTCGGGGTTGAGCACCTCGAGGCCGGTGCCCTCGGACACATCGGCGCCGGTGACCTCCTTGGGTCCCTTGGCCTCGAGCTGCGTCTGCAGCGACTCCCCGGAGGGCACGTTGACCGCCAGCTTCTTGATGTTGAGCAGGACGTCGACCGTCTCTTCCTGGACGCCCGGAATCCGGACCGCGACGTCCTTGACACCCTTGATCCGCACCCACGTCACGGCCGCGCCCGGGATGATGGATAGCAGGGTGCGGCGCAGGGAGTTGCCGACCGTGAGCGCATAGCCCTTCTCGAACGGCTCGGCCACGAGGCGGCCGTACCGGTCCGAGAGGATCTCCCACTGGATCTGCTTCGGCTTCTGGAACGGAATCCTCGCCATATTCCCCTTCTTGCGGCCCGACGGCGCCGCCTACTTCGAGAACAGCTCGACGATGAGCTGCTCCTGGACCGGGATCTGGATGTCCTCCCGGATCGGGAGCCCGCGCACCGTGCCTTTCTTGTCGTTCGCGTCCAGCTCGAGCCACGCCGGCACCGGCGACCGGCCGGCCGCCAGGTTGTCAGCCACCCGCGCCTGCATCTTCGAGGTCGGCCGCAGCTGCACCACCTCGCCGACCTTGACGATGTAGGACGGGATCGAGACCTTCCGGCCGCTCACCTGCACGTGGCCGTGGGCGATCATCTGCCGGCCCTCGCGGCGCGAAGCCGCCATGCCCAGGCGGAAGACCACGTTGTCCAGGCGCCGCTCGAGGAGCTTGAGGAGGTTCTCGCCCGTGATGCCCTTCTCCGCCTCGGCCCACGCGAAGTAGCGCCGGAACTGGCTCTCCAGCACGCCGTAGATTCGCTTGGCCTTCTGCTTCTCACGGAGCTGGACGCCGTAGGGCGTCAGCTTGGTGCGGCCCAAGCCGTGCTGGCCCGGGGGGTAGTTCCGGCGCTCGATGGCGCACTTCTCCGTGAAGCAGCGCGCCCCTTTCAGGAACAGCTTGATGCCTTCGCGCCGGCACTGCCGGCAGGCGGCGGCTCGATATCGTGCCACTCTCTCTCCTCCCTACACCCGACGCCGCTTCGGCGGTCGGCAACCGTTGTGCGGAATCGGCGTTACGTCTCGGATGGCGGTGATCTCCAGCCCGACCGCCTGCAGCGAGCGGATCGCGGCTTCGCGCCCGGCGCCCGGCCCCCGCACGAACACCTCGACCTGCTTGAGCCCCTGGTCCATGGCCTTGCGCGCGGCGTTCTCCGCCGCCGTCTGAGCGGCGAACGGCGTGCTCTTGCGCGAGCCCTTGAATCCTACGCTCCCGGCGCTGGCCCAGGACACGACGTTGCCCATCTTGTCCGTGAGCGTGACGATCGTGTTGTTGAAGGTGGCCTGCACGTGGGCGATCCCGACGCGCACGTCTTTCTTCTCACGCTTGCGCCCCCCCTTGCGCGGGGCCGCCGCCTTCTCGTCGGGCTTCGCTTCCGGCTTCGTTTCTGGCGCGTCTGCCATCGGGTCGACTCCTTATTTTTTGGGCGCCGCCGCGGGCGCGGGTGCCGCGGCTGGGGCGGCCGCGGGCGCCGCTGCCACGGGCTTCTTCTTGATCATGGCGCCCCGGTTCTTGCCCTTGCGCGTCCGGGCATTGGTGTGGGTGCGCTGGCCGCGGACCGGCAAGCCCTTGCGATGCCGGATGCCACGGTAGGAGCCGATGTCCATGAGCCGCTTGACGCTCATGGATACCTCGCGCCGCAGGTCGCCTTCGACCTTGTACTCGCGCTCGATGATGTCCCGGAGGCGCGCAGTCTCCTCATCGGTCCAATTCTTCACCCGCTTGTTCGGGTCCACGCGAGCGTCGGCGAAGATCCGCCTCGACGACGGGATCCCGATCCCGTAGATGTACTGGATCGCCACCTCGCCCCGCTTGTCGCGCGGCAGGTCCACACCGGCTATGCGTGCCATATCTTCTGTTCCCTTTCTCTAAGCATTTAGCCCTGGCGCTGTTTGTGGCGCGGGTTCTTGCAAATGACGCGGATCCGCCCTTGGCGCCGCACGATCTTGCAGTGCTCGCACCGAACCTTGATCGACGGTCTCACCTTCATGTCCTCTCCCGTCTCTACTTGAACCGGTACGTGATCCGGCCGCGGGTCAGGTCGTAGGGCGAGAGTTCGACCTTGACCTTGTCCCCGGGCAGGATTCGGATGAAGTTCATCCGCATCTTCCCCGACACGTGGGCCAGGACCTTGTGGCCATTGTCCAGCTCGACCCGGAACATCGCGTTCGGGAGTGGCTCGACGACCGTCCCCTCGACTTCGATCGCGTCTTCTTTCGTCATGCCTATGCCGCCTGCGGCAGCCGGGTCAGGATCTCCGGCCCGTTGTCGGTAATCGCGATGGTGTCCTCGAAATGAGCGGCGAGGCTGCCGTCGGTGGTCACGGCCGTCCAGCGGTCCTCGAGCACCCGGACCTCCCAGGACCCCATGGTCACCATGGGCTCGATGGCCAGCACCATGCCGGCCTTGAGCGCCGGCCCGCGGCCAGCCTCCCCGAAGTTCGGGATCTGGGGCTCCTCGTGCAGCTGACGGCCGATGCCATGTCCCACGAATGCCCGCACCACGCCGAAGCCATGGCTCTCGCAGTGCGCCTGCACGGCGTGCGAGATATCCCCGAGCCGATTGCCCACACGGCACTGGACGATGGCCTTGTCCAGGCTCTCGCGGGTGACGTCGAGCAGCTCCTGGACCCTCGGCGAAACCGTCCCGACGGAGAGCGTGACCGCGCAGTCGGCATAGTAGCCCTCGACGATGCAGCCCAGATCGAGGCCGATGATGTCGCCTTCACGCAGCTTGCGCTTGGCTGAGGGGATGCCGTGGACGACCTCCTCGTTGATCGACGTGCAGACCGTGGCCGGGAAGCCCCGATACCCCTTGAAGGCCGACTGGCCGCCACGGGCCAGGATGAATGCCTCGACGTCCTCGTCGATCTCCTTGGTGGAGACTCCCGCCTTGACCACGGCCTTGAGCCGCTCCTTGACGTCAGCGAGAATGCGGCCGGCCGCGCGCATGTGCCCGAGCTCCCGCGCGGACTTGAGCAGGATCATCGGGCCGCGCCCGCCTTCACCGACTGCCGAATCGCCCCCGCCACGCTCTCCACCTTGCCCTCGCCGGGGACGGCGGCCAGCAGGCCGCTCCGGCGGTAGTAGTCGAGCAGCGGCGCCGTCTGGCGCTCATAGACATCCAGCCGGTTGGCC
>DASSSH010000264.1:0-3596 GCA_035708525.1 Candidatus Methylomirabilota bacterium
CAGACCGTGGTCATCTACACGGCGATCGAGAACGAGCAGATCGCCGAGTACCGCAAGTCCTACGAGAAGGCGCTGCCGAACCTCGACGTCAAGATGCTGCGGTTCTCCACCGGGGATATCTCCGCGCGCTTCATGGCCGAGAAGGACAACATGCAGGCGGACATCATCTGGGGCGTCGCGGCCACCAACATGCTCCAGTTCAAGCAGGCGGGACTGCTCGTGCCCTACGCCCCCAAGGGCCTCGAGCGCGTCACCCCGCTCTTCCGTGACAAGGCCAATCCGCCGTCCTGGGTCGGTATGGACATCTTCATGTCGGCGTTCTGCTTCAATACCGAGGTCGCCAAGAAGCACAACCTGCCGAAGCCGGAATCCTGGGCCGATCTCACCAAGCCCGTCTACAAGGGGCACGTAGTGATGCCGAACCCCGCCTCTTCCGGTACCGGCTACCTCTCCGTGGCCTCCATCCTCCAGCGCATGGGCGAGGACGCGGGGTGGAAGTATCTGGACGCCCTCAACGTGAATATCGCCGAGTACACCAAGTCGGGCTCCAAGCCCTGCAAGGATGCCGCGGCCGGGGAGCGGGGGACCGGCGTGTCCTTCGAGTACGTGGCGATGGAGATGAAGAAGAAGGGCGCGCCGGTGGAGATGGTGCTGCCTAAGGAAGGCTCGGGCTACGAGATCGAGGCCAACGCGCTCACCAAGAAGGGCGCCAACAACGCCGCGGCCAAGCAGTTCCTCGACTGGGCCATCAGCGACGACTCGCTCCGGCTCGTCGCCAAGTTCTTTGCCGCCGTGAGCGTGCCCGGCTTCCCCGTGCCCGAGGGGCTCCCCAAGGACATCAGCAAGGTGGTCTTTCCCAACGACTTCGAGTGGTCGGCGAAGAACCGGGACCGGATTCTCGCCGAGTGGCAGAAGCGCTACGCCAAGTAGCGGTCACACGTCGTGGCGCTGATGGCCGGGGGAGCGGGGGTGATTCGGAGCGTCCCTGACTCCCGTCTCCCGGCCGTCGCGCTGGAAGACATCGCCAAGAAGTTCGGCCAGTTCATCGCCCTGCGCGGCATCACGCTGTCCGTCAGCCCCGGCGAGTTCGTCTGCTTCCTCGGCCCGTCGGGCTGCGGCAAGACCACGCTGCTGCGCATCATCGCCGGCCTCGAGCGCCAGAACGCGGGCGTCGTCCGAATGGCCGGGCGGGATGTGTCGGGGCTCCCGCCCGCGCTCCGCAACTACGGCATCGTCTTTCAGTCCTACGCGCTCTTTCCCAATCTCACCGTCGCGCGCAACGTAGCCTACGGTCTCGAGACCCGGAAGACGGCCAAGGGCGACATCGAGCGCCGAGTGGACGAGCTGCTGGCCCTGATCGGCCTCACACAGCACAAGCACAAGTACCCCGCCCAGCTCTCGGGCGGCGAGCAGCAGCGGGTGGCTCTCGCCCGGGCCCTGGCGCCGTCGCCGGCGCTCCTGCTGCTCGACGAGCCGCTCTCGGCGCTCGACGCGCGCGTCCGCCAGTCCCTGCGGAACGAGGTGCGCGCCCTGCAGCGCCGGCTCGGTGTCACCACCATCATGGTCACCCATGACCAGGAAGAGGCCCTCGCCATGGCCGACCGCATCGTGGTCATGAACCACGGCGTGGTGGAGCAGGTGGGGGCGCCGGCCGAGGTCTACACGCGCCCCGCCTCGCCGTTCGTCGCGCGCTTCGTGGGCCAGATGAACTTCATTCCGGCGACGGCGGGGGAGCGGTTGGGCTGGGCGCGCGTCGGCAGCGTGGAGCTGCGCCACCTGCCCGGACCGTCGGTGGCTCCGGGCACGCCGGTGATGCTGGCGATCAGACCCGAGGAGATCCTCGTCAGCCCATCGGCGCGGGACGGGGAGAATCGGCTGATCACGCGGATCCGGGGCGTGCAGTTCCTCGGCCCCTTCACCCGGCTGACGCTGAGTCTGGCCGGCGACTCCAACGGCTCGCTCGAGTGCGACGTGGCCGCCAACGCCTTCGCCGAGCTCGGCGCCTCCGAGGGCGCCGAGCTCACGCTCGGGCTGCGCCCGGACGCGCTGCGGGTCTTCGTGACCTCCGGCTCATGAGTCTTCCTGAAGGCGGTGCTAGAAGGACGGCTGGGTCCGGGGGGCAGGGGCCCCGGGAGCGCCGTATGGCGAGCCGTGTCGCTGTGCGAAGCGCAGGGCGGGGCGAGCGCGCGATCGCGGGCCGACTGCCCACGCCCGAGCCCCCTCTGGGGGATGGGGGGTCGCGCGAGCCGCGCCCGAGCGAGCGTCGGCGTACAGGCGAGCCATCGCCGGCGCGATCGGAGCCCCCGCCTCCGGACCCTGTGATCGAATTCCGCGCGGGCTATTAGTGATCATGGCCATCACTCCGCGGGATCTCGCGGCACCGATTCCTGACCGGACGGTACGCCACCGGCTGGGTGGCGAGGACGTGGTGCGCTACGCTCTCGTGGGAGCGTTCGGCCTCGTCCTCTATCTGTTCGTCCTCTATCCCCTCGGCCACGTGATCTGGCGCAGCCTGCTCAACAGCGACGGCGGGTTCGTGGGGCTCGCCAACTACGCCCGCTACTTCCGCACGCCGGCCATCGCCGCCTCCATCACCAACAGCCTGTACGTCTCGACCGCCGCCATGGTCGTCACCGTCGGGCTCGCCTTCCTCTACGCCTACGGGCTCACGCGCACCCTGATGCCGTGGCGCGGTCTCTTCCGGCTCGTGGCGCTGCTGCCGCTATTTGCGCCCTCCCTGGTCCAGGGGCTGGCCTTCATCTACGTCTTCGGCAACAACGGCATCTTCACGCGGCTCACCGACATCAACGTCGGCATCTATGGCGCCAAGGGCATCATCGCGGCCGAGGTCTTCTACTGCTTTCCCCACGCGCTGCTGATCCTGATGGCGGCGCTGGCGGCCACCGACGCGCGGCTCTACGACGCGGCGCGGACTCTGGGCGCTTCCCCGCTCAAAACGTTCCTGACCGTCACGCTGCCCGGCGTGAAGTTCGGGCTGGTCAGCGCCTGCTTCGTGGTCTTCACGCTGGTGATCACCGACTTCGGCGCGCCCAAGGCCATCGGCGGCAAGTTCTCGGTCATGGCGACGGAGATCTACAACCAGGTGTCCGGCCAGCAGAACTTCACCATGGGCGCGACCGTGTCGGTCGTCCTGCTGATCCCCGCCGTCCTGGCGTTCGTCGTGGACCGGCTCGTCCAGCGGCGCCAGTATGCGCTGGTCACCTCAGCCTCGAAGCCGCTCCAGCCGCGTCGGCGGCCGCTGGCTGACTGGGGACTGTTCGTCTACTGCGGGGCGATCTCGGCCGCGATCGTCGGGATGTTGCTGGCGATCCTGGTCTACTCGCTCGTGCAGCGCTGGCCCTATAACTTCACCCCGACCCTTCGCCACTACACCTTCGACACCGTGGGGGGTTATTTCCCGCTGCTCAATAGTGTGTACGTGGCCGCGCTGACGGCGATCGTGGGCACGGTGCTCACCTTCGTCGGCGCCTATGTCGTGGAGAAGTGCCGGACGCCGGCGAGCGGACCGCTCTATCTGCTGGCCGTGCTGCCCGTCTCGATCCCCGGCATGGTGCTCGGGCTGGCATACATCTTCG
>DASSSH010000265.1:0-4015 GCA_035708525.1 Candidatus Methylomirabilota bacterium
CATCTGGGATCGGCTCGGGATGAAGGTGGGTGACACCATCAACGATCGCTCGCTCAACCTGGATCTCTACCAGGGCTTCGAAGAGACGACGGTGGACCTCTACAGCGCCGTTCGCAACGGCTATCTGCAGCGGCGCCAGAAGTTGATCGAGGACGGCAAAGCCGGGCGCTAACCGCCTCTCCTCGATTCCCGCCGTCGGAGTTCAGCGGTAGCGCGAGCCTGCCCGGTCGAGTGGCGAGCCAGGCGAGGCCCGAGGGAGGAGCCGACCCGAGGCGTACGTGGCAGTTCGAGCTGAGCCGCGAAGCGGCGAGGCGAGGGCTGAGTGAATTGTACGTTGAGGATCGGCGACGACCAAGAACGAAGCCCGGCGAAGCCAATCGGCCGGGCAGGTCAGGGCTCGAGCAGCCCCAGCAGCCCCGAGCTATCCAGACGGCCGAGCCCGGCTTCCCGGGCCCGGCCGTATAGCTTCCACGCCTCGCGTCCCACCGCCACCTCCGAGCCGCTCCGCTCGGCCAGCTCGAGCCCCAGCCCCAGATCCTTCCAGGCCAGGTCCACGAAGAAGCCGGCTTGGTAGTCGTGGGCGACGACCGCCGCGAGCTTGCGCTCGAGGATGAAGCTGGCCCCGGAGCTCTTCCCGAGCACGTCTCCCACGGTCTGGCGGGGGATCCCCAAGCGGTCCGCGAGCGCCATGGCCTCGCAGAGCACAGCCTGGTTCGAGAGCGCCACATAGTTGTTGAGCAGCTTGAGGATGTTCCCCTGCCCCACCTCGCCCAGATAGAAGAGGTTGCTGCCGATGGCGCGAAAGACGGCCTCGTAGGGTGCCGCGACTTCGGCCGTTGTCCCCAGCATCACCGTGAGGGTCCCGGCTCGGGCGCCGGCCACGCTGCCGCTGACCGGCGCGTCGATCAGCTTGACGCCGCGCTTGCGGCAGCGGGCGGCGAGCGCTCGCGTGCTCTCGGGGCCGACGGTTGAGAGATCGAAGATGACGTCGCCCGCCTGAGCATTGGCCATGAGCCCCGGGTGCCGATCTCGCCCGAACAGCGCGGCCTCAACGGCATGGTGATCCGGCAGGCTCAGCAGGGTCACCCTCACGAGCCGGGCCAGGGTCGACAGATCAGGGGCCCGCGTGGCCCCGAGCGCCTCGAGCGGGGCCGTGGCCTCGGGCTGCAGGTCGTACACCGTGAGCTCGTGCCCCTTCTTGAGGATGTTCTCGGCCATGGGACGGCCCATGTTGCCGGTGCCGACGAAGCCGACGTGCATGTGGCCTCCTTTAGGACTCCGAGGGGCGCCCGCCCCCTCGCAGACGGTTGAGCGCGCGCGCGGCGGCGCGCTCCTTCTTGCTCAGGCGATGGGGATTGCCCTTCTTCGGGCCGCGCGAAGGTTCATCCTCTTCATCTTTGACCGGGACCCCGTCCGGGTCGGGCCCCCCGCGGCGAGCGCTGGCCAGCCGTGAGAGGAATTCGTCGGTGGAAATCGCGATCGCACCCGCCCGCGTGGCGGCCCGTCGGACCTCGCGGTCGTTGGAGACCACGGCGCCACCCTGCAGCGCCAGCCGCGCCAGCACCTGGTCGGCGCGCTCGCGCGCGCTGGAGAAGATCACGCGCACGCCGGCGCCACCGCTGCCCGATCCGCCGCCCCCCGAGCCGTCGAAGACCACCGTGAAGCGATCGCCGCTGACCTGCGCCGCATCCGCCAGAAGCCGGCAGAGAGCGGTTCGTCCCGCTTCTAGGCTTAGGCGCTCTTCGCCCGCCAGCTCGGGAGACCGCCGGATGACGTTGTACCCGTCCACCAACCAGCGCATGGAGGCATCATAACGCAGTGCGATGTTACAAATTTCGTAGACGCCTTGGACCCACTAAATAAAGTTTGACAATCTCCGGATGGCCCAATATCTTGTGGCAGTTTCCCTTCCGCCCCGTCCCCAGAGGCCCAGCGGGAACGGCGGCGCGAAGCCGGAGAGACAACCTACCGCAAGCCCGGCGGCACCGAAACGGAGGAGCGCATGAAGATCGTTCGGCGGTTCACCAGGGAGGCCCAAAGCCCATACGCGGGGATCGAGTTCGATCAGCGCGTATCGGAGATCAAGAACCCTGACGGCTCGACGGTCTTCCGTCAGGAAGGCATCCTGGTGCCCGCCGCCTGGTCCGCCGTCGCCACGGACATCCTGGCCCAGAAGTACTTCAGGAAATCCGGGGTCCCCCAGCTGGACCCGGACGGCCGGCCCCTGCTGGACAAGGAGGGACGCCCCGTGCTGGGCGGAGAGCGGGATGCCCGGCAGGTCTTCCATCGGCTGGCCGGCTGCTGGTCCTATTGGGGCGAGCAGCACGGCTACTTCGACAGCCAGGCGGATGCCCGCGCTTTCTATGACGAGCTCTGCTACATGCTCGCCACTCAGGTGGCCGCGCCCAATTCCCCCCAGTGGTTCAACACCGGGCTGCACTACGCCTACGGCCTCACCGGCCCGGCCCAGGGACACTATTACGTCGACCCCGACACGGGTGCGCTAACTCGGGCGACCTCGGCGTATGAGCGTCCGCAGCCGTCGGCGTGCTTCATCCAGTCCGTGGCCGACGACCTCGTCAACGACGGCGGCATTATGGATCTCTGGACACGCGAGGCCCGCATCTTCAAGTACGGCTCCGGCACCGGGTCCAACTTCTCGGCCCTGCGCGGGGAGAACGAGCCCCTGTCGGGCGGCGGGAAGTCCTCCGGGCTCATGTCCTTCCTCAAGATCGGCGACCGGGCGGCTGGGGCCATCAAGTCAGGCGGCACCACCCGCCGCGCGGCACAGATGGTGGTGCTCAACCTCGATCATCCGGACGTCCTGGATTTCATCCGCTGGAAGGTCGTCGAGGAGCAGAAGGTCGCGGCCTTGGTGGCCGGCTCGCGGCTTTCCAAGCGGCGGCTCCAGGCCGTGCTCCATGCCGCCATCACTCCCGCTGGCATCGAGGCCGATCCCAAAAAGAACCCGACGCTCCGCTCGGCCGTCCGCGAAGCCCGTGCGGCAATGGTGCCGGACTCCTACATCCAGAAAGTGCTCCAGCTCGCATCGCAAGGCGTGACGGAGCTGCATTTCCCCGAGTACGAGACCGATTGGGACAGCGAGTCCTACCTGACCGTATCGGGCCAGAACTCCAACAACAGCGTGCGCGTTCCCAACGAATTCTTCGACGCGCTCGACACGGGCCGTGAGTGGCCGCTCCGGCACCGCACCGACGGCAAGGTGGCCAAGACGATCCCCGCCGCCGAGCTCTGGGACGAGATCGCCTACGCCGCCTGGGCCTGCGCCGATCCCGGCGTGCAGTACGACACGACGATCAACGAGTGGCATACGTGTCCCGAGGACGGGCGAATCAACGCGACTAATCCCTGTTCCGAGTACTGCTTCTTGGACGACACGGCCTGCAACCTGGCCTCGATCAACCTGGTCAAGTTCCTGAGGGAGGACGGCACCTTCGACATAGAGGGCTTCCGTCACGCCTGCCGGCTCTGGACCCTGGTGCTCGAGATCAGCGTGCTGATGGCAGCCTACCCGAGCCCGACCATCGCCCAGAAGAGCTGGGACTACCGGACCCTGGGGCTGGGCTACGCCAACATGGGCACGGTGCTCATGCGCAAGGGCATCCCCTACGACTCGCCGGAGGCCGTCGCCATCTGCGGCGCGCTGACCGCGATCATGCACGGCGAGGCCTACGCGACCTCCGCCGAGATGGCCCGCGACCTCGGCCCCTTCCCGGGCTTCCAGCGCAACCGCCCCCACATGCTGCGCGTGATGCGCAACCATCGGCGGGCCGCCTACAACGCGAAGCCCACCGAGTACGAAGCCTTGACCATCACGCCGCGAGGCATCGATCCGGCTCACTGCCCGCCCCCGCTGCTCCAGGCGGCGCGCGAGACCTGGGACCGCGCGGTCGGGCTGGGCGAGACCTACGGCTACCGCAACGCGCAGGTGACCGTGCTGGCGCCGACCGGCACCATCGGGCTCGTTATGGACTGCGATACCACCGGCATCGAG
>DASSSH010000266.1:0-9284 GCA_035708525.1 Candidatus Methylomirabilota bacterium
GATGAACTGGAAGACACTCGTAGTCCTTCTCGTCCTGGTCGCCGGCCTCGGAGGCTTCCTGGTCTACGACTCCTATTGGCTCAGCCCGTCGCGGGAGAAGGCCGAGTCCGTGAAGGGGAGGCTGTGGAGTCTCGAGCCGAAGGACGTCGAGGCGCTCACGATCAAGCGGAAGACCGAGACGGTTCAGCTCAAGCGGGCGGCGGACGGCTGGCAGATGCTGGAGCCGGTCAAGGCCCGCGGGGACCGGGCGGCGATCGATGAGATCGTGACGAGCTTCGTCACGCTGCGCAAGGATCGCGAGATCGACCCCAACCCATCCAAGCCGGCCGACTTCGGCCTCGATCCGCCGGCCGTGGAAGTGCGGCTCGAGGTCAAGGGACGCCCGGAGCCGCTGACGCTGCTCCTGGGCGGCAAAAATCCCACGGGCGTCTGGGTCTACGCCCGCGAGAGCCCCAAGCCCGCCGTCTTCACGGTGGGCGAGATCGCTCTCCGGGATGCCACCCGGGAGATCAGCGACTTGAGGGACCGTGCCGTCCTGGCCTTCGACCGGAAGAGCGTCACCCAGGTCGATCTGGAGTTCGAGGGCGATCGGATCTCGGTGGCGGCCGGCGAGTCTGGCGCATGGCAGATCGTCAAGCCGCGGCCGTACCGTGCCGACGCCGACCTGGTCGTCGACTTCCTCGACAAGCTCAACTCGGCCCGCGCGAAGGAGTTCGCCGCCGAGGCGCCCAGGTCCCTCGTCCCGTGGGGGCTGGACCGGCCGTCGAAGGTTACCCTGTGGATCGGGCGCGACAAGGAGCGCGCGTCCAAGACGCTGCTGTTCGGACGCCAGGACGCAGCGAAGAAGGGCGTCTACGTCATGCGGGCCGGCGAGCCGTCGGTGATGCTGGTGGGAGGGGAGCTGTGGACGGCGTTCCCCAAGACCGTCGCCGTCCTCCGGGACAAGACCGTGCTGGCCTTCGCGTACGAGCGCGCGAGCCGGATCGAGCTCGAGAGCGCCCGCGGCGCGCTGACGCTCGAGCGCGACGGGCCGAGGTGGAAGATCACGGCGCCCGAGGCGCTCAAGGCCGACCCAGCCGCCGTGAACTCTCTGCTCTGGGCCGTCCGCGATCTCCGCGCGGCGGGCTTCCTGGGGGAGACCGCGGCCGACATCCCGCGCTGGCTGTCGAAGCCCGATGTCACCCTGCGCATCTGGGAGGAAGGCGCCAAGGAGCCGAAGACCGTGCTCGTGAAATCCTCGGCTGAGGCGCGCCAGAAGGAGCCGATGGCGGTCGCCGCGGTCGCCGGCCAGGGCCCGGTGGTGCTCGTGCGCGCCCAGGCGCTGAAGGACCTGTCGAAAACTGTCTCCGATCTGCGGGACAAGTCGATCTTTCCGGCCTTCGACCTCAAGGACGTCAAGCGCGCCCGCGTGAGCGCCGGCGGCAAGCGCCTGGTGGTGGAGCGAAGCGGCGAGAGCGATTGGAAGCTGCTCGAGCCGAGCCGGGGCTCGGCCAGGGAAGGCCGGGTGACCAATGTCCTGCTGACCCTGAAGGCACTCCGGTGGAAGGAGATCGTCTCACCCAAGGGAGACGACGCCGCCCGTTATGGCCTCGATCAGCCCGCGCTCGAGGTCAGCCTGCTCAAAGCCGACGGCGGTGAGCTGGGCTCCCTCCTGGTCGGCAAGGAGGAGGGCGGCGTGACCTATGTCAGGCTGAGCACGACGCCGACGATCTATGCGGTCGAGAGCAAGTCGCTGGAGGATCTGAGGAAGGCCCAGGCCGAAATCCCCAGCCAGAGCTAGTGCCGGGCCAACTCACTTCGCCATACTTCGTTCTCGGTCGTCGCCGACCCTCAACGTACAACCGCGTACGCCTCGGGCCGGCTCCTCCCTCGGGCCTCGTCTGGCTCGTCATTTGGCCCGGCACATGGTTTCTGATGCGCAGAGGATACGGTTCCGGGGGAGCGGCTCCGGCCCGCCCCACGCATCCACAGGCCTCCGGTTGACCCGCCTTTCCCTCGCCGGTAGTATCACGGCATGACTTGCGAGCTGTATCTCAAGCAGCTGGAGCTGGGCCCGATGCAGAATTTCGTCTACCTCATCGGGGATCCGCAGACGCGCGACTGCCTCGTGGTGGACCCCGCCTGGGACATCGATGCCATCGTCGACACCGCCAGCCAGGATGGCATGACGCTCCGGGGCGCGCTTGTGACGCACACGCATCAGGACCACGTCGGTGGACATCTGTTCGGCTACGACATTCCCGGCGTCGAAGATCTGCTCGGCAAGGCGTCGGGCAAGGTGTACGTCCACAAGGCCGAGCGGGAATTCCTGCGTGGCTTCGGCTCTGACCTGGTCAAGGTCGACGGTGGGGACACGGTGCAGGTCGGACGGATCCTCGTCACGGTCATCCACACGCCCGGACACACACCGGGCTCCCAGTGCTTCCTCGTCGATGGCCGGCTCATCTCGGGCGACACGCTCTTCATCCGGTCGTGCGGGCGGACCGACCTGCCGGGTAGCGACCCGAAGGAAATGTACTACTCGCTCACCCAGCGGCTCGCCGCGCTGCCCGAGGACACCGTGGTCTTTCCGGGCCACAACTACGGGGGCGAGTCCACCACCATCGGCGCCGAGAAGCGTCAGAACCCGATGATGAATTTCCGCTCCATGACCGATTTCCTCCGGGGCATGGGCGCCTCGGGCTGACATCGCCCCAGTCCCCCTCCTCATCGTCAATCCCGCGGCCGGAGCCGGCCGCACGGCGGCGCGCTGGCCGCTCATCCGCGATACCCTCACTCAGCTGCGCTTCAGCTTCGAGCACGTCGAGACCCGCGGCGCCGGTGACGCCCGTCGGCTCGCGGCCGACGCCGCGGGCCGCTCGGTGCCGCTCGTCGTCGCCGTCGGTGGCGACGGGACCTTCAACGAGGTGGTCAACGGCGTCACGGGGGAGGACGGCCGGCCCCGCGCCACCGTCGGCGCTGTGATGACCGGCCGCGGCCGTGACGCATGCCGAAACCTCGGCCTGCTCCGCGATCCGCGGGACGCCGCGCGACGACTGGCCGAAGGCAGGGAGGCACGACGTGATCTGGGCCTCGCCCGCTGGCCCGCCGGGAGCCGGTATTTCGTCAACGCCGCGGGCGCGGGCTTCGATGCCACGGTCGCCGCGCGGGCCGCCCGCTTCGGCGGCGGCGGGACGCTTCCCTATCTGCGCGCCGTGCTCGAGACGCTGCGCGCCTACCGGCCGGTGGAGATCGCGGTGGAGATGGAGGGGGCGGGTGAGTGGCGCGGGCCGGCGGCCGGCATCGTCGCCGGCAATGGCGCGTGCTTCGGCGGAGGCATGCGGATCGCCCCGGGCGCCGATCCGGCCGACGGCGCCCTCGATCTCGTGCGGCTGGGCCCCTTCGGGCGTGCGGAGCTGCTCGCCTGGCTGCCGACGATCTACTGGGGCGGCCATCTGCGCAGCGCGAAGGTGGCCCTCGCACGTGTCACCCGAGCCCGCATCTCGGCTCCCATCCCGTTGCCGGTCCAGCTCGATGGCGAAGTCTGCGGGGCCACTCCGCTGGAGGTGAGTGTCTGCGCGGGGGCCCTTCGCCTGCGCCTCTGAAGCGCAATTCGTGCGCGTTATCCTGCCGACACTCCGGAATCTGTAGGTCCACCCTCAATTTTGAGGTCCGTCGCCGTCGACGGGTTGACTCCATCCAGTGAATCTCCATGCGTTTCGGCGAGTTACCGCCCAGTCCGGGGACGGGTGAGCGTGGCAAGCGGTTTGCTCCCTTAGGCCATCACCTGGGAGGAATTCATGGGCTGGAAGAAGATCGAGGGTTCGAGAGTTGGCGGTCAGCCGGTGGCCTGGGATCACCGGGGCTTCACGGTGCTCGAGCTGCTCGTCGTCGTGGCCGTGATGGGCATCCTCTTCGCCGTGGCCATCCCCCAGTTCCTGACCTTCTACGGCGCCGCCAGCGCCACCGCCGGCGTCCAGGAGCTGCGGACGGCGCTCTATCGCGCCAAGCAGCTGGCCATCACGGTTCGTCAGAATGTCTGCGTGACCATCACCGGAGGGACGCCGCCCACCTACCAATTCCGGCTCGGTGGGTGCGGCGGGACGGTCTGGATCGGGGATGGGACCGATGCCGGTGGCAACTTCGCTCTCCAGAACGGCGTCGCGCTCAGCAACGGAGGCGCGAGCCCGATCTTCACTCCGCTAGCCACGGCGAGTCAGAGCGGCACGCTCACGGTGACCGGACACAACGGCACCGCGATGACGGTCAGCGTTGCGCCGAGCGGCCGCATCACCATTCCCTAGGCCATGACGCTCTCAGCGTTCAGAAACCAGGCCGGCATCTCCCTCGCTGAGGTTCTGGTCGCCGTCTTCCTGATCGGGATCGGCCTGACGGGACTCCTGTCAGCCGCCCCGGTGGGCGTGGCTGGCATGGAAACCGGTCGGCAACAGTCGACCGCGCTCTTCCTCGCGCAAGACAAGCTCGAGCGCATCAAGGCATGGTCCCTGAGCAACGCGGCGGCACCGGCGCAGCAGGGCTTCGGCACCATCGTCGCGGGTGGCAGCTGCTTCACCGTGGGCGCGGGGCCCTGCGCGGCGGACGGGTACGGGACGATCCCGGGCTATAACCGATATCGACGCGTCGTGACGGCCACACCCGATCCGGCCACGCCGGCGCCTCCGAATCACACCCGGACCGTGGTGACCATCCAGGTCTTCTATCAACCGGTCTCGGCTCAGGGTGTCTCGGCCACCGAGCGGCAGGTCGCGGTGTCCACGATGCTCGCGCTCCGGTAGAGGTCGCATGGAGATCCGGGACGAGCGGGGCTTCAGTCTCAGCGAGCTGCTGGTCTCCGTCGCCGTGATCGGTCTCGTCATGGCGGGGATCGCGACGCTCCTGTCCTCCGGCAGTCAGACCTACCTGGCCGGAGCCAACCAGATCGAGACCCAGCAGGCCGCGCGGGCGACGCTCCAGCGGATGGCGCAGGAGATTCAAGCTGCGGGCTATGACCCTCAAGGGTTGGGTGGGGCGGCGCCGCTGGGCTGCCCGTGGTTTCCGATCGTGGGCCCGTCGCCGGGATTCGGCGCGCCCACAGCCACGAGCTTGACGGTCCAGAGTGACAACAATGGAGACGGTTGCATCACCGCCCCGGAGCGGATCTGGTACACGCTGGCGGGCACGACCCTTCAGCGTCAGGATTTCGCGGTGGATGTGGCTCCGCTGACGATCCTCGGGGGGGTCCAGGCGCTGACATTCACCTATCTCGACCAGGACGGAAATCCGGCGGCCGCGCCGGCGGCGATCCGATCCGTGGATATCCAGCTCACCGTCCAGCCCGAGCTGCTGGCCGCGACATGGCAGACCGGCCGAGTGGCCGTGACCGTACGGGATCGGATCCGGGTGCGAAACCGGTGAACGGGAGGCCGATCATGACTTCGCTGCGCCGAGTGTTCCGGGATCAGCGGGGGGTGGCCGCTGCGCTGTCCCTGTACGTGCTCGTGATCCTCTCGATGATGCTCATGGCCTTCCTCTCGATGGCCGCGACCGAGCCGCAGGTCTCGCGAAACCACGCCGACCTCACCCAGGCCCGATACGTGGCCGAGGCGGGGATCGAGTGGGCATTCGACACCCTGGTGCAGACGGTGGACTGGAGCACCCCGCTCGCGGCGGGCGGCACCATGATCGCCGGCCAGACCTTGCCCGGCCTCACCGCCGCCTCGGGGACCTTCACCGTGATCGCCAGGAACGATACCCTGGCGGGCGATACGCAGATGACCGGCCAGGTGGCGCTGGATCCCTCGGGCAGCGCGACGGTGGATGGCAACGGGATCCTCATCGTCACCTCGAGCGGCACCGTGAACGGCGTCACCCGTCAGATCCAGGTCGTGATCCATCGGCTTCAGCTGCCGCCGTTTCCGGGGGCGCTCAACATCCCTGGTGTCCAGGCGGATACCTTCCTCAGCAGCAACCCCTTCCAGTTCGACGGGCGCGACTACAACCGAAATGGGACGTTCGGCCCTGCGGCTCTGAAGTACGGCGTCGCGGTGCAGCCGGGAATCCAGGCCAACATCGCCCCGACCACGTACGAGCAGAACACCGAGGGCGCGTTCAACACGCCCCCCAAGCAGAGCAACGTGATGGGGCTGGATCAGAGCGCCGGCGGCTTCACGACCGGACTTGCTTCGATCGCCCCCGCGCCGTCGCTCAATCCTGCCGTTCTGGCCTCCTTCTTGGGTCAGCTGGCCGCCCACCCGCAGACTCGGGTGCTGCAGAGCACCATGGCCTGCCCCATGGTCATGACCGGGTCGGGCACCCCGACCCAGCCCACGCTGACCAATGGGTGCGGCGTCAATCAGCCGATCAATCTGGGGACGCCGTCGGATCCGCAGCTCATCTACTTCAGGGGTGATCTCGACCCGACATCGATGTTCACGGGGCTCCGGCTCAACGGCACCATCCAGGGCGCCGGGATTCTGGTGGTGGAGGACGGTGACTTCTCCGTGAACGCGACGAACTTCCGCTGGGACGGCATCGTGATGGTGGTGGGCCGCTACGTCGGCTCTGGATTCCGAGGGGGAAGCGACTCGAACGTCTACGGCGCATTTGTCTCCGAGGAGACGATCTGGAACGAGGCGCCCGGCTTCTACGAATTCCTCAATCAGGGGGCGTCGCTCACCATCCGGGCCAGCAGCGAGAACCTCAACATGGTGCAGAACATGCGGGCACTGCATCGGATCTCGAGCTGGAGAGAGCTCTAGTCGTGCGTGCCGTCCTGCTGGGGATCGGACTTCTGGCCCTCGCCGCCTGCCAGCAGGCTCCGGCGCCGGGCGTCACCAGGGCTCCGGAAGCGCCTACCGGGCCCATGACCCGCCAGCTCAAGGAGGCGGGTGACGCGCTGCTCTCGAAGGGTGACTACGCCGCGGCCGCGCTCAAGTACCAGCAGGCCCTCAATCAGGAGCCGGCGGACCTCCCCTTGCGCTTCGCCTTTGGTACGGCGCTGTCCTACCTCAATCGTCGCGAGGAGACGGCGCAGCAGTTCCAGTGGGTGGTCAGCCGGGGCCGGCCCGATTCTCAGGAGGTGCGGGCCGCGCGTCGCTGGCTCGTGAGCGCCGGCTATCCGATCGAGGACGGTGTCTTCCCGTCGGCTCAGCCCGGGGGCGAAGCGGCGACGGGCACGGGGGGTGTGAAGAGCAAGGTCAAGGGGCGGATGGAATGGCCCGGCGTCGATCCACGGGAGCGGATGATCCCCGTGCGGATCACCCTGACCGGAGCGGAGATGGGGAACCGCGACGTGACGATCACCAGGCGCTTCCGGCTGGGGAAGACGTACGAGCTCTGGAATGTGCCGGCGGGAAAGTTCCGCCTGACCGCCCGCGTGGCCGGGACCCTCCTATGGGATCAGCCGGTGAGCGTCGAGACCGGGCGGGACACCGTCCTGGATCTCACCAGCGCGAGCAGTCCGGTCTCGCCCCGCGATTTTCCCAGCTCGTTCCAGTTCGAGGAGGACTAGCGCGTGAGCGAGGGTCGGGGCGACGGCGTGACGGGCCTGCCATCCCAGCAGCCGGCTCCTGAGAAAGGGGCCGTCGCCGGTCCCCGCAAGGATACGCGGCGGCACCCACGGGAGAGCGCGACGTGGCCGGTCATGCTCTACGACGGCACGCGCTGGCTCCGCACCGAGACCGTCAACGTGAGTCCGTTCGGGGCCAAGGTACGGCTCCGGGAGCGGCTCGAGCCCGGCGATGGAGTGCGGCTGCAGATCCGCCTGTCCGGGCGCAAGCCCTTCGAGGTGCCGGCCATCGTCTGGCGGATCGACCGAAACGGCTCCGCCCTGCTCTTCCTCGGCGTGCAGGTCAGGGAGTTTCGGCCCACGCTGGACGCCGGGCCCTTCGCGGCCGACTCCCGCACCGCCGCGAACCTGGACCAGCGCAGGACGGTGCTGCTGGCAGAGGACAATTCCGAGGTCCGTGCCCAGGTGCGCGCCGCGCTCGAGGCCCAAGGCTGCGCCGTCCTTGATGCCGGCGCCGATCCGGAACAGGCCATCCGGATCGCGAAGGAGCACCCCGGCGCCATCCATCTCCTGCTGGCCGATCTCGTGCTGGCAACGCTCAGCGGACCGGACCTGGTGGGTGAGGTTCTGGCGCTCCGCCCCAAGATCAAGACGATGTTCATGTCGGCCTACCCGCTGAGCGCGACCGAGCTCGACGGCGCGTGCGTGATCGCCAAGCCCTTCAAGACCGAGGACCTCTCCGGAAAGATCCGAGAGGTGCTCGACTCGCAGTCCCACTTCGTCCGCCCGCGTCGGCCCCCCGTTGTCGACTGAGCGTCGGCGGGACCCCGCCCGCGTCGCCGGGCGTGACTAGACGGCGCTCGCGCCCCCGTCGACGTGGAGGACCTGGCCGGTGATGTAGGCGGGGCAGCTCGCGAAGAAGCGAACGGCGGCGGCGACATCCTCGGGCGTGCCGTGCCGGGCCATTGGGATGCGCGCCCTGAGCCGCCGCGAGGCCGTTCGCGAGAATCCCTCCGGGAGCAACACGACGCCCGGGCTGACGGCATTGACCTGGACCCGGGGCGCCAGCGCGGCGGCGAGCCCTCGGGTGAGCATGATCACTCCCGCCTTGGAGATGCAGTAGGGGATGTAACCCGGCCAGGCGCGCTCCGCGCCCACATCCGCGATGTTGATGATGCGTCCGCCCCGGCGCCCCATCATCCGGGCGGCTGCCTGGGAGCAGAAGAAGGCTCCGCGGACGTTGACGGCCATCAGCCGGTCGAACTGCGCCGGCGTCGTCGTGGCCAGCGGGGTGCGGACGAAGACCGCGGCGTTGTTGACGAGGACGTCGAGCCGACCCAGCCGGCGGACCGCGGCGGCGACCAGCGCCCGCGCCTCGGCCGGCCGGCCGAGATCGGCATGGAGCGCGACGGCGCGGACGCCCAGCGCGCGCAGCTCCCGCACGGTCCGACGCGCCGGGACGCCGGATCGGCGGTAGCCGATGGCCACATCGGCGCCCGCGCGTCCGAGCGCCAGCGCGATCGCGCGGCCTACGCGCACGGCGCCGCCGGTGACGAGCGCCACTCTTCCCCTCAGTTCCTTGACTTGCCTGGGACCGTGTGGTCTCATCACTCAGCCATGCAGGGCCGGTTCACGAACTGGTTCAAGGTCCGATTCGTCACCGGCTTTTTCGTCACGGTCCCTGCCATCGCCACGTCGTGGCTCCTGTACGTTTTCTGGGACGCGATCGACAGCTTCTTCTCCCCCGGGTACGCGCGCATCTTCGGCCAGCGCATCCCGGGCCTGGGCTTCCTCACCG
>DASSSH010000267.1:0-2086 GCA_035708525.1 Candidatus Methylomirabilota bacterium
ATCTCGCGGAACGTTCGGCTGAAGGTGCCCACACTCGTGAACCCGGCGTCGAAGCAGATGTCGGTGATGGCGTGCTGGGTCTGGCCGAGGAGGTACATCGCGCGCTCGACGCGCCGACGCTGCAGGTAGCGGTGGGGCGTCTCCCCGAATGTCGCGCGGAAGGTGCGGATGAAGTGCGCCTCAGAGACATTGGCGATCCGCGCCAGCCTCGGGACGTCGAGCGGCTCCGAGTAGGAGAGGTCCATCGCGTCCTTGGCACGGAGCATCCGGCGGTTCAGCTCCTCCTGGGCGCGGCTCATGGCGGGATTGTGGCGCTTCGGCCGCGGTGTCGCCCAGGTCCTGGCTTGCTGGGCCCTCGCCGATGCGGCGCGGAGCTCGTCGCCAAGCCTGCACCGAAGGATGGAGCCGCCAGCTGGCCAGGTCACGCAGCAGACCTCTTACCAGCCCGAGCTCGGCCTTCGCGATCAGCGCCCACTCTCGTCCGCATGGTCCCGGCCAGGGCCGGCGCTCGGCGTTAGTGCTGGAGACCGCTCGGCGTTGGCGGCTGCCGCGATACTGCCCGGGAGCCTCAGCGGCACCAGCACCCAGAGCGCCCAGTCTGCCAGCCCGAGCTCACCTCGAGACCAAGTTGATCAAGCGATCGGCCACTTGGACGACCTGGCGGGGACGCCCCATAAAAAGATGCTTCACGACCGCTGGTTGATCGAGGGCGAGGTTGACCGCGTCCGCCTCGGTGATGCCGGCGGCGGCGCGAAGCCGGGCTCGAACCTCGACGCGGTGCGGATCCCAGGGACGCTGTTTCTCTTGACTCGAGGGATAGCGGAGCAAGTACCAGGCCGAGTCGAGGAAGTTGTCGGAGACGTCGGCCTCGCGCTTGGCGGGGGGCGTGGCAGGCGGGGCAGGGCGTCTCGACGAACTTCGAGACCGTCGCCAGCGGCGAGAGCCCCGTGCCCGTCGGCCGGAACTCTTCCACCGCGGGGAGGAGCACGGGCAACTGCTCCTCCGGGACCGCGACCGGTCCACATCGGTCGCAGTGGACGATCGGTATGGGCGGACCCCAGTACCGCTGGCGAGAGATCAACCAATCATGGAGCCGGTACCGAGTTGCCGGACGGCCTACGCCCCGGCTCTCAAGCCAGTCCGTGATCGCTGGCCGTGCGAGGTCGAGTGCATCCCGCTGAACCGGCCCGACCGGACCAACCTCCCGTCTTCGGTGAAGGCGCGGTCGATGACTGGACTCGGCGGCTCGACGGCCGTGACCGCCGGCAGCCCTCGCGCTACGGCGAAGTCGAGGTCACGCTGGTCGTGACCGGGAACGCCCATGACCACTCCGGTGCCGTATCCGGAGACCACGTGCTCGGCAGCGAGGATGGGCACGGCCTCCCCCGTCGCAGGATTGACGGCCCGCCGCGCGGCCACCCGTTCCGCGAGCTCGTGATCGGGTGCCACTGCCAGGAACGTGACGCCGAAGACCGTATCGGCCCGCGTGGTGAACGCGGTCAGAACCAGGTCGGAGCCGTCGACGCGGAAGTCCACCTCGGCTCCCCGCGTGCGGCCGATCCAGTAGCCCCTCGGCGGATGGGTAAGGGAACTCGACCAGGTTGTAGAACTTGGCCGGCGTCGGGTGCGCGAGGTCGGCTTCGAAGAGCGCGTCTTCGCGCCAGCGCCGTCGCCACCTGGGCTCGTAATCGTGCGGATCCAGTCCGATTCGTCGGGGCATAAGAGAACCTCCCGATCTGGTGAGATCGGGAGGTCCGGCGGAGCCGAGCGTGTTCGCTCTAGATCCGCGGACCTCCCCTCGCAAGGAGCAGCTGAGCGAAACGGCTCGTCGCCACGATCGGCGATCCACTAAAATCTAACTGGTTAGTTTTCAATGAGGCGCAGATGGCGAAATCCGTAGGGAGGCGTGGACGAACGCGCACCTACGATGCCGCGAGGACCCGCGAGATCATCCTGGACGCCGCCGAGGCCCTGTTCGCGGAGCACGGCTTCCACGGCACGTCGGTGGACGCGATCGCAGTGCGATCGGGCTACAACAAGAGCCTCCTCTTCCAATACTTCCGGGACAAGGTCGGCCTCTACGGGG